>NZ_FSRM01000002.1:3118264-3477396 GCF_900141745.1 Paraburkholderia phenazinium | reverse complement strand
TACGCCACCCCTGCCGGTGGGGTTGATCTAGAATTTGCCTCATAGGAGGTTGTGTGCTGACTTCGCTGGCAGGATAGAGTGTCTCCGGCCAGGTATCGACTTTTCCACCCACGACGATGACAACCGACAATCACGCAGCGCCCGCCGGACTGACCGATGCCCAGCGATTCGAACTGCTTGTGACCAGCGTAAAGGACTACGCGATCTACATGCTGGATACGCGCGGCTACATCGTCAGCTGGAATGCCGGGGCCCAAAGATTCAAAGGCTACGTCGCCAGCGAGATCATAGGAAAACACTTTTCCCAGTTCTATACGGATGAGGACCGCGCATCCGGCGTCCCGGAACGGGCGTTGCGCACGGCACTCGAGGAAGGCAAGTTCGAAGACGAGGGATGGCGGGTGCGCAAGGACGGCACGCGCTTCTGGGCCAGCGTTGTGGTCGATCCCATCCGCGACAATTCCGGCGAGCTGGTGGGATTTGCGAAAATCACGCGTGATATTTCCGAACGCAAGGTGGCTGAGGAAGAGTTGCGCAAGAGCGAGCAACAGTTCCGTCTCCTTGTTCATGGGGTCACGGACTACGCCATCTATCTGCTGTCCCCCGCCGGAGAAATAACCAGCTGGAATGCCGGGGCAGCGCGTATCAAGGGATATCAGCAACACGAGATCGTCGGTCAGCATTTTTCCCGCTTTTATACCGAGGAAGATCGCGCCCGCGGTGTGCCGGCGCTGACGCTCGCGATGGCGGCGCGCGACGGCCGGGCGGAACTGGAGGGCTGGCGGGTTCGCAAAGACGGGAGCCGCTTCTGGGCAAACGTGGTGGTGGATGCGATCCGCGACGAATTCGGCACGCTCCTCGGATTTGCGAAAGTGACTCGCGATATCACCGAGCGCAAGGAAGCGGCCGCTGCACTGGAACGCGCCAATGCCGCGCTGTTTCAATCGCAGAAGATGGAGGCGATCGGCCAGCTGACGGGCGGTGTCGCGCATGACTTCAATAATCTGCTGGCCGTGATTTCGAACGGGCTGCAGGTGCTCTCCGCACAATCGCGCACCCATCTGGACACGCGCATGCTGGATGCGATGCAGCGTGCCGTCGACCGTGGTGCCTCGCTGACCCAGCAGCTTCTCTCGTTCGCCCGGCAACAGCCACTCAAGGCCGAGTCCCATGACGTGAACACGATCATCCGGGCCTTCGAACCGGTGCTGCATCGGGCCGTGAACGACTCAATCAGTCTCGAGGTCGAGTTGGCCGCGGAGCGGACGGTGGTGCTGTTGGACGCTGCACGTTTCGAGGCCGCCTTGCTGAACCTGGTAGTGAATGCGCGCGATGCGATGCCCGGGGGCGGAACAATCGCGATCAGCACTGAGCGCGTCGAGCTCAAGGTTGGCGACGTCGGAGGACTTCCGGCCGGCACTTATATCAGGGCGGCGGTATCGGACACCGGCACGGGCATGTCGCCCGAAGTTGCTGCACGAGCGTTTGAGCCGTTCTTTACCACGAAGGAGATAGGCAAAGGGACGGGACTCGGCTTGAGCCAGGTGTATGGGTTCATTACCCAGTCGGGCGGCGATGTTGTGATCCGCAGCGTGGGCGGCAATGGCACGACGATCGAGATCTATCTTCCCGCCATAGCGGGCGCTCCCGTCCCTGCCAAGGACTATTCAGCGCATCTGACGGCGGAAACCGTCCTGCTTGTGGAAGACGAGCCTGACCTGCTGGCCGCCGCGTCCGAGCTGTTTCAAAGCATCGGCTACGAGGTGGTGACGGCCAGTAATGGCCTGGACGCCGTCGATATCCTGATGCGGCGTTCGCGGATCGACATTCTCTTTAGCGACATCGTGATGTCGCACGGAATCAGTGGACTGGAGCTGGCGCGGCTGGTTCGCGAGCAGTTTCCGGCTGTCAAGATCGTGCTTGCCTCGGGCTATCCACTTGCGGTGCTGCGCCGCGAACATGGCGAGCTCGGCGAGTTCACGTTCGTCCACAAGCCGTATCGCCTCGCCGATCTCGCTAAGGCCTTGCGCGCTGGTTGAGCAGGCGGCTGGGTAGCCCTTGGTACGCAGAGGGGCTAACCGGGCACGAGCGCCTCGTCTCAGATCACCATGCCGCCGGCGACTTCGATACGCTGGGCATTGACCCAGCGGTTATCCTCGGACAGCAGCGAGGCGATCATCGGGCCGATGTCGTCGGGCACGCCCGCGCGGCCGAGCGCGGTCGCTTCCGCCACGCGCTTGTTAATCTCGGGATTGTCGCGCACCATGCCGCCGCTGAAGTCGGTCGCGACCGCGCCCGGAGCGACGGTGTTGACGGCGATCTTGCGAGGACCGAGTTCCTTCGCGAGATAACGGGTCAGCACTTCGACCGCGCCCTTCATGGACGCGTACGACCCGCTGCCCGGAAAAGCGACACGGGTTAGTCCCGAAGAGATATTCACGATGCGGCCACCATCGTTGATGAGCGGCAGAAGTTTTTGCGTGAGAAAGAAAACGCCCTTGAAATGGACGTTGTAGAGACCGTCGAGTTCTTCCTCGGTCGTCTTCTCGAATGGGGTGTGATTCGAAGTGCCGGCGTTGTTGACGAGGAAGTCGAAACGCTCGGCGCCCAACTCGGGAAGCGACTTTCGAACCTGTTCCACGAAGGCGTCGAACGCGGTCACCTTGCCGGTATCGAGCGGCAGTGCAATGGCCTTTTGCCCCGCCTCTGCCACGAGGCTGACGACCTTGTCGGCTTCTGCCCGATTCGCGCGATAGGTGAAGAGCGAATTGACGCCGCGCCGCGCAAGGTTGATCACCGTATTACGTCCCAGACCGCGACTGCCTCCAGTAACGATTGCGATTTTTGTGCCTGTATTTCCTGCGGTCATGCTGTGCTCCACTTCCGGTTGAACAGGAGTCAAGCTTATTCCGGCCGCCCGGGACACTGAATGCCCGAACTGCTTCGCTTCTTGCCTGATCCTGCTCGGAGCCCCTCCTTTGGATACGTGAGCATGTACCATTCAGGAAAGGAGGGAATGCATATGTCCAATGCCTTGATTGAAGCGGTCAAACGCTATACCGATCAGCAGGCCGGTAAGGGGAGCCCGTTCATTACCGCGATTGATGGAATGGCCATCCTCCGCGCGGATCATGAAAAGCCTGCGTCTCATCTGATCATGAAGCCCGCGTTGTGTGTCGTCGTGCAAGGCACCAAGTGGACGACTTTCGGCGACCGGCGCTACGACTATCCGGCAGGGCGAGCGCTGGTCGTTAGCGTCGAGATGCCGGCATTCAGCAGGGTGGTTGAGGCGAGTCCAGCCGAACCGTTCCTCGCCATCGTGATTCAATTCGACCTTGCGGTGATGCGCGATGTGATGGAGCGTCTCGAGGCGCCGCCCGAACTGGAAGACAATCTGGGCCGCGGTGTATTTGTCACCGACTTCGACGGTCCGCTTGCCGACTGCGTGCTGCGTATGGTGCGTCTGCTCGATACGCCGCGGGCGATTCCCATCCTCGCACCGATGATCATGCGGGAGATCTGCTATTGGCTGCTGACGGGGCCTCATGGCGGCGAGGTCGCCAAGGTTGTGCTGGCGAACAGTCATGCGCAGAGAGTGGTTACAGCGATCCATACGTTACGGGACCAGTTCGCCGAGACGATCCGCATCGAGGAACTGGCGGCCGTGGCGCAAATGAGTCCCTCCGCATTCCATAGGCAATTCAAGGCGCTCACCTCGATGACGCCGCTGCAATACCAGAAGCAGCTACGCCTGCTCGAAGCGCGTCATCTGATGGTGACAGGGGACGCCAACGCCGAAGTGGCCGCGTATCAGGTGGGCTACGAAAGCGCATCGCAATTCAGCCGTGAATACGCGCGCATGTTTGGCGCGCCGCCCCGGCGCGATATCGCCTCATTGAAGACGGTCGTGGCCTAGCGTTGCGCATCGTTTTTTTGTCCAGACGAACACGAACCCACAGGAGCCACAGTCATGACCGACGGGCACGATATCGCACCCGACAGCACCGCAGCGCGAGTCGCGTTGTGGCGTGCACTGCATGTCCAGTCCGACTCGCTGCCGCATGTGCTGGAAGACGAGATCGGCCTCAAGCTGCTGTCGCCGGACGAGAACTGGCGCAGCCGTGGTGACATGGACCCGCAGTTCACGCGGCCGTTTCGCGCCTCGATCGTGGCGCGTGCCCGCTTCATCGAGGATCTGGTCGTGGAACAGGCCGGCCGCGGCGTCGGTCAGTATGTGATTCTCGGCGCCGGCCTCGACAGCTTCGCGCAGCGGCGCCCGGAGATTGCGTCCCATCTCAAGGTCTTCGAGATCGATCAGCCCGGCCCGCAGGCATGGAAGCGTCAGCGCCTGATCGAACTCGGCTTCGGCGTGCCGGACTGGTTACGTTTCGTGCCAGTGGACTTCGAGGCGGGGGGAAGCTGGCGGGAAGGGCTCGTGTCCGCCGGTTTCGATGAGAGCCAGCCGGCCATTGTCGTGTCGACGGGCGTCAGCATGTATCTCAGCAAAGAGGCGAACTCGGCCACGTTGCGCGAAGTGGCGGCGCTCGCCCGAGGGTCGACGCTCGCCATGACGTTTCTGCTACCGCTGGAACTGGCGGACCCGGAGGTGCGACCCGGGCTCGAGATGGCGGAGAAGGGCGCGCGGGCAAGCGGTACGCCTTTCGTGAGTTTCTTCACCCCGGCGGAGATCCGGGAAATGGCCTGCGAAGCGGGCTTTGAAGAAGCACGGCACGTATCCGCGGCTGATCTGACACAACGCTACTTCGCCGGCAGGACCGATGGCTTGCGCCCGCCGAACAACGCTGAGGAACTGCTGGTCGCAACGACCAGCAGTTAGCGTGCATTCCCTGGAGCGCCATTGTTGACGCGATGCCTTCAGAGGGTGAGGCCAGCAGCAAAGGATCGTCCGCGAGGCGGCCGTTTCAGCCACCTCGCGGAGATGCTGCGGATTTAGAACAGATTTCGCAGGCCGACTGCGACGCCGGTCTGGTTGTTGCGGCCCGGGTAGTCGGAGAGGAACGCGCCGTTGCCGCGGGTGAAGTCGACCGTGCCGTAGACCTCGGTGCGCTTGGACAGCGCATACTCGGCGAGCACCGTGGCCGAGTAGTTGATACCGACGCCGAGCGCGCCGTCGAGGAACGCCGCGTTGCGGGCGTGATCGTAGTAGCCCGCTACTGTCAACGTCAGCGGCGAGGTCACTTGCCAGCTCGAACCGACATAGAAGCTGTCGTCAATACGGTCCGGGCTCGCGGATGCCAGCAACGGCGCGCCGACCTGCTGCTGGGCGAAGTCGGCCGTACCGGTTTCGTCCTGCGAATGCAGCCAGCCCGCAAGCACCTTCACGGCCGGGGTGAACGCATACACGGTGCTTACGTTGACGATGTTGAATTTCTTGCCCTCGACGTCATTCTGCTGGAAGCCGACGTCGGCCGACAGCGGTCCAATCGAGTACGAAGCCGTCAAGCCGTACATGCTGTTCGAGCCGACGCTGCCCGGCACGCCGCCGAAGCCGTACATGCCCTCGACCGTCAGGCCGGCGAACGTGCCGCTGTACTTGACCGAGCTGTTCGTGAACAGGAACGGGCCGACCGGGTTATACACGTAGCTGTCCTGCCAGAAGTCGGCGACGGTCAACGGGTCGTAGGTGTTGCCCATCTGCTCGAAGAACGGCGTCTGCTGGCGGCCCAACGTCACCGTGCCGTACTGGCTGCTCGACAGCCCGACGTACGCCTGACGCTGGAACAACTGGTTGCTGCTGTTATCGAGCTTGCCTGACCAGAGCTGGAACTGGTTCTCCAACCGGAACACGGCCGAGAGGCCGCCGCCCAGGTCTTCGGTACCCTTCAAGCCCCACCGGCTCGGTGTTTCGACGCCTTCTCCCATCGCAACCTGGCCGTCGTTGTTCGCATTTGCATTCGACAGGTAACGAACCGTCGTATCGACGAGGCCGTACAGCGTGACTGAACTTTGGGCGAATGCGCTGGGCGCGAACATTGCGAGTGCTGCAGCGGCTGCGCCGGAACTCGCCATCAGGTGGAATTTTTTCATCCGTCTCTCCATCTTTTCTATTGTTTGAAAATTTGTTTAGGCGGTCTTCGAGGCGAGCGCACGCAGCTGAGCGAGTTTTTGTCGAGGGATCTGATTATGAAGATCCGTGACTATTTTTGTGCAGCGCGATGGCTTTGTTAATACCCCTTACCGCCGCGGGCTGATTTTACGATAAAGCCGTTTCAACGATTACAGCGGTAATAGCTTCGAACGATAAATGTCGTTTTTTTGTTGAAACCGGTTGACGGCTTTTTTGATTGAAAGCCTCCCGCGACTCGCGCCGTCTTTATCCCTTCTCGCGCCACCTCCCGTCGTTTCATCGCAAGCGGCTGGCCGCCCATGCCCGCGCTGCGCATCATGCCGCTTCCCTTCCCTGATCGGCTGAAGTCATGAGCTTCCAGCCCGGAGATTTCGATGAAAGTACGCGTCCATCATTATTCAAAATATCTGTTACTCGGCGCAATACTGTGTGCCGGTTCGATTGACGCTATGGCTGATGACGTTACAGCGCCCGCATCGCCGAACGCGATGTTGCCCGACGGTTGGCATTTCACCGTCGGCACGGGAGTTTTGAGCCTGCCCGAATATCCGGGCGCGAGCGATCGCAAATTTGAGCCGATTCCGTTACTCGGCGCGAGCAACGGGCGTTATTTCATCGGTACGGTGCCCGAGGCAAATACGCCGCTGGGGATGGGTGCCTACCTCTATAAGGACTCGCATTGGCAGCTCGCCGCGTTGCTGTCGTACGATTTCATCCAGCCGCGCGACCAGTCCGACGATGCACGCCTGCAAGGCATCGGCGACATCTCCCGTACCGCCCATGCCGGCCTGTTCGGCAGCTATACGCTCGACTGGTTCACGGCGCGCGGCAGCGTCATGACCGACATTCTCGGCAAGCACGAGGGCACGGTGGCCACCTTGGGCCTGGAAGGAAAGTATCAGCCGGTGGACGCGCTCACGTTGAGCGCTGGGCCCGGACTGACGTGGGGCAGCAGCCAGTACAACCGGACTTTCTACGGTGTCGACCCCGGCCAGAGCCAGCGTTCCGGTCTGCCTGAATACGCGCCGGGGGCGGGCGTCGCTTCGCTGAACGTCTCCGTCAAGGCTGACTACAGGCTTTCCAGGCAATGGGACGTGGGCGCTACCGTGATCGCCGCCAGGCTCCGCGGCGATGTCAGCGGGAGTCCCATTGTCGAGAAGAAAACCCAGCTCACATATGGGTTGTTCTCGAGCTACCGGTTCTGAGCGAAGCCTCAGCCCCGGTTCCTGCCGGGGATTTTGCCTGTCACAGGGATTCGAGTACCATAGCAGCCATGTGAATTGTCAGACGGGAATACAATCATGGCAGCCGATATGGAGCTGATACGGCCTGAGACGCTACGTCACCAGGTGGAGCACGTGCTCCGGCAGGCGATCATGTCGGGACGCTTTGCGCCTGGGGCGCGCCTGATCGAGCGTGAACTCTGCGAGTCGTTGAGCGTGAGCCGCACGTCGATCCGCGAAGCGCTGCGCCGGCTCGAAGCCGAGAAGCTGGTGCGCATTGTGCCGCACAAGGGGCCGACTGTCGCGGTCATTTCCAGGGAGGAAGCGACCGAGCTGTATGCGATCCGCGGCCTGCTCGAAGGATTTGCCGCCGCCGAGTTTACCCGTCACGCCGACGATGCGGCGATCGCACAATTTGGCGAGCGCGCCCAGGCATTGAAGGTGGCGGCACACTCCGGCAATCAGGATGCCGTGCTGAAGGCCAAGGGCGACCTGTATGACGTGCTGCTCGGCAACTGCGGCAACGGCCTGATCAAGGAGATCCTGACGAGCCTCTATTCACGCGTCAATCTGCTACGCGCCACGTCCCTGATGCATCCCGACCGCCTGCCAGCCAGCTTGCGGGAAATCGACAAGCTCTACAAAGCGCTCAAGGCGCGCGATGCGCAAGCTGCAGAGGCGGCCGCCCGGCTACACGTGGCGAATGCGGAAAAAGCCGCGATGAGGATGCTCGAGACGGACCAGGGCTGACAAGACTCTGCAAGCGGCGCCGAGCCGTTATTTCACTTTACTTCTGATTCGGACTACACTTAATTCCACTTTCTCTCCACCTTAGCCCTGCCAGTATTCGGTAACAGATGCTTTTGTCGTGCTTCGCGGGCCGAAGCAAGCCGAGTCGGTTCGCGTCCAAAAACCATTTGAACGGGACGACTCATCATGGCTGATACGAGCTACATGGCACGGAAATCCGTCGCCGATATCGTCGGAAGCGCGGATACGGAGGGAGGCCACTCGCTGTCGAAAACGCTGGGCGCCACCAGCATCACAGCGATGGGAATCGGCGCCATCATCGGCGCCGGCATCTTTGTCCTGACCGGCACCGCGGCGGCGCAGTTCGCCGGCCCGGGCATCATTCTTTCGTTCATCCTCGGTGGCATTGCGTGCGCGTTCGTTGGCCTGTGCTACTCGGAACTGGCTGCCATGCTGCCCGTATGCGGCAGCAGCTATACGTACACCTATGCAACCCTCGGCGAGATCTTCGCGTGGATCATCGGCTGGGACCTGATCCTCGAATATGCAATGGGCGCCGCGACCGTCGCAGTCGGCTGGTCCGGTTATATCGTGAGTCTGCTGCATAACGCGGGAATCAACATCCCGCCGACCCTGTCGACCGCCCCCGGCACCATCATCAAGCTCGCCGACGGCACCACGGCCACAGGTATCGTCAATCTGCCGGCCATCGTGATCATCGCCATCCTGACTACGATGCTGGTGCTCGGTACGAAGGAGTCCGCACGGCTCAACAACATCATGGTGGCGGTCAAGCTGATCGTGGTGGTGGCCTTCATCGCGCTGGGGATGTTTTTCATCAAGCCGGCCAACTGGCATCCGTTCATTCCGGCGAATACAGGGGAGTTCGGCAACTTCGGCATGAGCGGCATTCTGCGTGGCTCGGCCGTGGTGTTTTTCGCGTTCATCGGTTTCGATGCAGTATCCACCGCAGCGCAGGAGGCGAGAAAGCCGCAGACCGACATGCCGATCGGTATCCTGGGATCCCTGATTATCTGTACCGTGCTGTATATCCTCGTCGCCGGGGTCCTCACCGGGCTCGTACCGTACGCGGATCTGAACGTGCCTGATCCGATCGCCAAGGGCGTGGATGCCATCGGCCTCACATGGTTCTCAGTCCTGATCAAGATCGGCGCGCTGACGGGGCTCACCACCGTGATTCTCGTGCTGCTGTATGGACAGAGCCGGATCTTCTTCACGATGTCGCAGGACGGTTTGCTGCCGCCGCTTTTCGCGCGGGTTCATCCGCGTCTTCAGACTCCGCATCTGAGCCAGATCATGATCGGCACGATCGTCGCCATCGTGGCGGCGCTGACGCCGATCAGCGTGCTGGGCGAGATGGTCAGCATCGGCACGCTGTTCGCGTTCATTCTCGTCTGCGGCGCCGTGATCTATTTGCGGCGCAGCGACTCCGGCGCTTCGCGCCCGTTCCGGGCCCCGGGCGTGCCGATCGTGCCGGTGCTGGGGATTCTGTTCTGCCTGTTGCTGATGGTGGGACTGCCGCTCGTCACGTGGATGCGGCTCGTCGTGTGGCTGGTGATCGGCTTGATCATCTATTTTTCGTACGGCCGCAATCATTCGAAGCTGCGCTTTCCCGAGCGTCACTGACCGCTGACGAGCCTCAATAAAAAACGGGCGTTGCCGCGCATCTCTGCCGGCAACGCCCGTTCGGTAGCACCGAGGCGTTTCAGATCACGGAGACCCCGTCTCAGGGATTCGCGTCACCTGTGGCCGTTGTGCCACCCGTGCCGCCTGTGCCACCTGCATCATCTCCACCATGGTGCGGCAGCCTGTGCGAGACCTCGTCGAGCTTATCGCCCAGCACACGCCGCACGACCACGTAAAACACCGGGATCAGCAAGAGCCCGAAGAAGGTCGCAAAGATCATCCCGCCAATCACGCCCGTGCCGATTTCATGCCGGGAAGAGGCGCCAGCCCCTGACGACAGCACGAGCGGCAATACCCCAAGAATGAAGGCCATCGAGGTCATCAGGATCGGGCGCAAGCGCTGCTTGCCCGCGGTCAGCACGGCATCGTAAAGCGTCATGCCGTGGGCCTGTCCTTCCACCGCGAACTCCACGATCAGAATGGCGTTCTTCGCAGCCAGACCGATCACGGTGACAAGACCGATCTTGAAGTAGATGTCGTTAGGCACGCCGGTCAACAGACAGAACGACAACATACCGAGCATGCCCAGCGGCACCACCAGCAGCACGGCGACCGGAATCGACCAGCTTTCGTACAGGGCCGCGAGACACAGGAACACCACCACGATCGACAGGATCATCAGCAACGTTGCCGAATTGCCGGCGATGATTTCCTGGTAGGACTGACCCGTCCAGTCCGCGGCGAAACCCGATGGCAATTGGGTGTTGATGATTTTCTGGACCGCATCCATGGCCTGACCCGTGGAATAGCCCGGCGCAGGGTTGCCCACGATTTCGATTGCCGAGTAGCCGTTATAGCGCGGCAGCGCGACCGGACCCACATCCCAGTGCGACTTCACCACGCTGGACAACGGGACCATGTTGTACGGGCTCAGCGAGGTATCGGTTGCCGAGGGGTTGACGTTGGTCAGATAGCCACTGGTGTTGGTCGTGCTCGTGGCTGTACTGGTCGCGCCCGTCGATGCGCTGGTGATGCCACTCGGCGTGTAGATGTGCTCGAACGCGTCCACGCCCATCCGGTACGGGGCATCGGCCTGCAGATACACGCGCTTGACCCGGCCGCCATAAGTGAACTGATTCACATAGAACGGCGCGAGCTCCATCTGGATGGAGTTGTAGACATCCGTGAGCGACAGCCCCATGGCCTGCGCCTGCACACGATCGACAGACACCTGCAACTGCGGCGCTTCGGGCAGCGAATTGGGACGAATGCCGTACAGCGTCGGATTTTTGGCAGCATTGGCCAGCAGGATGCCTTCCGCCTTCGCCAGTTCCGCACGCGACTGGCCCGCACGCGCCTGCAGATACATGTCGACACCGCCGAACTGGCTCAAGCCGCGGATGGTCGGGAGATTGACGGCGAAGATCTGCGCGTCCTGCTGGCCATGCAAGAGCCTGTTGACCTGCGGAATGAGCTGCATCGCGGTTTGCGAGCGCTGGCCCCAGTCGGTCAACTTGATAAACGCCATGCCGACGTTCTCGCTACTGCCGACGAAGCTGAACCCTTCGACCTGGAACACGCTGTCGATGTCCTTGGCGATCGCACTATGCTCGAGCTTCTCCGACATCGCGGTCATCGCCGCATCCGTGCGCTGCAGCGTGGCGCCAGTCGGCAGATTGACGAGGGCGAGGATAAAGCCCTGATCTTCGTCCGGCACAAAGCTGGTCGGCAGACGGGTGTACAGGAAGCCCGTCAGCAGAACCAGCAGCAGGAACACGATCATCCAGCGCGGCGCGTGACGTACCGCGCCGCCGATCTGCCTGAAGTAGGTTGCGTTGACCCGGTCGAAGCCCTTGTCGAACCAGCGGAACACGACATTCTTTTTGTGGTGATCCGTCGGTTTGAGAATCGCGGCACAAAGGGCTGGCGTGAACGACATGGCGAGGAACGCCGACATCGCCATCGAGACCGCAATGGTCAGCGCGAACTGCGCATAGATGATGCCGGTGGCGCCAGGCTGCAAAGCGGAAGGGATGAACACGGCGGACAGCACCACGGTGATCGCGATGATGGCGCCGGTAATCTGGCCCATCGCCTTGCGGGTCGCCTCTCGAGGCTGGAGGTTCTCCTCGGTCATGATGCGCTCGACGTTCTCGATCACGACGATCGCATCGTCCACCACAATGCCGATGGCGAGCACCATCCCGAACAGCGTCAGCTGGTTCAGCGTGTAATGCAGCAGCGAGAGGCCGATAAACGTGCCCAGCAGCGCGACCGGAATGACGAGCGTCGGAATGATCGTGGCCCGCAGGTTCTGCAGGAAGATCAGCATCACCACGAACACGAGCGCAATGGCCTCGATCAGCGTACGCACCACATCGGTAATCGAAGCGGTAATGAACGGTGTCGTGTCGTAAGGCACATTCCAGGTGACGCCCGGCGGCAGATCCTTGGCGAGCACGCCCATTTCGGCCTTCACCGCCTTGGCGACGGCAAGAGCGTTGGCGCCCGGCAGCAGGTAGACGCCCATACCGCCGGCAGCCTTGCCCTTATAGACCGCCGCCGAGCCGTAGCTTTGCGCACCGAAGGTGATGCGTGCAACATCGCTCAGCCTGACCACCGTGCCGTTATTGTTGGTGAGCAGGATGATGTTGTTGAACTGCTTGATCGAGGAGAACAGCGAATCGCCGGACACCGTCGCGGTGAAGACCTGGCCCTTGACTGCCGGATCGGCACCGAGCGAACCCGTGGCGAACTGCGCGTTCTGTGCGCTCACGGCGTTGAGCACCTGGGTCGTGGACAGGCCATAGCCTTGCAGCTTGTCCGGATTCAGCCAGATGCGCACGGCGTATTCCGATCCCAGCTCGAACGTGTTGCCCACGCCGTTGACCCGCGCAATCACCGGCTGGATCTGCGAGGCGACGATGTCGCTCAGACGGTAAGCGTCGATGGCGGGGTTGCTCGACTGCAGCGAGATGAACAGCAGAATGTCAGGGCTCGCCTTGGCGACCACCACACCTTGCTGGGTCACCGCGGCCGGCAGCAGCGGCTGGGCCAGCGCAACCTTGTTCTGCACCTGCACTTCCGCCGTATCCGGATTGGTGCCGGTCGCAAAGCTCAGCGTAATGGTGACAGTGCCGTTGGAATTGGATGCCGAGTTGAAGTACAGCAGGTTGTCGATGCCGGTCAGCTGCTGCTCGATCACCTGGGTCACGGTCGATTCCATGGTCGCCGCGCTGGCGCCAGGGTAAGTTGCCGTGACCGTTACTTCTGGCGGCGCGATGTCCGGATAGGAGTCGATGCCGAGATTCAGCATCGAAATCACCCCTATCAGGCAGATGAGAATCGGGATCACCCAGGCAAAGACTGGGCGATCGATAAAAAACTTTGGCATGGGACGAAGTCCTTATTGTGCGTTGCCGGCGGTCTGAACCCCTGATGCTGCGGCGGTGGCCGAGCCACCTTGTGCAGCAGCCGGTGCCTGCCACGGGCTTGCCTTCACCTGAGCACCTTCGTGCGCGCTTTGCAGCCCGGTGACGATCACCTGATCGCCGGCTGCGAGGCCGCCGGTGACGATCCAGTTGTTGCCGGAGTTGTCGGTTGCCGTGACGTCCTTGCGCACGACCTTGCTGCCTCCATCGACGACGAGCGCATAGGCGCCGACCGTGTCACGTTGCAGCGCCTCCTGCGGCACGAGGAAAACGTCGTGCTGCTGGCCGAGGTTGACGTTCATGGTCACGTACATGCCCGGCAGCAGCGTGTGCTGTGCGTTCGGCACCAGCGCGCGCAGGTTCACGGCGCCGGTGGTTGCGTTCACGGTGACGTCGGAGAAATCCAGCGTGCCTGTCTGGTTGTACGGGCTGCCATTGGGCAACACGATCTGCACGGTCGTCTTGTCCTGCTGGCTCAGCGCGACGTTGCCGCGGCTGGCCGCTTCGCGCAGTGTCACCAGATCCGACGCGCTGATGGTGAAGTTCACGTAGAGCGGATCGACCTGGTTGACCGTGGTCAGCAAGGTGCCGCTGGAACCGGCATCGGCGGTGCTGCTGCCCACCACGGCGCCGACGGTGACCTGTTGCTGGCTGGCGATGCCGCTGATCGGCGAGGTCACCTTGGTATAGCCGAGGTTGACCTTCGCGCTATCCACGAGTGCCTGGTCGGCCTTGACCTTGGCCGCGTCGGTGCGCACCAGCGCATCGGCGTTGTCGACCGTCTGTTGCGAAACCGAACCAACCGGCAACAGCTTGTGGAAGCGCGCTGCGTTGACCTTGTCGTTGAGATACGTGGCCTCGTCTTCGCCGAGGATGCCGAGGTCGTTGTTCAGCTGGGCCTGATAGTAGGCCGGATCGATTTCGAACAGCACCTGGCCGGCCTTGACGTCACTGCCTTCCTTATAGATGCGCTTGATCAGCACACCGGAAACGCGTGCAGTGACGTTGGCGCTCAGGTAAGGCGAAAGACGTCCGACCAGATCGCGCGTCAGCGCCACGGTGGTCGGCTGGACGGTGACCACGCCGACCTGCGGCGGAGGCGGCGCCGACGCCTGACCGGATTTGCCGCAACCGGAAAGCGCGGACAGTGCAAACAGGGCAACGCACAGCAACGGTATTGACTTCATGGAGACTCCATTTTTTTCCGATTCCCGACGCAACCGGCCGTCGCTGGACTGGACGCTTCGCTCTCCAAAGCGATCACGTTCAAGGCGATCTTTCATTGCGACGGGGCTCCCGATGTTTGATTCGACGATTGCGGCGCGGCATTCGCACTGGTGCTGACTGCTACACCCTTGGCGTCATCCCACTGCCAGCCGCCGCCGAGATTTTTGACCAGCGTGACGCTGCTTTCCGTCAACGCTGCCTGTGTGTCCTTCAGATTCTGCGCGGCCTGCAACAGCGTGAGCTGCTGCGTCAACACGGCTTCCTGGCTCGCCGTGCCGGCCTGCATCTGGGCCTGCTGGCTCGAGAACAGCTGCTGGTTGCGCTTGTAGATGTTGGCGAACGCCTGTTCCTGCTGCTGCAGATGGTTGTAAGACGACAGGCTGTCTTCGACGCTCTGGAACGCGGACAGCACGGTCCCGCGATACGTGGCGACCTGCTGGTCGTACGTGGCCTCGGCCTCGTGGACCGCCGCAGAGCGCGCACCGCCGTCGAAGATCGTCGCGGCGAGATCCGGGCCGAGCGTCCAGAAGCGGCTCGGCATCGAGAACAGATGCGCCAGGGCGTTGTGTTCGAAGCCGCCTTGCGCCGAGAGCGTAAGCGTTGGGAAGAAAGCGGCCTCGGCGACGCCGATCTTGGCGTTAGCCGCGGCGGCCGTACGTTCCGCGCTCACGACGTCATAGCGCCGTTCCAGCAATTCCGACGGAAATCCGAGCGGCACGGCGGGCGTCGAAAACGTGTAGTCGCTTTGCGCCGGCAGCGTGAAGCTGGCCGGCGGCTCGCCGATCAGCACCGCGATGGCGTGTTCGTCCTGCTCGCGGGAGGTCTCCGTGGCTTGCAGGTCGGCGATCACCAGTTCGAGGTTGTCCTGATCATCGAGGAGCGTGTCGTTCGAGACCGTTCCCTGCAGGAAGCCCGCGCGGTCCATCTCCAGAATTTTGGCGTCGATCTGTTGCTGCTGCTTCAGCGAATCGATGTCGATATCGGCCTGACGCAGTGCGAAATAATCGATGGCGAGGCTGGCGGCGATCGACAGACGCTCGCCGGCGAGCTGGGCGTCGCTGGCCTGAGCGCTGGCCTTGGCCGACTCTATCGAGCGCCGGACACTGCCCCACAGGTCGATTTCCCAGCTGGCGGACGCGCTGGCGGACACGAGGTTGCTCGTATAAGGCTGACCCGTGATGCTCTCGACAGCGGCCGTACGGGAGCGCGAGCCCGACGCATCCACCCCGATGGTAGGGAACAGGCTCGCGACATTCGCATCGATCGTGGCCTTGGCGACCCGGTAGGCGGCTTCCGCGGCGGCGATCGACTGGTTTGCCTTAAGCGACTGATCCACAAGGTGGGACAGCGTGTCGTCGTGATAGTCGAGCCACCAGGTGCTGGAAAGCGCCCCTTGCGGGTTGGCCTGCGCGCGCTGCCAGTCGGCGCCTTCCTTGAAGGTGGCGGGAATGTCCTGCGGCGGCTTGTGATAGTCGGGACCGACGGCGCAAGCCGCGAGGCATAGCGTAGCCGCCAGCGCGCAGCCGGAGCGCAGGGTGCGCAGCGGCGCCGTTGCTGGCGCTGGCTTGCGGGGACGGCGTGAGTCGGGTGATACAAAGGTCGACCGGGAGGAAGCGTCCGTGCGAACCGGACTACTCATCCTGGATACATATAGAGCGAGTCGACCGAGTGGAGACTGGTTGCTCAAGTGAACTCCGTTTAGCCGTATTCAAAACTTCTATGTTGTCGGGCAACAGATGAGCGCCACACTGATTTGCGCACCCGACATCGGTGGAACCGCAACAGCAGAATGAGCGGTGATCTTACTCGATGTGCAAAAAGCAGGAGCACGTTAAATGAAATCGCACTTCGATAAATTTCACTTTGAAATAATCCGAAAAAAAGCCTAACGTCCGCTCCCATGCACGGCGGCTATGATCGCATCATCTGAGCTATTGAGCAGCCGCGGTGTCGCAGGGCATGGATGCGCGACAGAAAGCGGCTGAATGCTAATGAGGCGGACGAAGGCGCAAGCGCTCGACACGCGTGCAACGATTCTCGATGCAGCAGAGGCCATGTTCTTCAGTCATGGCGTCACGCAAACCACGCTGGACGAAATCGCCGATGCGGCCGGGGTGACCCGAGGGGCGATCTACGGTCATTTTAGAAATAAAGACGCGATCTTCGATGCGATTTTTGAGCGATTTGCTCTGCCGCTCGACCCTTTCGGCGTTCCCCTGCCTCCGGACGAGCCCAATCCACTGGGTACGCTGCGCACGGAACTTGAAGTGCGGCTCTCGCGGGCGTTGCGCGAAACGCGCATGCGCCACCTCTACAGCATCGTGTTTGCGCGCTGCGAATCGACTGAGGGGACGGCGCAGTTCTGGCGGCGCGTCCGGGCCGCCAACCGTCTGGCGGAGACCCAGATCGAGCAGGCGTTGCTCCATGCGGTCTCGTGCGACCAGTTGTCCGCCGACCTCGACGCATACCAATCAGCCTTGTTTATTCACGCCACCCTTACAGGAGTCTTTCGAAATGACCTGCTGAGACGCCGGCACAACACCAGGCTGAATCTGGGTAGGGTTGTCGGTTTGACGTTTCAGTGCCTGTCACGGCACTGACATGAGCCCCCGGCGACTCGCCTGCGGGTTCACGTTTCAATCAGGGCTGACAGGAGGGTGTGGATGGAGAGTGAAGCGATTCAGGTCCTGCTCGTAGACGACGATGCCGGTCTGCGTGACCTCCTCAGGAAATTTTTCCAGCAGCGCGGCATCGAGTTTTCGGTTTTGCATAACGCCACCAATATCGCCAATCGCCTCGCGCTCGAGCGGCCATCCATCGTAGTGCTTGACGTCATGATGCCAGGCGTGGACGGCTTGACCGCACTCAGGCAATTGCGCGAGGCGGGCGACACTATTCCCGTCATCATGCTGACTTCGCTTGCGGACGAAATGGATCGGGTCGTGGGGCTCGAGTTCGGCGCCGACGACTATCTGGGCAAGCCCTTCACGCCGCTCGAGCTGCTGGCGCGTATCAAAGCGGTGCTGCGCCGCCATTCGGGCCAGCCGTCCCCGGCTGTCAATGGACGCCAGGGAACTTACCGCTTTGGCCGGTTTCGCCTCGATCTCACTGCGCGCGCCCTGTTCTGCGACGACAAGCGCATCAAGCTGACGGGCACGAACTACGCGCTGCTTGAAGTGCTGGTGACGCATCCGATGGAGACGCTGTCGCGCACGAAACTGCTCGACATGCTGTACGGCCCCGACGCGGACATCACCGAGCGCGGCATGGATCTGGCCGTGTGGCGCCTGCGCAGACTGCTGGAAGAGGACCCCTCCCAACCCTGCGTGATCCAGACCGTACGCGGGGTGGGCTATATGTTTGCTCCGAGCGATGGCGGCGACGGCAATGAAAAATCCGTTTAATACACTCTTTGGACGCGCGGCACTGATGACCACGAGCCTGCTCGTGCTGGCCTACGCGGCCATGGTGTTCATGCTCGGCCGCGAAGCCAACCAGATGCATGCCGAGCATGCGTCGCGCGGCATCCAGGTAGTCGAAGAGTCGCGGCGTGACGGTATCGAGGCGACCAGGCACATTGCTTCGGCGCTCGGCGCCACCTATCTCGACGGGCGCGATACGAGCCCAGGCGACGGACCGCCTTCGCGGCGCGAAACACACGGACTGTACGAGAACGCGTTGCGTGAGAATCTGCCGCCGGGCAGTCAGGTTGTGTTGTCCGGCGACACAGGCACGGTCTGGGTGCGCTATGCCGGCGACGCCAACTGGATCCGCATACCGGGCGCTACGTTGACCGAAGCCCGCATGCACACCGCGTTGGCCTTGATGCTCGCGTTGGCCATCGCCGTGGCGTTCCTCGGAGCCTGGCAAGCCCAGCGCCCGCTGCGCAGGCTGGCCAATGCGGCACGCGAGTTTCGTATTGGCGTCAGCACACCCGTCGTCAGTGTGAGTGGGCCGCGCGAGGTGGCGGAACTGATCGTCAGCTTCAACGAGATGATTCGCGAGATCAGCGAATACGAACAGGAGAGGGCGATGATGCTGGCGGGCGTCGCTCATGATCTGCGCACGCCGCTCACGCGAATGCAGGTTCGCGCCGATCTGCTGCCGCACGGCGCAGAGCGGATGGGTTTCCTGGGCGATGTCGAATCGCTCGGGCGCATCGTCAAGCAGTTCCTCGATTTCGTGCGCGACCGTGCGGATGGATCGCCGCTCGTGTCCGTGGACTCGTTTTGTCAGAGCCAGTACGGCAACGTTCCGCAGGACGGGGACACGGAAAGCTCGCTCGTGACGCTGGATCTGCGTGCTGCTGGACACTTCAGACTGCCGCTGGTCGACCTCGACCGCATCCTGGCCAATCTGCTGGAGAATGCCATGACGTACGGCGAACCGCCCGTTGAAATCGCGACCAGCCTGCAGCACGGCAAATGCGTTTTGACGCTGCGCGATCACGGCCCCGGGATTCCCGACGACCAGCTCGAGCACGCCTTGCAACCGTTCGTCCGTCTCGATGAGGCTCGTGGCGGCGATGCCCATTGCGGGCTGGGACTCTCGATCGTGCGAAGACTGGTGCGCCGCAATGGCGGGACGTTTTGTCTGGTCAATGCGGCGGACGGCGGCTTGCTGGTCACGCTGACTTTTCCGGACCGCGCGGGATAGTCAGGAGTTCGTACCTTACTGCGGAATGATCCGCTCGGTCTTAAGCTTGTCGAACAGCGCGAAGAACGAGTCGGGAGTGCTTTGATAATCGAGGAAGCCAGCTTTGCGGCTCTTCGTCATGTCCGTGACCACTTCCATGGGGCGTCCAAGGTCAGCGTCGGTGTGCCACCATGACACCAGCTTGCCAATATCCGCTTCCTTCAGGTTGAAGCGTGTGGCGATCTCGGTCCATGCCGGCGCGGCTTTCTGCATGCGTGTCTCGAGCGGACGGACTTCGCCGTCGAACGGCACGGCTTCGATGCCGAAATAGCCGGCAATCTGCGACCACATCCATTTCCAGCGGAACACATCGCCGTTGACCACGTTGAAGTCTTCGTTGCGCGCAGCGTCGGACGTGGCGGCCCATTCAAGGTGACGTGCGAGCAGGGGCGCATCGGTCATGTCGGTCAGGCTGTTCCACTGCGCTGCGGAGCCGGGAAACAGGAACGGTTGGCCCGTCTGTTTGCAAAGCGTCGCGTAGACCGCGAGCGTGACGCCCATGTTCATTGCGTTGCCGATCGCGTAGCCAATGATCGTATGCGGCCGGTGCACGCTCCAGCTAAAGTCATACTGTTGCGCGGCTTCGAACACACGGTCTTCCTGCTCGTAGTAGAAATTCTCCACGACCTGGCGGCCCTGTTCCTCGCGAAACGGCGTAATGGGTACCGCGCCGGTCGCGTACGCTTCGAACGGTCCGAGATAATGTTTCAGGCCCGTGACAAGCGCCGCATGCGAAACACTGCCCGAGGGCCCAACGGCATCCAGCACGTGACGAACCATGCCGCCATTCACGCGAATGTTGTCTTTCTCCGTCGCCTGGCGAGACCATGCAGTGAAAAAGATATGGCTAAAGGATTTTCCAGCCAACGCTTCGCTTACGGATGCCGCGGAGGTCAGATCGGCGGTAATCGGTTCGACCGCCTGCGCCAACGCTGTGCGGCCGCGCGAAAGACCGGCAACAGTCCAGCCGGTCGAAAGCAATTGATCGGCCAGGTTGCTGCCGACGATACCGCTTGCGCCAATAATAAGTGCCCGGTTTTGCATGAGATTGATAGTCACAAAATGAAAATGTCTGTGGAAAGCAGTGGCGATCTAGCGGAACCGCTGCAAAGACGGATCGGTAATCGGCTGTTCCGGCAGATTCAGCATGGCCGGCAATGAGCTCAAAGGCGGCAAGCCGCTGACATCTGCCCAGCGGCCACCGCTCGTCATGTAGATGATGGTCGGCGTGCCGTCGAAGCCGAGGCTTTGGAACGTTTTTATATTGCCGTCCAGCTTGGTTTGCGTCGCTGGCGGCACCTTTGCCAACGGTGCGATGCCGCCGGACTCTTCTTTCTCGGAGAATTTCGTCTCGAGTTCATGCATCAGCGCCGGACCATCCTGTGCCTGGAGCAGTGCGGCGGCCTTGCCGGCCGAATCCGGTTTCAGGAAGCCCATCGGGATCCAATGCACCTGCAAGCCGGCGGCTTCGTAGGGCTGGAACGCTTTCCATGCGTAGTGACAGAAGATGCAGTTGGGGTCCATGAAAACATAGATCGTCGATTTGACGTTTTTGCCCGAAGCGCCTTCCACGATCGCCGGCGCGTTCTCGAACGTCGCCGCTGCTGAGGCCGGCAGATAGGTGGGGGCGGGCTGGTCCGCCGCTACAGCAAAACCGGACACCATGATCGCGGCCGCAGCAACGGCATGTCTTACAGGTTTGAACATAAAACGCTCCTCTGGATGCAGGTCGAACGTACGCAGGTTGAACGTACAACGGCGTGAGTTCGCCAATTGTCCACGATCCTGGAGTTTGGCGTGCGCAGCTACGCAGGCAGGAGGTCCGCCGCGCGGCATTCACAGCGGCAAAATGGGGTCTCGTAGCGATCTGGCGATCGTGACCGTGCCCGAATATCAGATTGGCCCGCGCTTGCCTGGACTTCGGCCTTGATTGGTTGGCGACCCCACGGTTGCCGTTCCTCGATCAGGTAGACTTTGGACGGCTCGCGACTACCGGATCGGTCATGGACGCCCAGTTACTGATTATCTGCTCGCTGACTTTTGTCATTCATGTCGTCGCACTGAATGTGGTTGCGATGACGCTGTGAACGGGAGAGGGTATGAACTGGCTCGACAACTTATTGCCGCCGCAGATCAAGCAAAGCGATCCGGCACGCCGCAAGGTCATTCCTGAAGGCCTGTGGTTCAAGTGCCCAGCGTGCGAAGCGGTGCTTTATCGCGGCGACGTCGAAGCGAATCTTCATGTCTGCCCTAAATGTTCTCATCACATGCCTATTGGCGCCCGTGAGCGGCTGGACCATCTGCTCGACGCGGAAGGGCGCTGTGAGATTGGCCGCGAAGTATTGCCGGTCGACCCTCTGAATTTCAAGGACAACCGCACCTATCCCGATCGCCTGAGCGAAGCAATGGAAGACACGGGAGAGACTGACGCCCTGGTGGTCATGGGAGGGGCCATCCACTCGATTCCGGCCGTGGTGGCGTGCTTCGAGTTCGGATTCATGGCAGGTTCGATGGGGTCGGCTGTCGGCGAACGATTTGTGCGCGGCGTACAAAACGCCCTCGAGCAACGTACGCCTTTCGTTTGCATTGCCGCGTCTGGCGGCGCACGCATGCAGGAAAGCGTGTATTCGTTGATGCAAATGGCCAAAACCACCGCCATGTTGACGCGGCTGGCGGACGCGCGACTGCCGTTCATCTCCGTGCTCACGAATCCAACCACAGGTGGCGTATCGGCAAGCTTCGCCTTTCTCGGCGACGTGGTGATGGCCGAACCGAAGGCAATGATCGCGTTTACGGGCGAGCGGGTAATCGAGCAAACAGTACGCGAGACATTACCGGCGGGATATCAGCGCCCGGAGTTCCTGCTGCGGCGGGGCGCGATAGACATGATTGTGGACCGCCGAAAGATGCGCGACGAAATTGCACAACTGATGGCACTCCTGACCTTGCAGGCGACGGATGCGATTATGTGATGTTGACGGATCAAATTTAGATGCGCTGGCCGGCTATCGTGCGGCCAGGTGTTCCACATACGCGCATAACATGTCGGCCATTTCCGCGACCCATTTTTCGACATCGGCTTTCGACTTCGCCTTTTCGGAAACCGCTTCACCGACTTGCGACATGGTTGTCACCAACACCTCGGCAACAAACGCACGGCGCGCGGTCGTCAGATCAGGAAGCGCTTCCTTCACGAAGGCGACTGCCACGCGCATACCGGCTTGCTTCTGCTCGCGCGCCTCGGGCGATTCGCGATAAAGCGGCGCCGCATCCTCGAGTGCAATGCGAAACGCAGCTTCCTCATATTCGGTCTGGAAGAATGCCTGCACGGCTGAGCGCAGCCGGTCCAGAGGAGGGCGCGTGGGGTCGTTGAGGATGCTCTCCAGCAACGCGTGGGTCCTTGTCCATTCCTCTGTCTGCAGCCGGAACAGCATGGCCTCTTTGTTCGGGAAGTACTGGTAGAGAGAGCCGACGCTCACCCCAGCCGCTTCCGCTACCCGTGCTGCGGTAAAACGCGGCGCGCCTTCCCGCTCTAAAACGCGAACTGCGGCTTCAAGAATGTCCGCTACAAGGCGGGTTGAACGTTCCTGCTGTGGACGCTTACGTGCTGTCACGACGGGGCCTTGCCGGCGTTTCATGTCTGTGCCTTCCGAATGCGAATAGTAAATGCGACTAATTGTTCGTATTCTATCCACATGCACAACAACGTGTATTCCATTCAAAGGGTTCATTCATGATCACACTGACTCAACCGCCCGTATCTACCGTTCTGGAACAGCTATTCGCCGATGCAGACGCATCGCGGGCGCTTATGCACAGGCAGATGGCCGCTCTCTCATCCGCGGAACGCGATGCATTGATGGCAAGCGCGCGATCCGAGGACTATCAGGGGTTTTATAGGCATGCGAAGGAATTCCATCTTGCGGTCTCGAGGCAGACCGGCGCGCTGCTCTATATGTATGCGCGCATGACGAAGGCGCACTCGATTATCGAGTTCGGTACGTCGTTTGGCGTATCGACTTTGCACCTGGCCGCAGCGTTGCGGGACAACGGCGGCGGACTGCTGATCACCACCGAGTTCGAGTCTTCGAAGGTTGCCGCGGCGCGCAGGACGATTGCCGCTGCCGGTCTCGGCGACCTGGTTGAGGTGCGCGAGGGCGATGCGCTCGAAACGCTTGCGAGCGGACTGCCGGAGCACGTCGACCTGGTCCTGCTCGATGGAGCGAAGGCGCTGTACCCGGCGGTTTGCTCGCTGCTCGAACCGCGCTTACGCGCAGGCTCCGTGCTCGTGGCCGACAACGCCGACTGGAGCCCGGAGTACCTGGAAATCGTGCGTTCGAGCGGCAGATACTTCTCGCAAGGCTTGGCGGACGACGTAGAAGTTTCGATCAAGTTGTAGGCCGCCGCGCCACGCGGCGCCACGCCGCGACGAAGACTACACAGACTGCTTTTGCAGCGCCTCGATGGCCTTGGCGACGCCCGCGCCGTAGGCGGGGTCGGCCATCGTGCAATGCTCGACATGCAGTTGCTGAATCGGCTTCGATACGCCGTTCATGGCCCGCGCGGTGTTCTCGAACAACGCCTGCTTTTGCGCGGGGGTCATCTGGCGAAACAGCGCGCCGGGCTGAGAATAGTAGTCGTTGTCCACACGATGATTCCAGTGATCGGCCGTGCCTTCAATTGACAGCGGCGGTTCGCGGAAATCGGGTTGTTCCTGCCATTCGCCGCGCGTGTTCGGCTCATAGGAGGTCGCGCCACCTGAGTTCGTGTCGACGCGCATGAGCCCGTCGCGGTGATAGCTGTGCACGTACCTTGCGCCGCGCGGAGCGTTCACGGGGATCTGATGGTAGTTCACGCTCAGACGATAGCGCTGGGCGTCGCCGTACGAGAAGAGGCGCCCTTGCAACATCTTGTCGGGCGAGAAGCTGATGCCCGGTACAACGTTGGCCGGCGCGAACGCTGCCTGCTCGACATCGGCGAAGTGGTTCTCGGCATTACGGTTCAATTCCATCACGCCCACTTCGATGAGCGGATAGTCGCTTTTCGGCCAGACCTTCGTCAGATCGAATGGGTTGATGTGATAGCCGCCGGCGTCCTTCTCCGGCATGATCTGCACGGACAGAGTCCAGCGAGGAAATTCGCCGCGCTCGATCGCTTCGTAAAGGTCGCGATGATGTGTTTCGCGATCGCGGCCAACCAGCGCTTCAGCCTGGGCATCCGTCAGGTTTTCGATTCCTTGCTGCGAACGGAAGTGGAACTTGACCCAATAGCGCTCGTTCTTCGCATTGATAAAGCTAAATGTGTGGCTTCCGAATCCGTGCATATGACGGAAAGTTTTAGGAATGCCTCGCTCGCTCATCACGATCGTGATCTGGTGTAACGCTTCAGGAAGCTGCGTCCAGAAGTCCCAGTTGCTTTCTGCGCTGCGCAGACCCGTGCGCGGATCGCGCTTGATTGCATGGTTCAGGTCGGGGAATTTAAGGGGATCGCGCAGGAAAAAGACTGGCGTATTGTTGCCAACCAGATCCCAGTTACCTTCCTCGGTATAAAACTTGAGCGCAAAACCGCGGATGTCGCGTTCCGCGTCAGCCGCACCGCGTTCGCCGGCAACGGTCGAGAAACGGGCAAACATCTCGGTCTTCTTGCCGATTGCCGAAAAAATCTTTGCCCGCGTGTATTGCGTGATGTCGTGCGTGACGGTGAAGGTTCCGAATGCGCCGGATCCCTTCGCGTGCATCCGCCGTTCGGGGATCACCTCACGGTCGAAATGCGCCAGCTTCTCGAGAAACCACACGTCTTCGAGCAATGCGGGACCGCGTTGTCCGGCAGTCCTGATGTTCTGGTTGTCGACGACGGGCGCGCCGAATACGGTTGTGAGCTTCGCCATGCTAATCAACTCCTTTGATTCCAAAGATATAGAGGGAGGGCGAGAGGTGCAGAGGCGGTCATTGCCTGCGGACTCGCCGTTTCCTGTCCAGAATTACGAGGAAGGCCCCGCGCCTTGGAGGATCCGTTCCAGCTGCGCCGGCGTATCGGGCGCTCCCATGCGATTGGCCGCGCCCATTGCGTTTTCTCCGCGTGCGAGGTGCTGCATGACGATCCTCCTTTAGTCCGCGCAGCCGCAGCCGGCGTGGTGAGAGTGACCGGCCTGGCTGTCGTCCCATGCGGAGCCAAGGATGATCTGGCAGAAATTCAGGCGCTTGTAGGTCGGGTCGCGAAGCTCGAGAACGTCGGCCTTGACGTTGCCGAACGTGGTTTCGGGTTTCTTGATCGTGCCTTGAGCGAACGCATCGATGATGTCGTTCTTGAAGGATTTCTCGCGCGGGTGCGCGGCGACGACCTGGATCCGTTGTTCTTCGCTGAACTCGTGATAGGTGAGACCGAGCACATCCATCTCGACGCCGGCGGTGACCAGCGCGACGACGGGCTTCATGTGTTCGGGAACGCCCGGCGTCGTATGCAGTGCGATGGAGGTCCAGACCTGCTCGATGTCATATTCGTTCACGCCATACTGCGTGAGGAAGTCGCGCGCTGCGTTTGCACCATCGACTTCGAAGCGGTCTTTCTTGCTGCTGTATGCATCGACGAGCCCCATGTCGTGGAACATGGCGCCGATATACAGCAGCTCCGGATCGTACTTGAGATTTTTGCGTTGACCGGAGAGTGCGCCGAACAGGAACACACGCCGGGAATGGTTGTAGAGCAGGTCCGGTTCGGTGTCGCGGACCAGTTCAGTAGCAGCACGTGCCATGATGCTGTCGGGGATCTTGATTCCGGCGATGGTGGTAGTCATATAGCATTCCTTAGTGATGGTTGAGGAGCTGTTGATAGTGGTTCTGGCGAGTGTGCTGGCCGCGAGCGGTGAAGCGGGGCGCCCGCGACCCGATGCTGCTATTCAGGTGAAAAAGCCAGGTGAGACTGGATCGCTGGCGGGAAACGTCAGCATCAAATACTCGTCGAGGAGATCGTCTTCACTCGCATGCACAGCGTGTTCGGCGAGTGCGCGAAACGTGGCGCTGCGGACGGTAGCCGAAGCGGGCGCGGCAGCGAGTGAGGGGTGTTCGACAGGGTGGTTCATGATGTCCGTCCGAAGTCGTGTTGATGGAGACCAGTATTGGTCAACGCCCCTTGACGGGCAACGACGAAGAACCGTGCATCACTGCCAGGCGCACGACGTTTTCTGCCGTGGCGGGGGATAGGGTGAGTTTATTGAGGTGATTGGCTCGTTTTCGGACAAGCGGGGAGTGCCGATTCGCGGGCTTGGGGTGCGTGTTCAGTGCACGCTGTGAAGGCCCGGATGGTTTGATTCTGGTGGTTGTGTGGGTTTCGTTGCGTTGGGTCTGGATGACGTTCGCGCATGGGATGAAGCATCTTCGCGTAGGGCTTACGCGAAGATGCTTTCGGTTCGCTAGAGCGGTTTTAGTGCGGAGTTGCTGAGGTTAGTGGCCGCCGTGACCGCCGCCGCAACCGCCACTGCTGCCGCCTCCGTGGCCGCCACTGCCGAAGCCGCCCCCGTGACCGCCGCTGCCGAAGCCGCCACTGCCGAAACCGCCGCTATGGCCGCCGCTGCCGAAGCCGCCGCTGCTGTGACCGCCGCCATCGCCGGAGCCGTGGCCTCCGTTGCTGCTGCCGTGACCACCGTTGCCGCTGCCGTGACCACCGTCGCCGGAGCCGTGACCACCGTCACCGGAGCCGTGACCGCCGTCACCGGAGCCGTGACCACCGTCACCAGAGCCGTGACCGCCGTCACCGGAGCCGTGACCACTATCGCCGGAGCCGTGACCACCGTCGCCGGAGCCGTGACCGCCGTCACCGGAGCCGTGACCACCGTCACCAGAGCCGTGACCACCGTCGCCGCTGCCATGGCCGCCGTCGCCGGAACTGTGGCCGCTGCCGCTACCATGGCCGCCATCGCCGCTGCCGTGACCACCGTCACCGGAGCCGTGACCGCCGTCGCCGCTACCGTGGCCGCTGTCGCCCGCACAACCACTGCCAGAGCCACCCGTGCCTGTGCCGCCGGTGCCCGAGCCACCCGTGCCTGTGCCGCCGGTGCCCGAGCCACCCGTGCCCGAGCCACCCGTGCCCGAGCCGCCCGTGCCCGAGCCGCCCGTGCCCGAGCCGCCCGTGCCCGAGCCGCCCGTGCCCGAACCACCAGTGCCCGAGCCGCCAGTGCCCGAGCCGCCCGTGCCCGAGCCGCCCGTGCCCGAGCCGCCCGTGCCCGAACCACCCGTGCCCGAACCACCAGCGCCCGAGCCGCCCGTGCCCGAACCACCGGTGCCCGAACCACCGGTGCCCGAGCCACCGGTACCCGCTCCACCGGTACCCGATCCACCCGTACCGGATCCACCACTGCCCGAACTACCACTCCCAGACCCACCACTCCCACTACCCGCACCACCGCTACCTTTACCACCACCACCCGCAGCCCCGGCCCCGGCATTGCCGGTTCCACCACTCCCTGATCCCTGGCTTCCGGACGCCGTGCCATTCGTTCCACTCGACGGGGTGCCCGCGCCGAATGCGCTTTGCGGACCTACCGTGCCACCGGTATCCGAATCTTGCAGGCCACTAAGCAACGCCGGCAGGCCATTACCGTCCTCCTTGCGGCATCCATGCGTGCTTGACTGGGGACAATCTTGCGTCGGGTCTTGAGCCAACACAAATTGCGGGGGACTACTCTCGCTCTTCCAGAGTGGCGCAGTTTGCGCGGCGTATGGATTCGATTGGGCACAAGCCATTCCCGCATATAAGGTCACTGCGGTTGCAATCGCTATCCTGCACATTCCGATCGAGGCGGATGCACTTTTATATCTTTTCATATCGTACCCCTAATTATCTATTCGAAGCCGGTTCCTGGGGAGCCGTTCAAAGTCCTCCCGCTTACAGAGGCCGGGTCTTCGTGACCGTGTCAGGCGGAATCGTGGGTCTCCTAACCATTCCCCGAAGTCCGCTCGTAGAACAGATCTGGATATGACGGAATGTGATCCGTGCGCGTGGCGCGTGCACCTCTATACCCGACGCAAAGGGGATGCATCCCGTTGATACAGACGCAAATGAAAGGTAGTGGAGCAGGTACAGACACACTGTTCGGCACCACACGCATAGAGCAGATGCGAGCGGATTTACTCGTAATACGAAGTTAAAAACTGTCAAATAGCGTTAGATTTACCGGGCTAAAATGAAAATGGAATTTTCTGACAATCAGTATGGAATCCGAATTAAACGTGCTGGTTTTAAACAGATGGGAGTGCGTTGATAGAGGGGATTGCGCCCGCAGAGGCCGATGCGATTTCTCCGTCAAACGTCGGTCGTACAGATTTCGCGGTGAGGGGATTTTAGAATCTGGGAGACACTCTCATCTGATCATTGATCGAGAGTAAAAAATTTCCTCGGCGAGAAAAATGCTGCAAAAACGACCGAATTTGCGTGAATGCCATCCGCTGATGCAAGGGCGGCCGAGGGTAAACCTGGGAATGAGATGAGCGATGCATGGCTCAGAGCATTCGTAGTAGGTTGTTCGCGCCTCACGCTTCGAGTTTTTCGATGTCAGCTTTGACGTGTAGTTCGATGTGCTTCGGATGTTTTACACGCGCGTGTTTCGGCGCCTGTTCGAGCATCGCGTCCGGCGGCAGCCATACGCAGGCACGGCTGGCTAAGGCCGATAGTTCGGACACCAATTCAAATTGAATGGTGAGCGTTCGTGGTCTGTCGAAAAGCGCGCTGAAGGGCACATTGTTCCGCCATAACGACGACTCGAGTTCGCATCTGAAGCGGGCATTCCTGCCGCCACCGCGGGCGACCGACTTCTGAGCGCGCTAGTGGGCTGAGCGCAGGATCCGGGGCGAGGTGTTGATCCGGCCCCGCTGTCCGCGACCGTCGGCATTGCACCGAGCGGGCGTCCCGATTGTCAGATTTCCGAGAAAAGTCATTTCCAAACTTAGGTATTTACCCTGGGCTGCTCGCCTCATAGACTGTATTCACCTGCTGCACATCAACCTGTTTGCAGCGCCGTGTAAAACAATTTGTGGAGGTTTTAATCATGAACTCGATCATCAAGGCTGTCGCCATCGCTGTCGCTCTTTCCGCTCCGGTGGTTTCATTTGCTCAATCGAACCAACCTTTGACGCGTGCAGAAGTGCGCAGTCAACTGGTTCAACTGGAAAAGGCCGGTTATAACCCCGCCTCGGCCGACAATGCCACGTACCCGGCTGACCTGCAGGCTGCAGAAGCCAAAGTCGCCGCACAAAACGGTGCAACTGACGTCGGCGGCGTCGCAAACGGTTCGTCGGATACAGGACACCGGGCCATTTCGAAGGCCGAGTGGAACGAGATGTACGGCCACTAAGGTCTAGCCAGACACACGCTGAAGGATCTTGACGCGTCGGCATAGCGAATACCGTGCAGTCAAGGCATTGCGCCGCGACACGTCACCATCCACGAAACTGGCTCGCTAGCGGGTTGGACCGCAGTAGCGAGCCGGTTTTGTTTTGAACACCTCCGCCGTCGGATTCCCGATGGCTTCGCTCAGGCCTTCACGGTCTGGGCGCTTTTTGTTATTCATCAATGCTGGTTCACGTCCGGGCAACCGCGTCACCCTATTCAGCGCGCGGCCCAAAGCAGTCCACGCAACATGATTTCGCGCGCTTGCGGGACCTCGAAATCGGCGTTGACGTGCCCCAGCGAAGAATAGAACACCCTGCCTTTGCCCCACTTGCGTTTCCACGCGACCGGCATGACGACACCCGTTACCTGTGGCTCATGTTCCCGAACATACGGCCCGTCGAAGCAGGTCGTCGCAAGAACCTCGTTGCTCGGATCAAAATGCATGAAGTACTGCTCTGAGTGCATCGAGAAATCGGCGAGACCGTGCATAACGGGATCATCGGGTGCCGTGATCTGAACGGTGTAGTCCACGATGTTGCCGGGATGCGCAACCCATTGGCCCCCCACCATGAACTGGTAGTCGGGGTTCGCACGGAACGCGTCGCCGGCGCCCCCGTGCCAGCCTCCGAAACCCACACCGCCACGAACCGCTGCGAGCAGATTCTCCGTTTGAGGTTTGTCCAGCTGGCCCATGGTGAAGCAGTTGACGATCAGATTCTGCTCAGCGAGATGGTCACGGTCGAGGTATACGCCAAGATCGTTGTGAATCTCTACCGTGAACCCTTGCCGCTCGAGCAGGCTTGCGAAGCGCTCGGTCGTCAGGCGCGGCTCGTGGCCGTCCCAACCGCCCCAGACCATCAATGCCGAGCGGCGTGGTGTCAGGTTGTTTTCAGGCATGGGTGATTCCCTCGTTTGTCATCGCCAGAGGCTGCGTCGACATAGGTGCAGGCCGCTGGAAAGTGCTGTCGATCGATACGGTCTGGCGCCGGGTCGCCGCGGCAAGAAAGCCGTGCATGACCTCCAGCACGTGATAGCCGATCTCGCCATCCGTGCGCGGACGCTCGCCGGTCTGGAGCGCATGCGCCAGTTCCGCGATGCCGAGCCCTCTGGTGTTGGTGCTATAGGGGTGCGAGAGCGGCACGTCAGTCCACTCGCCGTCGCGAACCTTCAGACTGACTGGACCGCCGAACGTATTGGGGTCCGGCACGCTCAGGCTGCCTTCTGTTCCATGCACTTCGATGAAGGGCAGTTTTGCCCCCCAGATGTCGAAGCTCGTCACAATGGTTCCGATTGCACCGTTGACGAACTGCATCTGCCCGGCGACGTGGGTTGGCGTATTCACTGCGATCCGCTGACCGCGTTTGGGCTTGCTCCCAATGATGCGTTCCGGAAAGCTCGCGCGCGCAAATGCCGATACGGAATCGATCGGCCCGATCAGATTGACCAGCGCACTCAGGTAATACGGCCCCATGTCGAACATCGGGCCGGCGCCTGGCTGGTAGTAGAACGCCGGGTCAGGGTGCCAGCCTTCATGCCCATGGTTGGTCATGAAGGCTGTCGCGGCGATCGGCTCGCCGATCGCGCCGCTATCGATCAATTGACGGCAGGTCTGGATCCCTGCGCCCAGTACTGTGTCCGGCGCACAGCAGATTTGCAGCGCGGCAGAGCGGGCCGTCTCGATCAGTCCGCGTGCCGCATCGAGGTCGAGGGTAAGCGGCTTTTCGTTGTAGACGTGCTTGCCCGACTGCAGCGCGTGCCGCGCTATCTCCGCATGCTGGGCAGGCTGCGTGAGATTGAGGATCAGGTCAATGCCGGAGTCTTCAAAGACCGCGTCGGCGGTAAGAACACGCTCCACCCGGTGACGGAGAGCTGAAGCCCGTGCGCGTTCCGTGTCGAGATCCGCGACGGCGCAGACCTCGACGTCGGCGAACTTCGCGAGGTTGGTGAGATAGATTTCGCTGATAAAGCCGCAGCCGACAACCGCGACACGCAGCTTGTGATGCGATGCTGAAGTCATATGACGTTGCCTCGAACGAATGAACAGGTGCCCACCAGCAGGCCGATGGGAAAAATTTCTAAAGCATTTCACCCCTTGACGGAGCCGACCATCATCCCTTTTATGATGCGTTCCTGGCCGAACGCGTAGGCGACGATCAACGGCAAGGACGTCAGCGTGACAACCGCCAGGGTGGCTGGAATATTCGCTGCGTACTGGCCCTGGAAGTCCCACACTGCAAGCGGCAGCGTGCGATTGCCTGGCGTCGAGGTGAGGACATAGGCAAAGATGAATTCATTCCACAACGCGATCGCGTTGTAGATGGCGACCGTGGCAAGTCCCGGCCCCGACAGCGGAACGAAGATTCGCCAGAAAATGGCAAACGGTCCGCAGCCGTCGAGCAGCGCGGCTTCTTCCAGTTCACGCGGAATCTGGCGCATGAACTCCGTGAGAATAAAGATCGAAACCGGCAGGCTAGAGGCGACATAAGGGCCGATCAAGGCGAACGGTGTGTCGTATAGCCCCGCTGTGCGTGTCATGAGATAGACCGGTACCAGGGTGACGTGCAGCGGCACGATCATCCCCGCGACGACAATCGAGAAAATCGATCTGTTGAGCCGCGAGCTCATGCGCGCGAATACGTAGGCGGCCATTGAGGCGGTCAACAGGATCAACGTAGTCGACAGTCCCACCACGAAAAGGCTATTGCGCAGGTAGACCCAAAATCCGCCTTGCAGGACTGCTTGATAGTTACTCAGGTCAAGAGCCGACGGGAGCGACCAGGCCGATCCGGAATATGTGTCCTGCTGGGACTTCAGGCTGGTTACCACGACGAACAGAAAGGGCAGCGTCGTTACCGCAAGCCAGCCGATACCGAGCGTCAGCACCATTGCCCGCGATACGGAAAACCCGGGGGTACGAAATGGGGTATCCGATTCAACATGAATGTTGGGGATCGCTTTCATATCTGCGTCTCGAAGCGGCGTGTCAGGGTCAGGGTGACGCTGGCGACGACGAGCACGATCAGGAACATCGCCGAGGCGATAGTGCTGCCGTAGCCGAGCTGAAACGAACTGAAGACTGTGCGGTACATGTAGGTCGCCATGAGTTCCGATGCGCCGTCAGGACCGCCGCCCGTCATGACGAAAATCAGATCGAAATAGCGCAGCGAACCGATTACGGCAAGCAGCACCCCCGTGCGCAACGTGCCTTGCAGATGCGGTAATTCGATGTGCCAAAAAATCCTCCACGGAGAGGCTCCGTCAAGGCGTGCTGCTTCGCGCAACTCCGGCGAGAGGGAAGAGAGGCCGGCCATGAAGAGAATCATGTAGAACGGGATGTTCTGCCAGCAGATTACCGCCAGCGTGGCGCCTAAAGCGAAGCGTCCGTCGCCTAGCCAGTCTTGCGCCAGATTGCCAAACCCAAGGGCGTTCAAGGCCGCATTTAGCGGACCGAAGTTCGGGTCATACACGTTCTTGAACACGACACCGATGGCCACACTCGACATCAACAGGGGCAGGAAATACAGGATCTTGAGGGTGCGTGATCCGCGGCCGGCCTTGTCGAGCATGACGGCGAGCGTCAAGGCGATCGGCATCTGGATCAGCACGGAGAACACTGCAAGTATCAGGTTGTTGCGGACTGCTTTAAAAAATGCCGGATCGTGCGCGAGATGAATCCAGTTCTGGGCGCCAATGAAGTGTTCCGTGGCGCCGAGTCCATTCCAGTCGAGCGTCGACAAGCGGAAGCTCGAGATCAAGGGGTACAGCAGGAAGAGGCCGAGCAACGCGATGGCGGGCGCGAGAAACGTCGCCGAGACTAACGCGGACGGTCTTCCCAGGCGCGATCGCTTCGGCATGAGCACCATGGGAAGCTTGATGAAACTCACATCTTTCTCCGTCAGTCGAAGGAAATCGGCCGGTCGCCGGACGCCCGCCGCTCAAGCAAACTGAGGGTAGTCAGTTAAGGTCCTTCTTCGCTTCGGCTTCCATCTGCTGTGCGGCCTCCTGCGGGGTCATCGTCAGCCCGAACAGCGCCTGCGTCGTGTTTTTGTGCAATTCGCCGAGCGCCGGCGGCAACTCCTGGTCGTACCAGAGTTGCACCGCGGGTGCATCGGAGACCGTCTTTAGAAAGCGTTTAAGCATCGGATCGCTGACTTCCAGGTTCTTGACCGGCGGTATGCGTGTGTCCGCCACGCGCTCCCGCATGGATTGATCGTCCGTCATCGACTCGATCAGTTTGAACGCTGCCTGCGGATCCGGGCAGGCCTTGGAGATACTGTAGAAGTTATCGCCCACCGTGCCGATCACATCGTTCGGGTTGCCTTTGCCACCGGGCACGGTAGGAAAGGGAAAGTAGTCGAGCTTTGAATAGAACGCCGGGTTCTCCGCTTTCACGGTGGATGCTTCCCAACTCCCGATGAGTTCCATTGCTGCGCGCCCGGAATAGAGCAGGCGTCTTGACGCGCCGATGTCGTAGTCGAGCCCATTGAATCCCTGCGCGAAAGCGCCCGCCTTGACCAGTTCCTGCACGCGCGTGCCTGCCTCTACGAAAGCGGGATCGGCGAAGCTGCCACCTGGCGCTCGCATGACCGCTCGGCGGACCACATCGGACCCGCCTATACGGTCGACCAGGTACATGTAGTACATGGACCCCGTCCATTTGTTTTTGTTGGCCAACGCAAAGGGCGCAATGTTATTCGCTTTCAGTACGTTGATCACATGGAGCAAGTCGTCCCAGGTCTTCGGGGGCGTCAGCTTGTACTTGTCGAAAATCTCCTTGTTATAGAACACGACGGCTACCGACGTGTTCTCGGCAGGGATGGCCCAAACCTTGTTATCGAAGGTGGCTGCCGGCCACGCGGTGTCCAGAAAACGGCTTTGAAACGAGGGATTTTGCTGAAGATAAGGCGTGAGATCGACCACCTGACTGGACTTCACATACTCGCGCAAAGGACCACCGCCCCAGCTCGAAAACACGCAGGGCGGCTGGTTCGCACCAAACGCGATTTTCAGTTTGGTCTTGTACGCATCGTTCAGGACGTGCGATGACTCGACTTTGAAGCCGGGATTGGCTTTCTCGAACCGCGCGGCGGCATCGTTGATGATCTTCGGGCCTGCGCCGACCGTTTGCGAATCCCATTCGGTCAGCGTTTTCGTTTGAGCAGCGGCCATGCTCACCGGTCCCAACGCACCGAGGCCTGTGGAGAGCGCTGCACAGGCAATGGTCAGGGTCCGGCGGTAGTTGAAGATCGAAACGATTCCGTTCATATCTTTCCACTGTAGTTATAAAATGTTTTATAGCGTTACCGCTAACGTTATGTAACAATACTAGTGAGTGGCCATCCTCGATGAAATGCGTATTTACCCGAGCCGGGAGCCCGGGTAGGGGGTCTTCAGACCCGGTGGCCGCGGACCACGTGCCCCAGCCGATGCAACTTGCATTGCGACAATCGGCTGTGGTGATTGGTTAATCCTACTAAGTTGATTTTTGCTCATGGCAAGACAGACCCCCACGTTGGCGCGGCTCGCGGAGTTGGCCGGCATTTCCCAGATGAGCGCGTCGCGCGCCATCAATGACCGTCATGGGGTGTCGGAGCAGACACGCGACAAGGTTCTGCGCATTGCCGCGGAGATCGGTTATGTCGCTAATCGGACCGCGCAGAAATTGTCAGGCGGGCGTACCCGGATTGTCGGCTTGCTCACCCCGGTCCGGCAGGATCAGTTCGTTAGCGAGTTGATCATCGGTTCGGGCCGGGCAGCGCGGAAGGCGGGATACGAGATGCTGGTGTACCCCGTATTCGACGAAGAACGCGAGACGCATCACAACGTGTTGACGCTGCTGCAGCAGTTTTCGGACGGACTGGTGGCTATCCTTCCCCACGATGATGCGCCTTATCTGAAGGCGTTGAACGAGGCGGATGTCCCGGTCGTGGTGGTGGATCAGCGTGGTGTTTTCCCGCAATATCCCTCGGTTGCATCGGACAACTATGAAGGCGCACGCCTGGCCGTGCAGCATCTGGTCGAGCTTGGTCATACGCGGATTGCTTTTATCAGCGGTGACGAGCGGCTGACCGCTGCGCAAGACAGGGCGCGCGGTTTTAATGACGCGATGCGACAACAGGGCTTGCGTCCTGAAGCGAGCTTGACAGCGATTGGGCGGTTTAGTCAGGCGATGGGTTTCAAGGCGGCATCGCATCTGTTGAAGTTAAAGCGTCCACCCACTGCGATCTTCGCCGCGAATGATCTGAGCGCGTTTGGTGCGATTGCCGCAGCGCATGAACTGGGAATGCGTGTTCCGGACGACGTGTCCATCATCGGGTTCGACGACGTGCCGATGGCCTCGCAGGTTTATCCTCCGCTGACGACCATTCGTCAGCCGCTACAGCAGATGGGGAGATCGGCGGTCAACATCCTGTTGGCCCGGATTGCCGGGATCGAATTGCCCTCGGATCGCATCACGTTGCCGACCGATCTGATCCTCCGCAACTCCACAGCGCGCCCTGCAGAAAAGCGTGTCGCGCAGCGGTAGCGCTACGACCCATTTCAACATGTCCATATCGACGCCATTGAGTTTTGACGACGGGCCTGGGCCGTCGACGCATGCGCTGCTGGACGTATTGCGCGCGAGTTCGTGTCAGGCGCTGTTCTTTGTGCTCGGAAGCAACCTGGCGCGAGCGATGGACGTTGCAGCCCGAGCGGTCCGTGAAGGACACGTGCTGGGCAATCACACGTACACGCATGCCCGGCCGGGTGTGCTGTCGGACGCAGCGTTGACTGATGAGATCGAACAGACCGATGCGCTGATACGCGAGGCTTATCGGCTCGCTGCCGTGCCGGAGCCGGCTTCGATCCCGTTGCGGCTTCCATACGGTCTCGAACCAGAGGATGTTCGCGCTGACGTTCTCGCGCGCCTGAAGCGCAGCCATACGGGATGGACGGCTATTCTGGACGATTGGCAGCGACCGGCACCGTCGCCACATGCGCTCGTGGACGCCATGCGCTGGCATATCGCGGAGAGCAGAGCGCGAGGACAGGACGTCCTGTTCTGCATGCACGACGGCTCGCGATTAGCCGAAGCGCGGCCCGCGACCGTCGAGGCAGTGCGATTGCTGCTCAGCGATCCGGACTGGCGGGCCGGTCAGCTAGCGAATGGGCGGGGTGCTGGCCAGTAACTGCCGCCAGCAGGCGAGGAAGCCCATGCCGGGACCCGGCATCCACAGGCCGCGCTGAGCGGCTTCCAGGTGGATCAGCACCTGATCCGCACAGAACAGGTCCATAAGCGCGTCGCGTCTCAGCTGCATGAGGCCCGGTGCGTCGCGCTCGGGCTGCATTCCGGTGTAGACATGCAGACCCAGGTCCCAAAGTCCCACGTCGAAAGTGAAGCGGTCTTCATTGCTTGCGTCACGCGCGAGCGCGAACAGCGCGAAGGACATTTCCAGCCATTGCGCGCCTTGCCCGACGTCATCGAAATCCAGTACGCCCGTCACTGCGCCATCGGCGAACAGCAGGTTGCCCGCGTGATAGTCGCTGTGCAGCCAATGCGTCGGTCCGCTAATCCACGTCTCCGCTGCCGCGAAATGCGTGCCGATGCGCTGGAGCAGCAGATCGTAGTCCTCCAGAAGAGCCGCTGGCAACGGCGATGCCGGCCGCGCCGCAACCCGCGCGTAGCGCTCGTTTAGCCACGCGAGCGGACTGTGCGCATTCGCGGGCAGGGTTGCCATCGCCGCATGCAGACGCGCGAGCGTACGCATTGCGTCGACGGTAGCTGGCTCCGCTGCGTCGGGCAGCCCAGGCGTGCCCTCGATGTGATCGAACAGATGCAGCCAGCTTCCGTCCTCGTCTTGCGCGTACGGTTGAGCGTTCACGGTCGATTGAAATCGGGGTAGCGTGGGAAGTTCACGCGCCGGGCCGAGGTGGTCCAGCATCGATGCTTCGCGCCGGACCTGCTCAACAGACTTGCCGCGCCACGAGGCGCGCAGCACCGAAGCACGCGAGCCGTGGTCGACGCGATACGTTTTGTTAGTATGACCAGTCGATAGCGCCTGAATCCGCGTCGGCCGGATGTCCCAGTGCTTCATCAGCAACTGTTCGACTCTTTCCACGTCACTCATCATTGCATCGATCATGTCCGAGCGAATTTCGTCCCGCATGCGGGACATCAATATCGAATGGCTGACGCGTGCAGCCGAATTCGACCACCTGTTTCATACGCGCTGGCTGGGCGAGCGCTTCTTTCATCTGCCGGGCGACATGCTCGCGATTCAGGAGCTGATCTGGAGCCACCGTCCCGACTGCATCGTGCAGACGGGCGTCGCGGCGGGCGGCGGCGTTGTGTTCTCTGCGTCGATGCTGGAACTCACGGCCAGTCACGGCCGCGTCGTCGCCATCGAGCCGCGTCTGCGCGAGGAGGTCAAGACGCGTCTGCAATCGAACCGGCTTGCGCATCGCATGGTGCTGATCGAAGGCGAATCCTGCTCGGCCGCGACGCTGGCGTCGGTCCGCGAACAGATCGATGGCTGTTCTTCCGTGATGGTGATCCTCGACCTTACGCATACGCACGAGCACGTGCTGCGCGAGCTGGAATGCTACGCGGGACTCGCGACGCCAGGCAACTATGTGATCGTCATGGACACCATCATGGAGTATCTGCCGGAGCGGATGTTTCACGGCAAGCCGTACGGCAGAGGCAACAATCCTGCGACCGCCGTGCAGACCTTTCTCGCCCGCGACGATCGCTTCGAAGTGGATGGCGATATCGAGGACCGCGTGCTCATGACGCTGTCGCCGGGTGGCTTCCTGAAGCGAGTTCGATGATCAGACGCGCAGCTTCGGCCGATCCGTCGCGCCGGTAGCTTGCGCCGATCTGCGCCGCGCGCTCGCGCAGCGGACCTGGGCGCAGCAGATCGTTGATGGCATCGGCGATCTCTTGCACGCTTGCCTGTTCCAGATCCAGACGGCACCCTGCACCCGCACGTTCGACGAACCACGCGGAATGAAACTGGTCGTTGCAAAACGGTGACAGCAGCATGGGAACGCCGCACGCCAGCGCTTCCATCACCGAGTTGGCACCGCCGTGGTTGATAAACGCATGCGTCCGCCGCAGCAGCGCCAGTTGCGGCGCGTAGCGCACGGCGATAACACGCTCGTCCGCCACCGGCGGCAGGTCCGTATCGACCAGTTCGCCCACGGAGAGCACCAGTTGCGCGGAGGTGGCACGCGTCGCCTGGATGACTTTGGCAAATAGCTCCGGTTGGTAATACAACTGGCTGCCGAGCGACATATAGACGAGCGGACGTGCGGCGTCGATGCGTTCCCACGGAAAAGGCGGCTCGTCACCGCGCGCGCCGGCCGGCAACGCGGGGCCGACCAGTTCGACGCCTTGCGGTGCTGCGCCGACGAGGTTCTCGGTGGTGAAGGCCAGCGTCAGATGCGGCGAGAGGATATCGCAGCCGCGAAAGTGCGCCTCGATGCCATAACGTGCGAACAGACGATCGCGTTCCGGCGCGAGCCATCGCACCGTGGCTAGCAGTTCCGAGTCGAGCGTATCCGGCAGTACCGGATTCAGCGAGTTCGACATCGCTACCCACGGCAGTTCCTCCAGTTCCGCCGCGATAGCCGATGCGTAGAGCAGCGGATCGATCACCACTACGTCGGGCCGCCACTGCCGCAAGATCGCGCGGATGCCGTCCACCTGTGCGGGCGTGTATTCGATCAGCAGCGAGTGAATCCAGCGCCGCAGCCAGGCGGCATCGCGAATGTTCGCGGCAAAACTCGCGCCGCGCGACAGATCGTGGCGCTCGGGCGTTTCGCGTGGTCCGAGAAAAGTAAAGTCACCGGCTCCTTCGAGTTGCGCGCTGATGTCGGCGGGCGCATAGAAGGCAACTTCGCAGTCCGCCGCCTGCAGATGCTGTGCAGGGCCGATGCAAGGGTTGACGTGTCCCTTCTCGGGCACTACGCAGAACAGGATTCGTTTCATGGTCGTTTCATTGCGGGCGAGTGGTCGCGCCCAGGTGATCGAGGGTGAGTGTCAAGGTCGTCCACAGCACACGTTCGGTGTCCGTCTGGAGCGTAGGAGCAGGCAGATCAAGCGATGAGGCCAGCGCGCGGATGCGCCCGCGGTCGAGCAACGCGCCAAGGTCCATCGCAGGCGCCAGCCGCCCTCGCTTGGGACCGCGAACCAGCCGGTCGGGCAGATTCAACCGTGCGCCGAGCTCGCGCAGACATTGCTTGTCCGGATCGGGTGCGATGCTGGTCAGATGCATGACGACGCCAAGGTCCACGAATGGCGGATAGAGTCGCACGGAGGCGGCATCGAACAATGCGTTGCATAACGGCAGATAGTTGGCGGACTGATCGCGGCGCAGCACCTGGTCCGCGCCGTCGCCGGAAATGGCCAGTTCGATGCCGTCCTCGGCCATCGCTTCAGCAAGCAGCCGTTTGGCGACCGGGTGGAGGTTGAACATCGGTTCCTCGACGGTGTGCGTGGTGCGCGGCAGCGCCGCCACGAAGTCGGACTCGCCGAAGCGTACGACCTTCACGTTGGCCTGCATCTGCGTCGCCAGTTCGAGCGCGGGATCCTCCTCGCAGTAGTCGGGCATGCCGGTTGCCAGAATGTACGACTTCACGCGCTGCTGCGCGCCGAGTTCGCGCAGCAGCGCTAGCAGGAGCGCGGAATCCAGTCCGCCGCTCAAGGCGAGCGCAACGCGTTTGCCGCTATCGAGCGCACGTTGCAGCGAATCGCGCAACAGCGTCTCCAGATTGCCGGATGTCGGCTGACCGGGCGCCTCGCGCACTTCGAGGCCGAGTGGCGACTCGATCAATGCGTGACCGGGCGGCACGGCCAGCACGTCGCGCAACACGGTGCGTCCGACGAGACGCTCGCCGCTCAGATAGCCGGCGATGGCGGCCACGTCGGGTTCGCCCGCGGCATGTCCAGACGTCTGGAGCAGTTCGCGGATGCTGCCCGCCCACGTGCCGCTGCGCGGATGGTAGACGAGGCGCTGGAAGCCGAACAGATCTCGCGTGCCGGCGATCATGGATAGCGCGCCTTCAACGCGTCCACTTCGATGCGCCGCATGATCCGGTGCGGCGCTTGTGGTGCACTGCCGCCGTGGCAATGCAGACAGGCTTCGAGCGGTGTCTCGCGTTGCAGATACGCGAGCAGCGCATCGAGCATGCCGGCGGCGTCCTGTAGCGGCAAACCGTCGGAGCGGAAGTCGCGATCGCCCTGATACAAGGTCTGAAAATGCGCCGGACGCGTGCAGGTGTAGAACATGCCGTCGCGGATCATGTGGCATCGTTCGCGAATCCAGCAGTCCTGATAGATGCGCTGCGCCTCGGCGAGGTCGTCGCATGGCTGCGTCCGGTTCATCGTCGAGAACGCGTCCTGCACCTTCCAGTTCAGGCGCACGGCGAAGCGTGCCGCCTGGGCTTCGATGTGCGCGATCAGATCGGGCGCGAGCTGCGGCTTCGGATAGCGCGAGATCGTCAACGCGTCGACCGCTTGCCAGAACTCGTCGGTCATGTCGCCGAGTTTCAGGCCGTTGGTCGTGATGGAAATGACCGGTGCGATGCCGGTGTCGCGCACGCTGCGGATGACGTCGACGAGCTGCGGATGCAGCAACGGTTCGCCGCCGACCAGCTTGAAGATGGCAGGATTCAGCACCTTGACGGCCTTGCGCAGATCGCCGGCGACCGAATCGGGCGTGGCGTACCACGCAGGCAACAGCGGCGACAGCGAACAGCATTCCGCGCACGTCAGATTGCAGTGATCGACGATATGCGCTTCGAGCGAACGCGTCTGCACGCGTCCATCTGACACGCGATAGTGGCGGTCCATCGGCGGCGGAAAGACATGCGTGCGGCCACAAGATGGTGTCGTGCTCGCGGGAGCATTCAGGGTCATAGGCTTCCTGCATCCAGACAACGGGAAAAGAAATCGATCAGCCGGCCGCGCGCGCCGAGCATCGCCGACACCATTTTCATGGCGCCTTGCAGATGCGATGCGAAGCGCGGCGGATCGTTCAGCCAGCCTTGCAATACCCAACGCTTGAGCGCGTGCTGCAGACACGCGGCATCGACTGCCCACGCGATCCTCTCGGGATGCAGCGGCCGGACCTGCAGATAGGCGCTCACGAACGCCGCGGCCATGTCCGGCGCTTCCAGCGGGAGATGATTAAGACACCGTACGACTTCGAATTCGCGCGGCGCGCCGATCGTCGCCTCCCAGTCGAGGATGACCGGCGGCAGGGCGCCGTCGAACAGATAGTTGAACTGGTTGTAGTCGTTGTGGATCGGATGCTGCGCGTCGCCGGCGGGAAAGGCGTCGATGCTGCCGGGGTAGTGTTCGTCGAGCATGCGCAGGCACGCATCGACATACGTGCGCAACAATGCGCGGTCGCCCTCCGGTGGCGTGTGTTCGAGTGCTTCGAGCAGGCTGCAGCGCATGTCGTCGGCATCGATGGCGGCGAGGCGCGCGCGGATCGTATCGGGCGCCGGCAGGTGCAGTCGATCGAGGTTCAGATGCAGGGCCGCGAGGCTCGCGCCGAGCGCGCGCCATTCGGCTGGCGTGAAGGTATCGTAAGTGCGGAATTGCCCGGCTTCCCAGCAGGTCAGCATCGCGTGACCGCCAAACCCGGTCCACGTGGTGTCGCCGGCCGCCGTACGTTGCAAGGTCTGGACGCGAAAGCGCGCATCGCCGTGCGTCGTGGCAAGATGCGCGAGCACGGCGCCTTCCTTGTTAGCTCGCACTTGCTGGTCGATCGTGTACAGCTTGACAGCGAACTCGCCGCGATCGGTTGGCAAATGCCAGACCCGTTCGCTGATCCGGCGTGCGGGGCCGCCAGGCTTTAGCGCATAGGACTCGCAAATCGCAGCGAAGGTGGCGTGCGGTTGGTCCATTCAGATCTGCTCAGCCGGGCCGTAGCGATAAGGATGGCCGCTCAGGAACGTGTTGTGGCCGACATAGCGCAGCTTGTACATGGCAGGCCGGAACAGGGCGGATGGATCGTTGCTGACGATGCCGAGAAGCGGGTACAGGTCGCGTCTTACGAAAAACGCGTTGTTGCCCATGTCGTCGCAACACACCAGTTCGTAGCCTTTGCGCTTCGCCAGATGATGCAGCGATTCCAGGCTCGCGCCGTAATAGGTCGAGCCGTCCCATTCGTGATCCGGGTTGAAGCACATGACCCATCGCTCGGGCGGCGCGTAGTAAGGATTGTATTCGACGACCACGATGCGCGGCCGGAAGGCTTCCAGTCCTTGCCAGACCCAGTAATCGTTGCCGTCGATATCGATCGACAGCAGATCGAATGCTTCGGGCACGCCCGCGTCGGCGAGCAGTTTGTCCACACTGTCCGGCTGGACGCGTTCATGACGAAGCTGGACGCTTTCGGCACCGCCGTAGTTCGCCTTCAGTTTCCCGTAACGATAGCTGCTGCCTTCGACCAGCAGCCCTTGCCATCCGCATTCGCGCAGCAGCAGCGCGGTGTTGCTGTTGCGCATGCCATCGCTCGCGCCGATGTCGACGCAGAAGCGGTTGGTCGGCGCAATCCGCTCCATCAGACGCGACAGAATGCGCTCTTCGGTTCCCTGAGCGTACAGGCTTTGAGCGAGGCCGGACAGCTCGAGTGGAGGAGGAGAGTCCTGCATGGATGATCGCGCGGCAAGGAGGTGGTTTGATGGAACGGTAAATGTACCCGAAATCCAGCGTGGTCACGATGTCCTCGCGAGCGTGACGGGAAGTAGTGGTTGACGTTTTCTCTTCGCTTCGACTACTGTCCTGGCAGCGGTTCGTAGAGTAGTAGTCGAAACCGGCCGGCTTGCCCGGAGAAGGAGGAAATTGCAGATGACCAAAGCCCATGCTGTTCTCGTGGTGGCCCTGCTCGCGACGGCAGTTGCCGTGCCGGCTATCGCCGCCGATACCGCCTGTGTTCCGCCCAATGCGTCGGTTCCGGCCGGTGCCAATACCACTGATCCGAAGGCGCCTTTCTTCATCGATACGGCGGGATTGGATCTGAAGACAACGCCGCCCACTCGCGACCCACGCAATCCGAATTATCCGCAAGCGAAGGAATTACCGGATGGTCAGATTCCATCGGTCAATAGCGACGGCAACTTCATCATCGGCGCGACGCATCAGCCGTCACCAGAGATCGTTGCCCAAGCCGATGTGCCTCACGGCACGGTCCATACTTTCATCATGGACTCGGCAGACAGCGTCATCTACCGGCCCGGGATGATTCGTGACGATTTGCCCGGATGCAGGAACTCAGCGGTAAATTCGGCTTCGACTGCTCCCGGCGACAAATCCGATCTGCTGGTGCCCGCGAGCCATGCGGGCAGCTGGAGTCGCGAGGTCGATGTCTATGTGCCGGCCGACTACGTCCCAGGTACGGCAGCGCCCTTCATCGTGTACGGCGATGGCGGCCCGCACGGCTTCTTCAAGGCGCAGAAGCTCTTCAACGTGCTGGACAATCTCATCCACGCGCACAAACTGCCGCCGATGATAGCGATCGGTATAGGCGCCGGCGGACAGGATGCGCAGGGCGCCGAACGGGGCCGCGAATATGACGCGGTGTCCGGCACCTATGCTGAATGGGTCGAGCAGGAGGTGTTGCCGCGTGTCGAACAGAATGCGCATGTGGTGTTGACGAAGGATCCGGACGGCCGCGCGACCATGGGCATCAGCTCGAGTGCCGCGGCCGCTTTCACCATGGCGTGGTTTCGTCCCGATCTCTATCACCGCGTGCTTGGCTATTCGCCAACCATGGTGAACCAGCAATGGCCGCATGACACGTCGCTTCCCGGCGGCGCGTGGCAATACCACAGCGCGTGGCCAGGCCCGGTCAAGTCGAACCTGACCGTGTCGGGCATCAATGTGACGCCTGCGAGCGGGTCCAATGGCGCGCCACTGATTCCGAATGCGCCGCGCAAGCCGATCCGCTATTGGTTCGAAGCGGGCGACCGGGATCTCTTTTATCCGGTCGCACCGCTTGCCGACGGTATGCATGATTGGACCGCGGCCAACGAGGACATGGCGCGCGTTCTCGCCGCCAAGGGTTACCACTACCAGTTCGTGTTCTCCCGCAATGCCGGTCACGTCGACGAGGGCACGGTTGAACAAACTTTGGCCGAAGCGCTCGAATGGGTGTGGAAGGACTATCCGGCGCCGGTGCGTTGAGCAGGAGGCGTCGTCCCTCAGATGAGCGAGCCGCTCTTTATCCTGGCCAATGTTGCAGCGTTGCGCAGCAGGAACCTGAAATCGTCACGTCATACGGGCTAACCCGAATGCAAGAAAGTATCGGTTAGCGGCCCGATTTTCAGTGGTGGAACATCTGCAAGAGGGTTAATTTTCAGTCATGGCTGGGCGCGGTGCAGCGTACGCGGACTGGCTGAAAAGAGACTCAGGAGGAAGACAGATGCACACCACCCGGGGTGCCACGGCGCGCGCGGATGCCCGCAGCGCCAATATCGCCCAGCCCGATCTGGAACTGGTCGCCGTGCCGCGCGACGAATCGTTCAAGGTCTGGTCGCACGGGTACCCCTATCGCACCGTGCGCTGGCATTTCCACCCCGAATACGAGATTCATCTGATCACATCGACAACAGGGAAATTCTTCGTTGGCGATCACATCGGTAGCTTTGAGCCCGGCAATCTCGTGATGACAGGCTCGAACCTGCCGCACAACTGGGTGAGCAGTGTGCCGCAAGAGACGCGTGTGGACGAACGCTGTCTTGTCCTGCAGTTCGATGCCGAATTCGCTGCGCGTGCCATCGCGGCTTTCCCCGAACTCAAGCGCGTGGAGCCCTTGCTCGACGCCTCGCGCTGGGGTGTCCTGTTCACGCCGAAAACCGGCATCGCGGCCGAACCGATCATGCGCGAGATGCTGGGCGCGCAAGGCATCCGGCGCATCACGCTGTTCGTTGCGTTGCTCGATGTACTTCTGCAAAGCACCGAACAGGTCAAGCTGGCGAGCGCCGCTTATCGTTCGGATCCTGCCTCGTACGTCGAGACGCATATCAATCACGTGCTTGCCTACATTGGCAAGAACCTGTCGCAGGAGTTGCGGGAAACAGAGCTAGCCGAACTCGCGGGGCAGAGCGTGAGCGCCTTCTCACGATACTTCCGCAGGCACGCGGGCCTCACCTTCGTGCAGTACGTCAACCGGCTGCGCATCAATCTCGCGTGCCAGTTGCTGATGGCGGGCGAACTGAGTATCACCGACATCTGCTATCAGGTCGGTTTCAACAACCTCTCGAACTTTAACCGGCAGTTCCTGTTGCTAAAGGAAATGCCGCCGTCGCGATGGCGCGCGTATCAGCAGCTCAACGCTGCAAGCGCCAAGGAATCGCCCGAGGCCGCGCACGCCTCGTAGGCGTTCGGCCAGCACCTGTTTTACGCCCCACCACGGCAGCAATAGCGCCGGAATTTTTCTAATAAACGGAGACACTCAATGAATAGCTTTCCTAACAAACTGATCGGCGCCAGCGCACTTACCCTGAGCATGCTCGGCAGCACGGCGGCGTTCGCCGCGCCCAGCGGCACGGTCGCCTTTCTGATGCCCGATCAGGCGTCGACTCGCTACGAGCAACATGATTTCCCCGGCTTCAAGGCCGAAATGAGCAAGCTCTGTCCGGACTGCAAGGTGCTCTATCAGAACGCCAATGCCGACGTCGCGACGCAGCAGCAACAGTTCAACTCGGTGATCGCACAGGGTGCCAAGGTGATCGTGCTAGACCCAGTCGATTCGACGGCCGCCGCTTCGCTGGTGCATATGGCGCAGGGGCAGGGCATCAAGGTGATTGCGTATGACCGCCCGGTGCCATCGACACCGGCCAACTACTACGTGTCGTTCGACAACGAAGGTATCGGCAAGGCGATTGCGCAATCGCTCGTCGAGCATCTGAAGGAAACCAATGTGCCGACGAGCAAGGGTGGTGTGCTCGAGGTCAACGGTTCGCCGACTGACGCAGCGGCAGGGCTGATCAAGAAGGGCATCCACGCCGGGTTAGCGGGCAGCGGTTACAAGACGCTCGCCGAATATGACACGCCGGACTGGGCGCCGCCGAAGGCGCAGCAGTGGGTCAGCGGTCAGATCACGCGCTTCGGCTCGCAGATCGTGGGCGTGGTGGCGGCCAACGATGGCACGGGCGGCGGGGCCGTCGCGGCCTTCAAGGCGGCTGGCGTCAACCCGGTGCCGCCGGTGACGGGCAACGACGCAACGCTCGCCGGGCTGCAGTTGATCATCGCAGGCGACGAGTACAACACGATTCTCAAGCCGAGCGAGATCGTCGCGGCAGCGGCAGCGAAGGTGGCCGTTGGCTTCCTGAACGGCCAGACGCCGAAGGGTGAAACGACGCTCTTCAACACCCCGACGCAACTCTTCAAACCGGCCGTCATCACGGCGAAGAACCTCAAGGCGGAGGTGGTCGACAAGGGGTTCGCGAACGCCAAGGATCTGTGCACCGACCGCTATGCCGACGGGTGCAAGAAACTCGGTATAGCGAACTGATCCAGCGCAAGCAGACGCTGGATGGGATCCGGCTCGTGCCGGATCCGGCTACTTTTGATGAGGTACCCGTCCCATGACTGACAACTCCAACACACGGTCCACGCGAGGCGAGCTGGTGCTGAGCCTGCGCGGCGTTTCAAAGCACTTCGGAGCGGTCTCGGCTCTGACGGACATCGAACTCGACGTGCATGCCGGGGAAGTCGTCGCCCTGGTGGGCGACAACGGTGCCGGTAAATCGACGCTAGTGAAAGTACTCGCCGGTGTCCATCAACCCAGCTCCGGAACGATCACCTTCGGCGGCAAGGAGGTCGCGCTGACCAATCCGGCCGCGGCGCTCGATCTCGGCATCGCCACAGTGTTTCAGGACCTCGCGCTGTGCGAGAACCTCGATGTCGTCGCGAACATCTACCTTGGGCGCGAGATGAATCCGCTGCGCCTCGACGAGGTTGCAATGGAGGTCAAGGCCTGGACGTTGCTGAACGAACTATCGGCTCGCATCCCGAGTGTGCGCGATGTGGTCGCGTCGCTTTCGGGCGGTCAGCGCCAGACGGTGGCAATCGCCCGCTCACTGCTGCTGGATCCGAAGCTGATCATGCTCGATGAACCGACGGCGGCGCTCGGCGTAGCGCAGACCGCCGAGGTGCTGAACCTGATCGAGCGGGTACGCGACCGTGGCCATGCCGTGATCATGATCAGCCACAACATGGAGGACGTTCGCGCGGTGGCGGACCGGATCGTCGTGCTGCGTCTTGGACGCAACAACGGCGTGTTCTATCCCGACTCGTCGAATCAGGAACTGGTGGCGGCGATTACCGGCGCCACCGAGAACGCTGTGTCGCGCCGCGCCGGGCGGCGCCAGGCCGAGCAGGGCGCCTAGACAAAGGAACCATCATGAGCAAAGAACTGCAAGGCGCTCCACAGTCCGACACGCAGGGCGCGGTGAAGCCTGCCACGCTGCTCGATCGCAGCGACGTGCGTGTCAAGCACGCCAGCGGGATTGGCGGCACCGTGTCCGCGTTCGTCGAGCGGGTGCGTTCGGGCGATCTCGGATCGCTGCCGGTGGTCGCGGGGCTGATCATCATATGGACCGTGTTCACTAGCCTGAACCCGGTGTTTCTATCGGCCGATAACCTGGTCAATCTGCTGTTCGACTGCTCCACGGTCGGCGTGATTTCGCTGGGCATCGTTTGCGTGCTGATGGTGGGGCAGATCGATTTATCGGTAGGTTCGATGAGCGGCTTCGCCTCGGCCCTCCTCGGGATGCTGTGGGTCAATCACGGCTGGCCAGTGCTGCTGGCTATCCTCGCGGCCATTGTCGTCGGCGCGGTGGTGGGTGCGGTGTATGCGCTGCTGCTCAACCGGTTAGGCATGCCAAGCTTTGTGGCGACGCTGGCTGGCCTGCTCGCGATACTCGGGATGCAGCTCTACGTGCTTGGTGCGAGCGGGTCGATTAATCTGCCTTACGACACCGCGATGGTGAACCTCGGTCAACTGATCGTCATTCCCGCTGTCGTTTCGTACGTCATTGCCTTGGTACCGGGTGCGGTGATGCTGGTGCTTGGGCTGCGGACGCGGGAGCGGCGTCAGGCGTCGAATCTTTCGGCGCCGTCGGTGGGTAGCCTCGTCATACGCGCGCTCGCCATCACGGTGTTGCTGGAGATCGTGGTGGCTTACCTCAACCGCGGACGAGGCGTTCCGTTGATGTTTGGCCTCTTTCTCGGCATAGCGGTCGCCATGGACTATGCGCTGAAGAGGACGCGTTGGGGCCGCTCGATGCATGCGGTCGGTGGTAATCACGAAGCGGCGCGGCGGGCGGGTATCAATGTTGGCGCTATTTATACCAGCGCTTTTGTGTTGTGCGCGAGTCTTGCCGCGCTCGGCGGCGTGTTGACCGCGGCACGGCTGGCTTCGGCCAGTCAGCAGGCGGGCACGGGCGACGTCAATCTGAACGCTATTGCGGCGGCGGTGATCGGCGGCACCAGTCTGTTCGGCGGACGCGGCAGCGCGTATTCGGCGGTGTTGGGGATCATTGTGATCCAGTCGATCGCCAGTGGTTTGACCTTGCTGAATCTGTCGTCGTCGCTGCGTTTCATGATCACTGGCGCGGTGCTGGCGATTGCGGTGATCGTCGATTCGCTGGCGCGTCAGTCCCGCGTTTCACATGGCCGCGCGTAAATCCAGAGAATTTCGTAACTTCGTTGCGCGGGACCAGAGTAATGCGCTAAAGCGCAAACGCTGGTCGACCGCAGTCAACTGCATGGGACCGGAGAGTAATCAATGTCTGAATCCATCAAAGGAAAGGTCGCCGCCATCACAGGTGCGGCCTCGGGTATCGGCCTCGCATGCGCGCGTGCGCTCATCGCGGAAGGCGCGAAAGTCGTGCTGATCGATCGAGCACAGGACCGGCTCGCACAACTCTGCGCCGAACTGGGACCGAACGCTTTTCCGCTAGTCGTCGATCTGCTTCAGCCCGCAGAGGTTTCGGGAATGCTGCCGCAGATCCTTGACCTCGCCGGCGGCCTCGATATCTTCCACGCCAACGCCGGCGCCTACGTCGGCGGTGAAATCAAGGACGGCAATCCCGACGAGTGGGACCGCATGCTGAACCTGAACATCAATGCCGCGTTCCGCTCGGTGCACGCCGTGCTGCCGCATCTGGTCGCGCAGAAATCGGGTGATATCGTCTTCACCAGTTCGATCGCGGGGATCGTCCCGGTAGTGTGGGAGCCGATCTACACCGCTTCCAAATTCGCGGTGCAGGCCTTCGTTCATACAACCCGGCGCCAGCTCTCGAAGCATGGCGTGCGGGTCGGCGCGGTGGCGCCAGGTCCGGTCGTCACGGCATTGCTCGACGACTGGCCGAAGGCGAAGATGGACGAGGCGCTCGCCTCCGGCAGCCTGATGCAGCCGAACGAGGTCGCCGAAGCGGTGCTCTTCATGCTGACTCGGCCCCGCAATGTGACCATTCGCGATATCGTGATACTTCCGAATAGCGTCGATCTGTGACTATGACTTCTGACAATCCAACCTCCAGCGCGGCAGGCAGCGCGCACGCCGCGCGCTACGTCGTCGGCGTGGACGTGGGCACGGGCAGCGCCCGGGCCGGCATCTTCGACCTCGCCGGCCACATGGTGGCCACGGCAAAACGCGACATCGCGCTGTTTCACACGAGCGGCTCGATTGTCGAGCAGTCGAGCGCCGAGATCTGGAACGCCGTCTGCGATTCCGTGAAGGAGGCGCTGGCGCAGGCTGCGGTGTCGCCCGATCAGATCGCCGGGATCGGCTTCGACGCCACTTGCTCGCTCGTCGTGCTGGGCGAGAGCGGGCAATCGTTGCCCGTGGGGCCGTCGGAGCAGGCTGAGCGCGACATCATCGTGTGGATGGATCATCGTGCGGTTGAGCAGGCCGAGCGCATCAACGCGGGCGGCCACGAGGTGCTGAAGTTTGTCGGTGGCAAGATTTCGCCGGAGATGGAGACGCCGAAGCTGCTCTGGCTGCTCGAGAACAGGCCGCAGGTCTTCGCGGCCGCATGGCAGTTCTTCGATCTGACCGATTTCCTGACCTGGCGCGCGACCGGAGATCTTTCGCGTTCCACCTGCACTGTCACCTGCAAATGGACCTATCTGGCGCACGAGCGGCGCTGGGACGAAAGCTATTTCCGCAGCGTCGGCCTGGGCGTGCTGGCGGACGAGGGCTTTGCGCGTATCGGGCAGAGTGTCGTCGACGCGGGGACGCCGTTGGGCAACGGATTGACGGCAGAGGCGGCGGCAGAGCTTGGCCTGCGCAGCGGAACGCCGGTTGCCACGGGCGTGATCGATGCGCATGCCGGTGGCATCGGCACGGTGGGCGCAGATGGTGCGCCCGAGTCGTGTCTCGCCTACGTCTTCGGCACCTCGTCATGCACGATGACGACGACCCGCACGCCTGTGTTCGTGCCCGGCGTATGGGGGCCTTATTTTTCGGCGATGGTACCGGACGCATGGCTCAACGAGGGCGGTCAATCGGTGGCGGGCGCTGCGATCGAACGGCTGATTTCGATGCATCCCGCGGCCTCCGATGCCCGAAGCCGTGCGGAGCAGGAGGGTCAGTCCTTGCCTACCTTGCTCGCCTCGCTTGCCGCGCAGGCGGCGGACAACCTGTCCGGGGTGGTATCGCTGGCTGACGGGCTGCATGTCGTTCCAGAGTTCCTCGGAAACCGTGCGCCGTTCGCCGATCCCCACGCCAGAGCCGTGATTGCAGGCCTTGGAATGGAAGACGACCTGGACAGCCTGGTTGCTCTCTACATTGCCGGCATTTGCAGTATCGGTTACGGCCTGCGCCAGATCATCGAAGTGCAGGCTGCGGCTGGTGCGCCGATCGAGCGCGTGGTGATCAGCGGTGGAGCGGGGCGGCTCGATCTGGTTCGCCAGCTGCTCGCCGATGCGACGGGCAAGCCCGTTCTCGCCATCCAGGCGGAAGAGCCCGTCCTGCTCGGCGCAGCCATGCTGGGCGGCGTGGCGGGCGGACAGTTCGACGACGTGCGCACGGCAATGGCGCGGATGTCGCAGATCAGCAAGACCTACGAGCCGGCCACTGGCGACGTCGCAGCAAGGCACGAGGCCCGGTTCCGCGCGTTCAAGCAGTTGCAGAACGTGGCCAGAGAAATCCGCTAGGTCTGCAATGACGAGATCGCATCCTTCGAACACGTGAAGCGCGCACGCGGCTAGAATGCTCGCCGGGTCTTTGGCCCGGCACTCCTGCTTCGGAGCGCCGGCTCAAGACCGGCCTCATACCCGAAGAAGGAGACCTCATGGCAAGCCCCGACCCGTCCGGGTCCGTCACGTCCGCGCACGGCGCAGCGGTGCTGGATGCCGGCACGATTTCCGCGCGCCTCGACCGCTTGCCCGCCACGCGTTCCATCTGGAAGCTCGTGGTTCTGCTGAGCCTCGGCTTCTTCTTCGAACTCTACGATCTGCTCTACACCGGCTACGTCGCGCCGGGTCTCGTCAAAAGCGGGCTGCTGACGGCTACGACCCATGGCCTGTTCGGCACGACCGGTGTCGCGAGCTTTATCGCCGCGCTGTTTGCCGGCCTCTTTATCGGCACCGTCGCGTGCGGCTTTCTTGCCGACCGCTTTGGCCGCCGCGCGGTCTTCACGTATTCGCTGCTGTGGTACACCGTCGCCAACGTCGTGATGGCTTTCCAGGAGAGCGCTACGGGTCTCAACTTCTGGCGTTTCCTGGCGGGCGTCGGCATCGGCGTCGAACTTGTCACGATCGGGACGTACATTTCTGAACTGGTGCCCAAGGAAATCCGTGGACGGGCCTTCGCCTGCGAGCAGGCGGTCGGCTTCGTGTCCGTGCCGGTGGTGGCGTTTCTTTCTTATCTGCTCGTGCCGCACACGTTGCTGGGTCTCGACGGCTGGCGCTGGGTGGTGCTGATCGGCGCGCATGGTGCGCTGTTCGTCTGGTGGATCCGCCGCGCCTTGCCGGAGAGTCCACGCTGGCTTGCCCAGCAGGGGCGGCTCGTCGAAGCGGATCGCGTGATGAGCGAACTCGAAGCCCGGGTGCGCAGCGAATATGGCCGCGAACTGCCGCCGCCCGCTGCGCCGATGCCGGTTGCTCCGCGCGGCAGCTTTCGCGACATGTGGGTGCCGCCGTACCGCAACCGCACCCTGATGATGACGATCTTCAACGTGTTTCAGACCGTTGGTTTCTACGGTTTTGCGAACTGGGTGCCCACGCTGCTGATCAGGCAGGGCATCACGGTGACGACGAGCCTGATGTATTCGAGCGTGATCGCGCTGGCGGCGCCGATCGGGCCGGTCATCGGCCTGTTTATCGGCGATCGCTTCGAGCGCAAGACGGTGATTGTCGTGATGGCGGCGGCCAACATCGTCTGCGGGCTATGGTTCAGTCAGGTCTCGGAGGCCGTGTTACTGGTGAGCCTCGGCGTGGGCCTGACGCTGGCCAACAACGTCATGTCGTATAGCTTCCACGCTTACCAGTCGGAACTGTTTCCGACCAGCATCCGTGCGCGGGCCGTCGGCTTTGTGTACTCGTGGAGCCGCTTCTCGGCGATTTTTACGGCTTTTCTGATCGCCGGCGTGCTCAAGGCGTTCGGCACCACAGGCGTGTTCGTGTTTATCGCAGGCGCGATGCTGATCGTGATGCTGGCGATCGGTCTGATGGGCCCGCGCACCAAAGGCCTGGAGCTGGAGAAAATCTCCCGCTGACCTTACTTTTTGAAAGTCTGGGAAATATTGTGTAAGGACTTGTCGCGCGCAGGGGCTTATTCGCAGGTTTTAATGTGGCCGGAGTGGGGGACTATCAGGGTGCGGGTTCGTACGTGCGGTTCGCATCCATACACTACCGTCTCTCTTAAGGTTAACGGACGCAAAAGCAGATTCTTTACCCTGACCGCCAAACATCCCGTTTGCCCGGCGCCCCATCCGGCCCGAGTGACCTTCGACTGACAACGAAGAGGAATCGTTGAATACCTTGTTTGTAAGAACCATATTGCTGTCGATGCTGGTGCTGATCTCGGTCCATGCCTGCGTCACGCTGCTGGTTTCCGATCCGGCCGCGGGTAGCGACGACCGTGCTCTGCAGACTGCTGTCTTCACCGGGCGCGCTTTCGCCGACGATCCGCTGGACAACGCCGGCGGGACGTGGGGTGCGCCGGTGGCACCCGTCTCGCTGGTGCCGGCGACGATGAAGCTCGATCTCGCAGCAAGGCCGAGGATTGTCGACGTTCGCCCGGCCGTCTATGAAGTACCCGCTGCTGGCGCTTTGATGGACATCGCCGCGCCGTCGACGCCGGGTTCGTCGAACGGACTTCGTGACGATTCGCCTTTCGCCGGTGATGCTCCGGCATCGCCGCTGGACTCGCGCTTCGCGGTCGCGGAGTGGGTGATGTCGCTCGTGATGCTCATCCTCGCGTGTCTGAGCCTCTGGCGCGTGCAGCGCCCGCTGCGCAACGTGGCACACGCCGCGCGCGAAACAGCTTGTGGCCGCCGCGTCGCGCCAACCGTCCGCGAGGAAGGACCGAGCGAATTGCGTCACGTGGTGCGCGCCTTCAACGAAATGGCCCGGCGCCGCAACGAGGCGATCGAAGCGCAGGCCGCGGTGCTTGCCGGACTCGCGCGGCATATGGAGTACCAGGCTGCACGCCTGCGAACCCGTGCGCTCGAAGTCAGCGAGTGGAACAAGCGGGTGGGCTTCGTCGAAGATATCGATTCGTTTTCCGACATCGCACAACAACTGCTCGACGTGGCGGGACACGGCGACAGCGAAGAGCAACAGGTTTCCGTGGATAGTTTCCTGCGCGACCGCTTTTCGATGATCGGCACCATGGACGGCGCATTGTTCGCCTGCGATCTGAAGGCGGGGCCGCAGTTCATGATGTCGCGGCCGCTGCTCGAACGCCTGATGACCAATCTGGTCGACAACGCGCTCGCGCACGGCGAGCCGCCCATCGAGATCAGGACGTCACGCGATCAGCACGGCTGGCACCTCAGCGTGCGCGATCATGGCCCTGGCATCAGCGCGAGCCAGATGCCGGGCGCGACGCCATCGTTCGTGCGTCTGAACGAGACACACAGCCTGACCCAGCACTGGGGCCTGGGGCTTTCGGTGGTCGCGCGACTGGCGCGTAGTTGCGGCGCCAGTCTGAAATTGGGTAATCATCCCGATGGTGGTCTGTGGGTGCGGCTTGTTTTGCCGGCTAATTGAGGATGTCTCGTCAGGCGTTCGCCACCAGGCGCGCTCAACCTGGTGTGCTTGTCGATTCAGGCGACCGTGGTTCGTCGTAGGGTAAAGCTGCTTTTCCCGGCTATCCTTGCCCGGGCAGCTTTCCTGACACCCGGAGATCGCGATGACATTGAAGCTCTACGCTCACCCCTTTTCCTCGTATTGCCAGAAGGTGCTGGTCGCGCTGTACGAAAACCACACGCCGTTCGAGTTCCGCCAACTGTCCCACGACAAACCGGAGGTGATGGAAGAGCTCACGGCGTTGTGGCCGTTCAGAAAGTTTCCGGTGCTCGTCGACGCTGGCCGTCCGGTGATGGAGGCGACTGTCATCATCGAATATCTCTGCCTTTATCATCCTGGGCCGGTCTCGCTGTTGCCGACGGATCCGCGCGCGGCGCTCGAGGTCCGCAGCATGGACCGCTTTTTCGATAACTACATCTCGACGCCTCAGCAGAAGGTGGTTGGCGACTGCCTGCGCGGCGAAGCCGAGCGCGATCCCCGTGGCGTGGCCGATGCCCGCGCCATGCTCGATACCGCCTACGCATGGCTCGACAAGACCATGTCCGGCCGCGAATGGGCGGCGGGCGACACCTTTAGTCTGGCCGATTGCGCCGCTGCGCCGTTCCTGTTCTATGCGGACTGGACGCATCGGATCGATGCTTCGTTTGCCAATGTGCTGGCCTACCGTCGACGCCTGCTCGCGCGACCGTCTTTCGCGCGCGCCGTCGACGAAGCGCGTCCATACCGCGCGTACTTCCCGCTCGGCGCACCGGACCGCGATTGACTCGCCAGTAGGGTTGCCCAGCGGAATTGTTCGAAATCTGAAAATTGTGATTTCGCCCTATCGACATAGACTTTCGATAGGGTTCCCCTAAACTACCTTCCAATGTCGCGCTGCACAGGGCAGTTCGCAGCGCACCCCGTTACTCGAAAGCACATTGGAGGTTCATCATGAAAACCAAACTGATCGCAGCATTGCTCGTCGCCGTTTCCGCAGCCGTGGCTGCTCCGGCTTTTGCCAGCGGCTACGGCCCGGCACCGTTCTATCGTCCGTCGGTCGGCGCACCGGTCTCGCAACGCGGCCAGAGCGCGCAAGTGGTTGCCGCCGAACGCGACAGCACCGGCAACGCAACGGCCGACAGCTCTTACGGCGGCGTGGCTAGCGCTACGTCGGAATCCGGCAGCCGTCAGTTCTCGGCCACGACGCGCAGCCTGTACGCAGGTCATTGATTGCGTCGCGTGACGGTGTCGGACGTGTGCGTGGGCCTGAAGGCTCAAGGCAGCCGGTCCGCCCGTCACGTCATCGCGCACTAGAGCGGCAGAAAAATGAGGTGATGTCATGACGCAAATACTTGAAGGCATAGCCGTTCTCGGCGCATTTACGCTTTACATGATCCCGTCGATCGAAGCGGACGCGCATAACCGCGACGACGCTTTTGCGATCACGATGGTCAATGTGCTGCTTGGCTGGACGGTGATCGGCTGGCTTGCGGCTTTCATGTGGGCACGTCGCCCAGCCACCGAAAAGCGTTTGACCCATCTGGTCAGGCGCACGCATCGGGCCGTGGCGCGCGTGACGATCGACAAGCTGGTGGCGCACGCTCAAAGCCGCACCGCGTTGCAGAGCCAGATGGTCGGCAAGCTTCGCGTGCGTACACGTGCTGTGGTGGCTCGTCAGTCGTAATGTGCTGGCGCCGGCCGGCGAGTTTCGGCCGGCGCATTTGCGCGGTGAGTTGCAGCCGCGTCAGTTTCAGCCTGCATTTTGCGCAGTGTCGTCGCTGGCGGCCGGTTTAGCGGCGCCTTCGAGAAAGCGCCGTGTCGCTTCGAACGATTGCAGCATCTGATCGGGCCACGGTGTCTGCAGCATCACAGCCTGATGATTTTCGAACGCATTTGTCAGCAGCTTCGAAAGCGCGGGCGATTGAAAGTGGCGAAGCAGCACGCTCACAGCGATGGCGGTCGCCTGGCTGGCGCCGGCCGTCTGCAGTTCGGACGTGGTGAGAGCGGCGAGTTGTTTGTTGATGTCCATAGTGGCAAAGAAGAAAGTTGACGCGCTTGAGTTGAGCTCGCGCGCACGCCAGGGTGTTGGGCGTCGATTAAGCGGTAGAAAAACCAACGGCCACCCTGGGTGGCCGTTTTTGCGTAGGTGATCTCGTAGGCGTTCAGGAAGAATCATACCGCGCGCATAAAACCCGGACAAGCCACGACGCCACCGCCTTAAAAGCCCTCGCTTTTCAGATTATTTATTTTCAGGGCAGGCGTGTTGCGGAGTCTGCTGCCTGCAATGGGTTTGCGGGGGCAGTCACTAAACCGGCAGCGTAAATCGTTTTCAAGCCTGTTTGAAAGTCGATATTCGCCGGATGCAATCCAGCAATAGCGTGCCGGCCGTTAAACACACCAGGTTCATGATTCGCTTGAGTTTCGAATCCCGACGCGTTAAATTCGCCTCGCACGCCGCCGGCGCTGCCAAAAAATCCTGACGAAATACATACAATTTTTAGTTGACCGGGTTCAGGGGCCCGGCGCGGGTCATCCAAGGATAGCGATGTTGCATCAGATGCAAAGCGACGAACAAACACCGCACAGCTATCCGGTTTCCGCCACTCGGATCGCCTCGGTCAGCGTGGTGCTGGCTCTCGTGCTCGCCGCGTTGCCGCTCATCAAGGGCGGCTGGTTCGATATCCGCTGGTGTGCCGCCTTGTCGAGCGCATGGCTCGATGTGTTTACGGTCGCGTTGGCGGCCCGTCTCGCTCATACTGGCGGTTCGCGCGCCGCGGAAAAAACACCCCATCCGCAAGGCTTCCGTGTGTGGCAACGCGCGTGGTGGGGCGCGTTAAGCAACACGATCTTTGCGACGCTGCGCGCGATTCGCTGGCAGCCCTTCGCGGTGCTGCTGTGCGCGGCGCTTTCCGTGGCCGTCGCCTCGCTCGCGTGGCGCGCGCCGGTCCAGTTTGCGCTTGCTGCCGTGCTGCGGCCGCCCAGCGCCGCGCTGATCGCCGGCCTCGCCGCCTTCGCGCTGGCGTTCGGCACGCTCGTCGCTGAGCTGTACTTTGCGATGCACGCCGCGCGTGGCCGCGCCTGGGGCTCGCTCGCCAATGTGCTGCGCGTGGCGCTCCTGAGCGCGATGGTCGCAGCGATCTGCGCCGTGCTGCTTGCCTATGCGGAAATCGCCGCGGTGTGGCCGGTGCGGGCCCTCGCGGTTTTCAACGCAGCCATTGCCCTTGAATTCGCCTTGCGTGCCGTGTTCTCGTGGTTCGCGCCGCCCCATATGCGCAGCGGCGACGCCAGCGTGCCCGACAGTCTCATCGCGAGTCTGCTGCGTCTGCGGCCCTCGCCATTGGCCCGCTTCAGCGCACAACTGCGCAATCGCTACGGCATCGATCTGCGTCAGAACTGGGTCTTGCAAAGCGTGGTGCGTTTGCTGCCCGCGGCCATTGGCACGATCGTCGTGTGTGCCTGGCTGCTGACGGGCATCGTGATCCTCGGACCCGAGCAACGTGCGGTCTACGAGCGATTCGGCGCGCCGGTCGCGGTCTGGCAACCGGGTCTGCATGTGGCGCTGCCGTGGCCGTTTGGCAAGGCGCGCGCAATCGATAACGGCGCGGTCCATCAACTGATCGTCTCCGGTTCGCCGGAAGAGAGCGCGGCCGCGTCGCCGCTGGTGCCCGCCGACGCGCAGACGCCCGAGCAGGTGAACCGCTTGTGGGACGTCGTGCATCAGGGCGAGACGAGCCAGGTGATCGCCGGTGCGAGTGGCGACCGGCAGAACTTCCAGATTGTCAGCGCCGACGTGCGGCTCGATTACCGCATTGGTCTCTCGGATGCCGCGGCGCGCGCCTCGCTATATCGCGCCGAGGACGTACCCGGCACCGTGCGGGCCATTGCCAATCGCGAAGTGGTGCGCTACCTCGCCTCGCATACGATCGATTCGTTGCTCGAAACGCGGCAGACCGTGATGGCCGACACGCTGCGGCGGGCGGTGCAAACCCAGCTCGATCGCCTGTCGAGCGGCATCGATGTGGTGGCAGTGGTGATCGAAAGCGTGCATCCGCCGGCGGGGGCATCGGCGGCGTGGCACAGCGTGCAGGCAGCGCAGATCCGCTCGGAGGCGAGCGTCGCGCAGGCGCGCGGGCTTGCCGCGCAGTCGCTCGGCGATGCGCAGCAGCAGGCCGAGACCGCGGTTGCGCAAGCCACCGCGCAGGCCGCCGATATCACCTCGGCCGCGCAAGTCCAGCAAACCAGTTTCAGCGCCGACGTGATCGCAGCCCAGGCAGGCGGCCCGGCGTTTGTGCTCGAGTACTACCTGCATAGCCTGCAGAAGGGTTTGCAGAACGCCCATATCACGGTGATCGACGACCGGCTCGTCGACGGCAACCGCGCCACGATCGATCTGCGCTCATACGGTGCGGGCGACGCGGCAGGGGCGCGGCGGGTTTATTGACGGCGACGTACTCGCCGCGTGGCATCGGACAGACGGCTTCGGGGGATATTGTGAGTTTGAATCATTCGCATGCGCACGCTCATGGTCACGCGCATCACCACCGCGGCGGTGATGCGCACGGCCACGGCGGTGCGGCAACCGGCGGCCCCGGTTTCTACTGGCGTGTGGCGCTGGCGGCGCTGTGCGTCGTGATCGCGTTTGCGGTCGCGAGCTTCATTCAGGTCCAGGCGGGTCAGGCTACCGTGGTGACGCGCTTCGGCGAACCAGTGCGAGTGCTGCTCGAACCCGGCCTCGCGTGGCGTTTGCCGGCGCCGATCGAAGCCGCCGTGCCGGTCGACCTGCGTCTGCATACGACCTCGAGCGGCCTGCAGGACGTCGGCACACGCGATGGCTTGCGCATCATCGTGCAAGCCTATGTGGCGTGGCGTGTGCCGGCCAACGCGAGCGATGTCGGCCGTTTTGTGCGCGCCGTGCGCAACGAACCTGATGAGGCGGCGCGGCAGATTCGCTCGCTGCTCGGCTCCGCGTTGCAGACCACCTCGGCTGACTTCGATCTCGCTTCGCTCGTGAACACCAACCCGGGCCAGGTGCGCATCGCTGCGTTCGAAGATGAACTGCGCCGTCAGGTCGATTCGCAGCTCTATCAGGCGTATGGCGTGCATGTGGTGCAGGTCGGGCTGGAGCAACTGACGTTGCCCGCCGTGACGCTCTCGGCGACTGTCGAGCGCATGCGGGCCGAACGTGAAACAGTGGCTGCGCAACGCACCGCGGATGGCAAACGGCAAGCCGCGCAGATCCGTTCCGATGCGGATCGTGATGCGCGCATTGCCATTGCCGATGCCAACGTCAAGGCTGCGCAGATCGAGGCGCAGTCGCGCCAGGATGCGGCGGCGATCTACGGCAAGAGTTATGCGGGCAACCCGCATCTCTATACGATGCTGCGCTCGCTCGATACGCTGAACGGCGTGGTCAACACCAATACGAACCTGATCCTGCGCACCGACGCCGCGCCGTTCAATGTGCTCGTGCAGGGTCCCGCCGGACTCGGTGTGACGCAAGCCGAGCAGTCGCAGACGCAAGCGCAAGCTCCTGCGCCGTCGAAGAAGGGCAAGCACGCCCCATGAGTACCGCCATGGAGACGTCGTCGCCAACACCGTCGCTCGGACCCGGCGCACAAGCCGTGCGCCTTGCGTTCTGGTTCGTGGTGGTGATTGCGCTACTCGCGGCAGGGGTGTGGGCCACTTCGAATATCCGCCGTATTCCCGCGGATAGCCGGGCTGTCGTGATGCGTTTCGGCGCCTTCGTGCGCACGCAGGACGCGGGGTTGCTGGTGGCGATGCCGCAACCGTTCGAAACCGTGCTGCTGATTCCCGGCAGCGCGCGTGTGCTGGAACAGCGCATCAGTTCGCTTGATCGCGACCCGCGCGCTCGCGCTGCGGATCCGGTCGCTACGACGCAATCCAGTCAATCGGCTCAATCCAGTCAGACGATGCCGCTGCCGCCTGGTGAGGCCAGTTCGTTAGGAATCCCATCAGAGGCTACATCGCTCGGCTCTGCCTCGCCCGACTCCGACGCCGGCTCGCCCGATAACGCCGGCCCGACGTTGCCCGATGCGCTGGCCGGCTCAGGCTATGTGCTGACCGGCGACGAAGGCGTCGTGCAACTGAGCGCGACGCTCTACTATCGCGTCGTCGATCCGTACGCCTACGTGCTGCAAAAAGAGCGCCTCGAATCTGCGTTACAGCGTGTGGTTGCAGCGGCGGTGGTCGAAGTGACGGCGGGGCGCGACCTCGATTCGATTCTGGTGGCACGTCCCGAACTGTTGTCGTCCGACCAGCAGATGGCGGTCAAGCGCGAGCAGTTGCGCGGCGACATGGCGCAGGCGGTGCAGCGCCATTTGAATGCGCTCGCGGCTGCGCATACGGGCCTCGGTATCGAGGTAGCGCGCATGGATGTGCAGGCGCAGTTTCCGGCAACTGCGGTCGATGCGTTCAACTCGGTGCTCACCTCGCTGCAGACCGCCGACCGCAATATTGCCGATGCACGCACGACGGCTGAGAACATCCGCCAGGGCGCGCAGCAGTCAGCGGATCAGATTCTGCAGAGCGCGCAGGCGAGCGCCAGCGAGCGTGTCGCGACGGCGCAGGCTGAAACCACCACGATCCTGCAACTCGAAACGCCGCTCGATGCCAACAGCGATCCGGGCTTGCTGGCGCGTGCGTATCGCGACCGGATCCAGCAGATCCTGTCAAAGGCTGGACGCGTGACGACGATCGATCCGCACGATGCATCGAGTCTGGTGCTGCCGGGGAAAATTCAATGAGCGCTCATATCGATCCGGTTGAGCGTGCTACTCCCGGTGGGGCGGGTGATTTGGCGCATGGTGCCCATGGCGCTGACGGCGCCGGGCATGAACACGGCCATGACGATGGGCACGGCAATGGCCACGACCACGACCACGACCCGCACGCCGCTCATTCGCACGATGACGATGGACCGGGCATCGCGCTCTCAGCTACAGAACGGAGCATCGTCACGCGGCAGATCGCGCTTGCTTTGCTGGCGGGCGGCCTGCTGCTGCTGTCGATGGCATGGCGCTACTTCGCACCCGGCGGAGCGCAGCTCGCCGAAGTATTGGCGGGACTCTCGTCGCTGCTGGTGGCGGGGCCAGTATTCACCGGCGCCTGGTACAGCCTGAAGTCGCCGAGTCTGCATGGCGTCACCGACCGGCTGATTGCGCTCGCCATGCTGGCAGCGTGGGCGACCGGCGACATGACGACCGCGGCCTTGCTGCCGATCGTCATGACCTTCGGACATGCGCTCGAAGAGCGCAGCGTGCTGGGTTCGCAAGAGGCGATCCGCGCGCTTGGCCGGCTAACCTCGGGCAATGTCCGGCGCGTCAGGACCGATGGCACGATCGAAGAAGTGGCTTACGAGGCGATCCGCGCCGGCGATATGGTGGAGGTGGCCGCCGGCTCGCGGATTCCCGCCGACGGCCTGGTGCGGCGCGGCCGCTCGAGCGTCGACAACGGGCCGATCACCGGCGAGTCGTTGCCGCTCGATGTGGATGAAGGCGCCGCGGTGTTCGGCGGCGCGTTAAATCTCGACGGCCCGCTGCGCATCGAAGTTACGCATGCGGGCGAGCACTCGGCGCTCGGCAAGATCATCGAACTGCTGCAACGCGCCGAACAGGTGAAGCCGCCGATCACCCAGGTGCTCGAACGCTACATGGGCGGTTATCTGGCGCTGGTGCTGCTGATCGCGGCGATTGTCTGGTTCGCGTCGGCCAATGCGTCGGCGATGCTGGCGGTGATCGTCGCTGCATGTCCGTGCGCGCTGGTGCTGGCCGCGCCTTCCACGGCGATTGCCGGGATCGCGGTGGGTGCGCGGCACGGCGTGTTGTTCAGGAACGCCGCATTTCTCGACCGCATTGCCGAGATCGATTCGCTGGTGATCGACAAGACCGGCACGCTCACGCATGGAGAACTGCGCGTGGCGGATGTGTTCGCGCAGCCCGGCGTGGTGCGAGCGGAGGCCGTTGCGCTGGCGGCGCGGCTGGGGGCTGGAAGTGCGCATCCGGTGAGCCGGGCGTTGACGCGGTATGCGGCGTTGGACGCGTCTACTGCATCGGCTACATCGCCCACATCATCCGCGTCAGCGACTTCAGCCACATCAGCCACATCAGCCACATCAGCCACCGGGCACGACGCCACGCCGTTCGAGCGCACCCGCGAATTGCGCGGCCTCGGGGTCGTCGCGGAAACGCCGGACGGCACCGCCGTGCTCGGTCGCGCGGAATTACTGCGCGACCACGTAACGGCTTTGCAACCGTCGCCCGATTCCATCGACGGCCCGTGTGTCGGCCTCGCGCTCAACGGTAAGCTGCTCGCCTGGTTCGGCTTCGCCGATGCCTTGCGCGCCGAAGCCGCCGGTGCGCTCGCCGAACTGCGCGAGCTTGGCCTCGTGCGCCAAACCCTGCTGACGGGCGATCGCGATGCCGTGGCGCGCAAGGTGGCCGCCGAGGTCGGCATCGAGACGGTCGTCTCCCAAGCGCTGCCGCACGACAAGCTCGACTACGTGATGCACGAACTCGAAGCGGGCCATCATCCGCTCGTGGTCGGCGACGGCCTGAACGACGTGCTGGCGATCAAGGCTGGCGCGACCAGCATCGCGATGGGCGAACGCGGGATCGATATCGCGGTGGCCTCTGCCGACATCGTGCTGCTCGGCGACGATCTGCGCCGCATCCCAACCTGCATCCGGCTTGGCCGGCGCTGCCGCCGCACCGCCAGCATCAATGCGGCGATCGGATTGCTGTGGACTGTCGAGATCATGGCGCTTGCTGCGCTCGGTTTGCTAGGAGCGGTGTGGGTGGCGATCCTGCACAACGTCGGCACGTTCATCGTGATCGCGAACGCCGGACGGCTACTGCGGATCGACGAGGATTCCGCATCGAAGCCGAGCCGGGACACGCATGTGAATGACGCGCAGACCGCCGCCGCGCCGCATTGAAGCGCAGCGATGGATTGACCGGGACTGCAGTAAAGCGATGGAGCTACGTATCGGCGGTCACCTTGCCGTGCCTGATGGCCGCATCGAGCTCATCGAGTTGCAACAGCAAGTCGTCGATTGAGCAGAGTTGGGGTTTGGTGACGTGATGGGCGTCGAGCAGTCTGAACAGACGCTTGCGCCAGTAGTCCGGTGGCAGGATGCATCCGCCGAAATCCCCGCACACCGATGGCTTCATGACGCGCGTGATATGCGCGATGTCCTGATCGATTAGTGTAAGCATCTTCCGCCCCCGCGGTGGTTTGTACCTGGTCTGCGCCAGCTTTTTGTTGTTTTGTCTAATTAAAACTCTAGCTCAAATTGGCAGGATGGCAAGCTGCATGAAGCGCCAGGAAAGCGCTACGGGCGGTTGCGGCCGGGCTGTGGCGGGTCGCGGGGATACTAAGGAAAACCATGATAGAAAGCTTTCCCAAAACGCCTAGACTGTAACCAAACGTAACTAAGTGTTGCTAATTCTGATTACGGGGATGATTAACGGGGCCGCGCCAGATTGGGCGCACACTGATGAGAACGTGGTGAAGTGAAGCCGCGCATATGGAATGGCCGCAGAGCAATCTGCGGCCATTTTTTTCTTTGCTGCCGGGTTTGCGCGGCCGCTGTAGTTTCCAGCGGCAGCAAGCCCCGGCGTCAGCCGCGGCTCAGGCAGCGCCTTAGTGGCAGCGCTTTTGCCAGTGGCCATGAACCTTTACTTTGTGGCACACCGGATGGTGTTCCTCGGCGGAAGCCGGAGCGATGACGCCAATAGCGACGGCGGCGAGCGTGATGGCAAGCAAAATTTTCTTCATGGGGTTTTCCTGGGTCAGATCGACCTTGTTGGTGAACGGCCCGCTATCTTAGCCCCAGTTGTGGAACGTTAATGTTAAGGAATTGCAAAAACCTGACCGGCCGGCTTCATGGCCGGCCGAAGCGAAAGGGGCCGAACGGCTCAATGCCCCTGGCCGTGTCCGCCACCGCCACCGTGCCAGTTACCGCCGCCACCGCTGTGGCCACCGCCACCATGCCAGCCACCGCCGCCGTGCCAGCCGCTGCCGCCATGCCAGTACCGGCCGCCGTGGCCGTAGTAACAGCAACCGCCGCCGCCACCCCAGATGCTGACCGAACCGTAGGCCGGTGCGTATCCATAGCCGTACCCATAACCGTAGTCGGGATAGTAGGCTTGTCCGTAGTCCGGGTAGGCCGGCCCGTCGTAGTACGGATATCCGTAACCTGGCGCGACGGCGCAGCCGGCCAGAACTGCCACCACCCCGAGCGCCGCAATTAGGCGAAGCATGATTGTCTCCCTCGATTCTCTTAAGAAAGAAACGCGCTCGCCAAGTTCCAGAACAATTGTGTCCACCGTTTACAGAAACAGTGGACGTGGGTCGTGAGGGGTGGTGTGTCAGTGCGCCGGAACGGAGGCACTCATTACGCTTCGAGCGCGAGCGTCGCAAAGGTTGCGAGCCAGTGCTCTCCCATGTAGTCGCCGGCCACATGCTCGAGCGCGCTGTCCAGATGCCGCTCGGCCGCTTCGTTGAGCAGCGTGCGACGCGCGTCGTCGTCCGGCAGCGCGCGGGCGATCGAGCGCTGACACCATGCGCGGCTCAGATTGAGGCCGTCGAGGTGAGCGATCTTGCCGTCGCTGCGATCGGTCACGGTGACCGGTTCGAACAGGGTGGCTGGTTTTTGCGCGGCGAGCTCCGGTAGAAATGCGTCGAACCATGTGGCGAATTGCGCGCCCGGCAGCACTCGCCGCATCAACTCGGCTTCCATCAACGACGGCGAGAGGAATTCATCTCCCGCCGGTTCCCACGCCTGACACGCGACGTCATCCAGATACCAGCGGCGCGCGGTTTCGATCACCAGCGCCGCCAGCGATTCATGTGAGGTTTGCCGTGCGAAGTCGAGCGTCAGGGCGAGCGCAAACGCCATGTTGAAATGCGTGCCCACGCGTAGCGGATAGGTGGCCTTGGGCAGAAACTCTTCAAAGCGTTGGATGAAGACTTCGGTTAGCGGTGCGAAGGTTTCGCTCCAGCGCGCGGCGTGGGGATGCTTGCGCAGCTTCAGCGCGTCGATCTGTGCGGATAACGCCAGCAGCCAGCCCCAGCCGTACGGCCGCTCGAAGCCGCGATTTTGCGGCAGGTCGAGATAGGCGCGCTCGCCGGCCACATTGGCTTCGGTGAAATGCTCGTTGACGACGGCGACGATGCGCGCCGCCTCGGGCAACCCAGGAAAGCGTTCGAGCAGATGGAGGATAAGCCAGTAGCCATGCACGCAGGAATGCCAGTCGTAGCTGCCGTAGAAGATCGGGTGCAGTGCGCGTGGTCCCTGGACGTCTTGCGGACCTTCAAGCGAATGCGTCAGCTTGTTCGGATACTCGCGGGTGAGATGATCCAGCGCCAGATTGGCGAATCTGGATGCGATAGCGGGGGTGAGTTGGGCAGTCATGGCGTCTCGCCTGTAGCGGGTCGGAAGCGGAATATGAAGAGATACATCAGCACGGTGTTGACGGTCAACAGCAGTAGTGCGGTACGTCATTGTGCCTTGATCACGCCGTTCCGGTCCTTCAGTTCGGGCGAGGCGATCCGCGCCAGCGGTGGCGCGGGTCCGTTTTGCCGAGTGACAGCTACAGCAGTTCGCGAATCCGGTGATACAGCATCCCAAGCTCAAGCGCCGGTCCGCGCAACGCCGGCCCACCCGGAAAGCGCGTATGACGCAGCCCGGCGAACAGATCGAATGCCGCTGTCTCACCGGCAATGGCCTGAGCAATGACGCGCCCGGCAATCCCGGTCAACGCCACGCCATGCCCGGAAAATCCCTGCACATAGAAGTAATTCGGATCGATCGAGCCGAAATCCGGCGCGCGATTGCGCGTGACATCCACGAAGCCGCCCCAAGCATATTCGACCCGCGCATCGGCCACTTGCGGAAACACGTCCACCATCCGCTTGCGAATCTGCTCGGACAACTGGGCAGGCGACGCACCCGTCGAACTGGCGCGGCCGTCGAACAGCACACGGTGATCTGCCGAGATGCGGAAGTAGTCGAGGAAGAAATTGTTGTCGCACACGGCTTCCCGTCTGGCGATCAAGGTGGACGCACGCGCTTGCCCGAGCCGCTCGGTGGCGACGATATACGACGCGATCGGCGCGATCCGCGCCGCGACCGCCGCGGGCAGCACATTGCCGATGGTCGCGTTGCCGCACGCAGCGACAAAGCGGCAACGCACTTCACCAGTCGCAGTCCGCACGACCGGCCGTTCGCCGCGCACCACTTCGACCACCGGCGAACGCGCGAACAGCAACGCCCCTTCGCGCCGCGCCGCTTCGGCAAGACCCAGGCAATATTTCAGCGGATGCAGATGCCCGGAGAACGGATCATAGACGCCGGCCAGATAACGCTCCGATGCGACGCGGGCGCGGATCTCATCGGTGTCGATCCACGAAAGCTTCGTATAGCCCCAGCGCGACGAAGCATCGTCCATCCACGAGCGCAGATCGGGCACGCGCTTCGGTTTGGTCGCGACGGTCAGATAGCCCGGTGTGAAATCGCAATCGATCCCATACCGTTCGATGCGCTCGCGCACCAGCGCCACGCCTTCCACGGACATTGCCCAGGCCGCGCGTGCCCCATCGAGCCCGAGCTGCCTTTCGATGATCTCGTCTTTGGCGAAACCCACCAGCGTCTGTCCGCCATTGCGCCCCGACGCACCCCAGCCGGGACGGTGCGCATCGAGCACAATCACCGACATGCCGCGCGCCCGGCACTCGAGCGCAACCGAGAGCCCGGCAAAACCCGCGCCGATCACGCAGACGTCGGCTTCGAGTGCGGCATCGAGCATCGGATCATCCGCGAGCGGGCGCACGGCGCTCGCTTCGTAATAGGAGTCGCGGATCAGTGCATCCGCACGGCGGTCGAGACTGTCAGCCATCAAAGCAGGTCCTTCATTCGATACCAGGCCATCGCGAGCACGAGGGCAGGGGTGCGCAGTGTAGCGCCACCCGGAAAATCGCGGTGGCGAATCTTGCCGAACAGGTCGAAACGCGAGGCCTGGCCGTCGATCGCCTCGGCGATCAGCTTGCCTGCCAGCCCCGTGGTGTTGACACCGTGACCGGAGAAGCCTTGCGCGAAGTACACAGTGGGCGAGAGGCGTCCGAAATGCGGTGCGCGGTTCATCGTGATATCGACGAAACCGCCCCACGCATAGTCGACCTTGACGTCGGCCAGTTGCGGGAAAGTCTTCAGCATATCGCGCCGCATTGCTTCGCCCAGATCGCGCGGCGCAAACGTCGAGTAACTGACCTTGCCGCCCCACAACACGCGGTGATCCGGCGCGGGGCGGAAGTAGTCGAGCACGAATCGGCTATCGCAGATGGCGGCTTGCGCCGGCATCAAGGCCCGCGCACGCGCGGGGTCGAGCGGTTCGGTGGCAATCACATACGTGCCGACCGGCATGATCTTGCGCGCGAGCTCAGGTGCCAGCGCACCCAGCCAGGTGTTGCAGGCGAGCGCAACGAATTGCGCCTGCACCTCGCCATGAGCGGTTTCGATCACATGTCCATTGCCCTCGCTACGCATCTGGCTCACGCAACTGTCTTCGAAAATCTGCACGCCCGCTGCGCACGCCGCACGCGCGAGGCCAAGCGTGTAATTGAGCGGATGCAAATGGCCGCTGTCCGGATCGAACAGGCCGCCCAGATAGCGTGTCGACTGCACGTAGTGGCTCAGGCCGTCTTGCTCGATGTAACGGAAACGGTCGTAACCGAAGCGCGTGTGTGCTTCATCTCGCGATTGCCTTAGCGCTGCGGCATCGCGCGGTTTGTTCGCCGCATGAAAATAGCCGAACTTGAGATCGCAGTCGATCTGATGTCTGGCGACGCGATCCCTGACGATATCCAGCGTCTCGAGTCCCATCTCCCACATACGTTTGACGTCTTCGGCGGGCATGTGCTTTGCGAACGTATCCATATCGCACGCAAAGCCGCCGATCAACTGGCCGCCATTGCGCCCGCTCGCCGCCCAACCGACTTTCGAGGCTTCGAGCACCGCAACGGAATAGCCGCGTTCCGCGAGGTTGAGCGCGGTCGAGATGCCGGTGAGGCCGGCGCCGATCACGCAGACATCCACCTTCAATGTGCCGTCGAGCGGGGCATGACGGGTCGTATCGTTGAGCGTCGCGGCGTAGTACGACGCGGCATGGGGCTGGTTCGAGAACCGGAGCATAGGCAGAAAACACAATAAGGGCCGAGGCGCGACACCCTGCGGCAGGCAATCGCGCTTCGGCGGTACAGGTTAAAACGCGTAGATGAACTGCGTGGCCAGCATGTCGTTGGACTTGCTATAAGAGCCATCGTTGCGCAGGAACGTATCCTGGGTGGCCCAGTCATGCCGGTATTCCACCTTCACCGTGATCTGCTGGGTCGGATAGAACAGCAGGTCCAGTGCGACGTCCTGGTGGACGGCGCCCTTGCACTCGAAGCCCAGGCCACCGTTCGCCTTCGAATTCGCGAGGCAGCTTGCACCGATGCCAAAACCGTCTGCCGTGTCCATACCGTTCGAGTTCAGCGCGATGCCACCGCCGCCACCGCCGTTCTTGGTGTCGGCGAGCAGGTCGTAACGCGCCGTCACACCCATGCGGCCCACCGTCGGCAAAGTGAACTTGCGGTGCGCGAGCAACGAGATGCCGTACCACTGCGCCTGGCCGCCGTTGAATGCAGCGTTCTGTTGCTGACCGTAGTCGAGCTCGGCGTTGTACTGGACGTCCGCGAGCGTGTAAGCGGCATCGGCTTCAGCGAAGAAGAAAGTGCCAAAGGCGCTTGGCGCTGCACCGCCCACGCCGTACACCGGATTGCCGTTGGAGTCGAGTCCGGAGGCGAGCGTTTGCCGGCCGATGTTGAACGAGCCGCCCAGATCCAGCGCGCTAGACCACGTGTAGTCGACCCGTGCCGTGAAAGTGGGGATTTTGTTGCTGCTGGTGATCGGATCGCCCAACGCGTTGGTGCCCGTCTGCACCACGGAACCATACGTGCGGTACTGTTCGTTGCCCAGCATGAATTTCCACGCCCAGTTGCTGCCGTCGCCCGTGTAGTTCACACCTACGCCGACATAGCTGCCCGGATCCGAGAAGTCATACAGCAGGTTGTGCGTGAGCGTGGTCATCTGGTTCGACTGCTGCACTTCATAGCCGCCGAAGCTCGGCATCAAGCCGGCCACGAAGGTCGTCGTCGCCGTCACCGGTACCGTCACGACCGCCGTGTTCAGGATGTTGTCGCCGATCGTACCGTGCTCGTTCTGCAGCAGCGTAATGCCGTTGCCGCGGTTCGGCATCAGCGTGATTTCGGCCGACGGCGCCATCGGGCCGACACCGAAAGTCTTCTTGATGTCGAGGTAGAGATCGCCGAACGTGCTGTTGAAGTAGTTGTAGCTGCTTTCGTGGTTCGCGAACAGGAACGACGAGGTGCCTGGCGCGCGGTTATAGACATAGGTCGGATCGATATAGCCCGTGATCGAGAGGCCTGCGATCGGACCGGTGTTCTGCGCATCCACTAGCGAATCGACCTTCAGCTGCTGGTTGGCGATCTGCTGCTTCATCGAGTCGACCTGGTCGTTGGTCAGCGTCGCTTGCGACTTGCCGTAGTCAGGCGACGAAATGTCCACCGGGGCTGCGGCCACGGCAGGTGCCGCAGCCGGCGCTGGCGCCGGTGCGGCGGCTACCGCCTTGGGTTTGGCTGCGACCTCCGAGCGCAATTGCTTCACTTCTTTTTGCAAGGCGTTCAGCTGGGCCTGAAGCGCCTTGATCTCATCGCTGGTGGCGTCCGCCATGGCAACGCCAGGCAGACTCCCCGCCACTAGCAGGCAGATGAGTTTCTTTCTCATGCACATTCTCCTTGTTGGTCGTATTGCCAGGAACTGCTTAAACTCGGACGGTACCGAGCGACTTGCGCACGGCGGCGGGTTGAGGGGTAACGGTTGCTGCATCGGCGGCTTCGGCAACGGCAAACGCCATTTGCATATCGCGGGTGCGCTTGCGTTCGCGAATCTGCATCCAGCGGTTCACTGCAATCACACCGATCGTTACAACCGTGATGAAGATCGTTGCGAGCGCATTCATTTCCGGATTCAGACCGAGACGTACTCGCGAGAACACGACAAGCGGCAGCGTGGTGGAACCGGGACCGGAAAGGAACGCGGATAGCACCAGATCGTCGAACGAGAGCGTGAACGACAGCAGCCAGCCGGACATCAGCGCCTGCGAGATCAGCGGCAGCGTGATCAGGAAGAACACCTTGAACGGCGTTGCGCCGAGATCGAGTGCGGCTTCCTCGAGCGACTTGTTCAGCTCCTTGACGCGTGACTGCACGATGATTGCGACGTAGGAGACGCACAACATCACGTGGCCGATCCAGATCGTGAACAGGCCGCGGCCCTTTGGCCAGCCGAGCATCTGTTCGAGCGCGACGAACAGCAGCAGCAGCGAGATGCCTTGAATCACTTCAGGAATCACGAGTGGCGCGTTGATCATCCCGGCAAACATCGTGAAGCCGCGAAAGCGCCCGAAGCGCGCGAGCACGAAACCCGCCCACGTTCCGATCACGACCGAGGCGCATGCCGTCAACAGCCCGATCTTCAGCGACAGCCACGCCGCGCTGAGCAACTCGTCGTCCTGCAGCAGCGCCCCGTACCATTTCAGCGAAAAGCCGGACCACACGGTGACGAGCTTCGACTCGTTGAACGAGTACACGACGAGGCTGATGATCGGGATATAAAGGAACAGGAACCCGAGCGTCAGGACGGTGTTGGAAAGCTTTCTGTTCGGCCTGATCATTTCGCGCCCTCCAGTTCCTTGACCTGGTAGTACTGGAACACGGCCATCGGCACGAGCAGCAGCAGAACCATCGCGACCGTGACGGCGGACGCCATCGGCCAGTCCATATCGTTGAAGAACTCGTCCCACATCACACGGCCGATCATCAGGGTGTCTGCGCCACCGAGCAGTTCGGGGATCACGTATTCGCCCACTGCGGGGATGAACACCAGCAGACTGCCGGCGATGATGCCGTTCTTCGACAGCGGCAACGTGATGCGCGTGAAGGCGGTCCACGGCTTGGCGCCGAGGTCGTAGGCGGCTTCGAGCAGCGTCAGGTCCATCTTCACCAGGTGCGCATACAGCGGCATCACCATGAACGGCAGATACGAATAGACCATGCCGATATAGACGCCGATATCGGTGTGGTATAGCCGCAGCGGCGAGTGGATCATGCCGATCGCCATCAGCGTGTGATTGAGCAGGCCGTCGTCCTTCAGGATGCCTATCCATGCATAGACGCGGATCAGGAACGAGGTCCAGAAAGGCAGCATCACGCCCATCATCAACAGATTGCGTTTGGCCGGCTCCGAACGCGCAATGTAGTACGCGATCGGATAGCCGATCAGCAGGCAGAAGAAGGTCGAGATGGCCGCCATCTTCAGGGAACTGATGTAGGTCGCGATATACAGGTCGTCCTGCAGCAGAAACGCGTAGTGACCGAGTTGGATCGCCAGATGCACGACGCCGTCTTTCATGCTGACGAGGTCGGAGTACGGTGGAATGCTCAGGCGCAGATCGGCGAAACTGATCTTCAGTACCAGCACGAAGGGCAGTGCGAAGAACAGCGTTAGCCAGATGAACGGTACGCCGATCACCGTTGTGCGGCCCGACGGAAGCAGGGCGCTCAGGCGCTTCAGCAGCCGGGTGAGGGTGCCGGGCGCCACGGAGGAGGTGGAGACGGATGTTGTCATTGCGTCACCACCACGCCGCTCGCCGGCGACCAATGGACGAACACGTCGTCGTTATAGGCGGGCGCCCCTTCGCTCATCAGGTGCGAGCTGGACAGGTTCGACACCACGGTCTTGCCGCTCGGCAGGCGTACGTGATACAGCGAATAGCTGCCCATGTAAGCGACATCCGAGACGACTCCACGAGCCCAGTTGTGCGGCGTGCCCGGCTTCTCGAGCGAAACCCTGACGCGCTCCGGGCGTACCGAGATGCCCACCGGCATGCCGAGCGGACCCGTGATGCCGTGGCTTACATACATGCGTGCTTCGAGATCCTCGCTTTCGACGAAGATGTGATCGGGCTCGTCCTCCACCACCACACCTTCGAACATGTTGGTCGTGCCGATAAACTCGGCCGAGAAGCGGCTGTTCGGAAACTCATAAACCTGGGAGGGCGTACCAATCTGCACGATGCGGCCTTCGCTCATCACGGCGAGGCGCCCGGCCATGGTCATCGCCTCTTCCTGATCGTGGGTCACCATCACGCAGGTCACGTCGACCTTCTCGATGATGTTGACCAGCTCGAGCTGGGTCTTCTGGCGGATCTTCTTGTCGAGCGCGGACATCGGCTCGTCGAGCAGCAGCAGCTTGGGACGCTTGACGAGCGAGCGGGCCAGCGCCACACGCTGCTGCTGGCCACCCGAGAGCTGGTGCGGCTTGCGGCCCGCGAACCGGCTCATCTGCACGAGGTGCAGCGCATCGGCAACGCGTTCCTTGATTTCGTTCTTCGGCGTGCCTTCCTGCTTGAGGCCGAAGGCGATGTTCGACTCCACGCTCATATGGGGGAACAACGCATACGACTGGAACATCATGTTGACCGGGCGCTTGTACGGCGGCATCGCCGCGAGATCTTCGCCGTCGACGAAGATGCGTCCCGAGGTGGCCGTTTCCAGCCCGGCGAGCATGCGCAGGAGCGTGGACTTGCCGCAGCCCGAGCTGCCGAGCAGTGCGAAGAGTTCATTCTTCGCGATGGTCAGATTGACGTTATCGACAGCGGTGCTGTCGCCGAATTTCTTTACGACGTTTTCGATACGGACAAATTCGTCGGACTTGCTTTTAGTCGTAACCGCGGCTTTTGCAGCATTACGAGCCGCCTGGGCGGCGCTATTTGAGGTCGTCGAGTTCATGGCGTAACCATTCCTTGCGGATCGCGGGCGTAAGCGTCCCCGTGTGGGGCGCGCGGGGCGGCTCACAAAGGTCTGCTGCGATCGGGAAACATGGGACTGCGCTTGCAAGGCGCAGGCTGACTGCCTTATTGCCTGATTCAGGCGGAGAGGGATCGAGCGATCCCTGCTCCGCGGTTATATCCGCTGATATGCGGTGTCTAAAGATTAGTGGCCGGTTTTGAGCTGAGCCCAAAGACGGTTTTCGAGGCGCAGAATGTCGCTCGGCATCGGCTTCATTAGCGTCATCTTGCTCAATACGTCGTCACCCGGATAAACAGTGGTGTCCTGAGCGACGCCCGGCGTCACGAACTGGCGTGCAGCCTTGTTGGCGGTCGGGTAGAAGACTTCATTGGTGATCGCGGCGTTGACCTTCGGATCTTCGATGTAGTTAATCCACTTCAGTGCGGCTTCAGCGTGCGGCGCATCCTTCGGGATCACCATCACGTCGAACCACAGCAGGCCGCCTTCCTTGACGTTGGAAAACTTGACCGTGTACGAGCGCTTCGCTTCAGCGGCACGGCGGCTGGCGATGCCGACGTCGCCCGACCACGCCACGGCGACGCAGATGTCGTTGTTAGCGAGGTCGTTGATGTAACCGGAGGAGTTGAACTGGGTGATATACGGGCGGACTTTCTTCAGCACTTCGAAGGCGGCCTGATAGTCAGCCGGGTTCGTGCTGTTCGGATCCTTGTGCATGTATTGCAGCACGGCAGCGAACACGTCGACAGCCTGGTCGAGGAACGACACGCCGCAGCCCTTCAGCTTGGAGAGGTTGGCCGGATCGAACACCAGCGACCAGCTATCCACCGGCGCATCGGCGCCGAGTGCCTTCTGTACGGCTTGCAGGTTATAGCCTATGCCGTCCGTGCCGTATGCCCAGGGCACCCCGTACTGGTTGCCCGGATCGGCGTCGGTAATCATCTTCATCAGAACCGGGTCGAGGTTCGCCAGGTTCGGCAGCTTGGATTTATCCAGCTTCTGGTAGACGCCGGCCTGAATCTGTTTGGCCATGTAGTTGGACGTCGGCACGACGATGTCGTAACCCGAACTCCCTGCGAGCAGCTTGGCCTGCAAGGTATCGTCGCTGTCGTAGTTGTCGTACTTCACGTGGATGCCGTCCTGCTTCTCGAAGTTCGGAATCGTGTCTTTGGCGATGTAGTCCGACCAGTTGTACACGTTCAGTTCCGTGTCGGCCGCAAGCGCCGGTGAGACCGACAGCGCAGTAAAGCTCGTGACGGCGAGAAGCGCGGCCCCCGCAACCGCATGTCGAAGATGACGTCCAGTATGACTAGCGCTCATGGCGTTTTTCCCTTGAAGTTAGAATCCCGGCATGGGCGCGTGTCATGGTTGTTGCGCCCGGGCCGGAAAAGAACTGCCGTTACGAAATTCCGAGTTGTTGTGCGGTCGCGTCGATGGCCTTTTTCGCCTTCGACACGATCTCGTCGATTTCCTGCCTGGTGATCACGAGCGGTGGCGACAGCAGCATCCGGTCGCCGCTAGCGCGCATGATCAGGTTGCCGTTGAAGCAGAAGTCGCGGCAGATGGTGCCGACTTCACCTCCATTGGCAAAACGCTTGCGCGTTTTAGGCTCCTGCGCGAGTTGCAGACCGGCTACCAGCCCGGCGCCGGAGATATCGCCGACGATCGGATGGTTCGCGAAGGCCTCGCGCAACTGCTTCTGGAAGTACGGACCGGTGTCGGTCTTGACGCGCTCGATGATTTTCTCGTCGCGCAAGAGCTTCAGGTTGGCGACCGCCACCGCTGCCGCAACCGGATGGCCCGAGTAGGTGAGGCCGTGGTTGAAGTCGCCGTTTTCGACAATGACTTTGGCGACACGGTCATGCAGACCGACCGCGCCCATCGGCACATAGCCGCTCGTCAAGCCCTTGGCGAGCGTGATGAGGTCGGGCTCGAACTCGAAGTGCTGATGTGCGAACCATTCACCGGTGCGCCCGAAACCGCCGATCACTTCATCTGCCACCAGCAGGATGTCGTACTTGCGGCAGATGCGCTGGATTTCCGGCCAGTAAGTCGACGGCGGGAAAATCACGCCCCCCGCCCCCTGGAAAGGCTCACCGATAAACGCGGCGACGTTCTCCGCGCCGATCTCGAGGATCCTGGCTTCCAGCTGCTGTGCGCGGGCGAGGCCGAATTCTTCCGGCGTGAGATTGCCCTCGGCTTCGCCGAAATAATACGGCTGGTCGATGTGAACGATGTTCTCGACTTTCGACGGCATCTGCTCATGCATGTAGCCCATGCCGCCGAGCGTGCCGCCGGCGATTGTCGAACCGTGATAGCCGTTCTTGCGCGAAATCACGTACCTCTTCGCGTGCTTGCCCTGCGTGGCCCAGAACTGATGGACGATGCGCAGCACGGTGTCGTTGCCTTCCGAACCGCTGTTGCAATAGAAGAAGTGATTGAACGGAGCCGGCGCCAGTTCCGCGAGCAGCGCCGACAGTTCGATCACCGGCGGATGCGTGGTCTTGAAGAAGGTGTTGTAGTAGGGCAACTCCAGCATCTGCCGGTAGGCGGCGTCGGCGAGTTCCTTGCGGCCGTAGCCGACGTTCACGCACCACAGACCCGCCATACCGTCGATGATCTGGTTGCCTTCGGAATCCCATACATACACGCCCTTGGCCTTGACGATCACGCGGCTGCCGGCCTTGTTGAGCGAACCCATGTCCGAAAACGGGTGAATATGGTGTGCCGCGTCGAGCGCGCGATACTCAGCAGTGCTGCGTTGTTGCGATACCTGCGCGAACGCCGCCGGCTGGGCCGGTTGCACGTACGCGACTTCTTCTGTTCTGTAGCTCATGTTGCCTCCAGTTGTTCTCTTGGCTTACGCACGTCTTAAACGTGCAGCAGCAGGTGCCGGCGTTCCCACGAACTGATCACGCGGAAAAACGCTTCATACTCGGTTTCCTTCAATGCCAGATAGGCCTTGACGAATTTCTCGCCGAGCACTTCGGCGATCGGTTCGCACCCGCCCATCAGCGTCAGGCCCTCTTCGAGATTGCGCGGCAATTGATAGGGCAGTTCGTAGCCGTCGCTGATCAGCGGCTCGGTAGGCCGCAGATTTTGCGTCATGCCGAGGTAGCCGGCCGCAAGCGTTGCGGCAATGGCGAGGTAGGGATTGCAATCCACGCCAGGAATGCGGTTTTCAATGCGCCGTGCAGCCGGCCCCGAATGCGGAATCCGGAAGCCCACCGTGCGGTTGTCGTAGCCCCACGCCACGTTGATCGGAGCCGCCATAAAACGCGACAAGCGGCGGTAGGAGTTGATGTACGGTGCGAAAATCGGCATCAACGCGGGCGTGTATTTCTGCAGGCCGGCGATATAGCCGTCGAATAGTGGCGTGGGCTTGCCGTCGGGGCCGGTGAACAGGTTGTGCCCGCTCTCCTCGTCGACGAGGCTCTGATGCATGTGCATCGCCGAACCCGGCTCGCTTTCCATCGGCTTGGCCATGAACGTCGCATACATCTTGTGACGCAGCGCGGCCTCGCGCACCGTGCGCTTGAACAGAAACACGCTGTCCGCGAGCTTGAGCGGGTCGCCGTGCATGAAGTTGATTTCCATCTGCGCCGCGCCGACCTCGTGGATCAGCGTGTCGACTTCGAGCTCCTGAATGTCGCAATACTCATAGATGTCTTCGAACAGCGGATCGAATTCGTTGACCGCTTCGATCGAGTACGCCTGGCGGCCCGTCTCCGGACGGCCGGTCCGGCCGATCGGCGGTTGCAGCGGCAGATCCGGATCCTTGTTCATGTCGACCAGGTAGAACTCGAGTTCCGGCGCAATAACCGGCTTCCAGCCGCGGGCCTTGTACAGCTCAAGCACCTGGCGCAGCACCCGGCGCGGCGAGATGGCGACCGGTGTGCCGTCGAAGTGCACGCAGTCGTGAATCACCTGCGCGGTGGGATCGACTGCCCACGGAATCAGGCGGATGGTCGAAGCGTCGGGAACGCAGACCATGTCGGGATCGGTGACGCCGGTCAGTGAACCGTCCTCCGGATAGTCCCCTGTGACGGTCTGGATCATCACCGCTTGCGGCAGGCGCATGGATTCCCCGGATTCGAACTTGCTGCGCGGAATGATCTTGCCGCGCGCGATCCCGGCCATGTCGGGAATGATTGCTTCGATCTCGGTGATGCGGTGTTGCTTCAGAAATTCGTCGATGTCTTGCATGATTGTTCTCTCAGTTTTTGCGCGGACCAGCTCAGGCGTGCGTGGCGGCGGATGCCGCGCCATAGCCGGCCCTGGTGCGCATTCGATCGCGGCATGCATCGCCGAACGCCCGGAAGATCGCGGTGGACAGCGCGTCGTTCGCGTGCTTCCACTCGGGGTGCCACTGCACACCCAAAGCGAAGGCACGCGCATTCCTGACGCTCACCGCCTCGATCAATCCGTCCGGCGCAGTGGCTTCGGCCACGAGGCCGTTGCCTAGCCGCTCGACGCCTTGTCCGTGCAAGGAATTCACACGTGCCTCATTCGCTCCCGCTGCAAGGCGCTGCAGCAGGCCGCCCTCGGTCAGCGCGATGGAATGCGACGGTGCGTATTGCACGTCCAGTTCGTCTTCCTTGTTCTCACGGTGGTCGTTTAAACCTGCCACCGCGTGAACGCTTTGATGCAGCGTCCCGCCGAACACCACATTCATTTCCTGAAAGCCGCGACAGACGGCGAGGACCGGCACACCGGCGTCGATCGCTGCAGCGAGGAGCGGCAGCGTCGTCGCGTCGCGTGCAGCATCGTGCAGCGTGCCCGGTACGCTGGGCTCGCCACCGTAATGGTGCGGCTCGACATTCGAATAGCTGCCGGTAAACAGCAAGCCGTCGACCGTCGCGAGAATCTCGGCAGCGGCCTGACGGTTGCCGAGCGCGGGCAGCAGCATCGCCAGCGCGTGTGAGCCGTCGACGACAGCGGCGATATATTTCTCGCCGACCGTGTGCGACGGGTGCACTCCCGTCATCGTTCTGTCGGCGCTAATGCCGACCAGGGGTCTGGTTCGCATGACTAAATGAATGGACGTGTTTATTCCCCGCGGGACGCGGCGCGAACAACGTTAAAACAGGCGCGGCACGATTCCGCAGCCGTGCGCAGGGCGCAAAGCCACCGGAAGTGCAGGCGGAGGTCGTTAGCGGACCATGCCGCGCATTGCTATCAGGAAAGCCGTTCGGTTCAGCCCATTACCTGGCGCAACGGATACGAATGCGCAGACAACAGACGAAACGATGCACGCACAAGCGCTGGTGCCGGTAAAGGCACACGCATACGCTCAGGCAAACAGGTGAACCGAACGGTAAATAGAGAGGCGCTAGGGCAGCAGGGAAGCGACTTCGTCGGTGCGTACGGCGATGAAAGCGCGCGCAGAGACGGAATTGTGGCGTCGGACAGAACGGCGGGACAGGATCGTGAAGACGGACAGAAAGCGGCGAAACGCAAGGCTGCCGTTGCTGCCGTCGGCGATGGTGCCTTCAGGACGAAGACATCTCGCCTGACTGCGTTCCCACCTAACCAAAGGGCCTCGGACTCTCACGATTACACTCGACTAGCGACGTTGAAAGTATTGAACGCCTCGTTCAGAAACGCACAGGGCGTTTAAAGAAACGTGACGCGGGTTGATCGCCTGGTGCCGCAGCGAAACTGCTTCGCTTCGTCGCAAAACACTCGCTGGAGGATCTGTGACGTTGGCATGACGACCGCCTGTGAACCAGCATATACGAGCCAATATTGCCGTCAAATCATTTTTATAAAAGATTTATCAGGGCTTACCCGAGGCAATAGGCCAAAACCCGCGGGTTGGGTATGCGTATTGCAATAGCCGGTATTTCGAATGCATCAAAGGGTTTTCCCCAGCAGCGGCAGCCTTAAAGTGATTAGAATATTCAACACTCGCGCAGACCCGACGCGATCCTGCTGATTCCTTAAACGGGTTCATCCACTCTGAGAGTGCAGCGATGTCCATCGAAGTTGCGTCCCGCCTGCAGTACATCCGTAAGAAGAATGGCCTGTCTCAGCGCGAGCTGGCCAAACGGGCGGGCGTCACTAACGGAACTATTTCGTTGATCGAACAAAATCGCGTGAGTCCCTCAGTCGGGTCGCTCAAGAAGCTGCTCGAGTGCATACCGATGAGCCTCGCCGAATTCTTCACGTTCGAAGTGGAAGCTGACCGCTCCGTGGTGTCGCGCCGCGCCGACATGCCGAATCTCGGCAACGAGTCGATCGAGTTCTATCTCGCCGGTGCGGGTGTGAAAGACCGCAACATGGGCATCTTGCGGGAAGTCTATCAACCGCTTTCAGACACCGGACCGGAGATGCTCGTGCACACCGGACACGAGGGCGGGGTGATCGTCAGCGGTCAGATCGAATTGACCGTGGACGGCGCTACGTGGCTGCTCGACCCCGGTGACAGCTACTACTTCGAAAGCCGTTTGCCGCACCGTTTTCGCAATCCCAGCGCGGAACACGTCTGCGAAATCGTCTCGGCGAATTCGCCGCCGAGCTTCTAGACTTTCCGCGTCAACGTCGTTGCGACGCTCGTGATGGCTGCGAGGGCGGCTCTCACGCTGGACGTCGAACGCATAACATTGAGGCATCCTGATGGAAAAGACTCTGGCTTACTGGCAGGACAAGGCCGCAACGCTTTCGATCGAAGGCCGCGCGTTTATCGACGGCGAATATCGCCATGCTGCGAGCGGGCGCACCTTCGATTGCCTGAGCCCGATCGACGGCAAGCTGCTCGTCAAGGTGGCCGATAGCGCGGCGGACGATGTCGGCGCGGCGGTTGCGGCGGCGCGCCGCGCCTTCGATTCGCATGTGTGGTCCGGGCTGAATCCGCGCCAGCGCAAAGCTGTCCTGCTGCGTTGGGCCGGCTTGATGCGCGAGCACCTCGACGAGCTATCGCTGCTCGAAACGCTCGACGCCGGCAAGCCGATCGGCGATACGACTTCGGTGGACGTGCCGGGCGCCGCGTACTGCGTTGAATGGTTTGCCGAGGCGATCGACAAGATCGGTGGCGAAGTGGCCCCGGCCGATCATCATCTGGTGGGGCTGGTCACGCGTGAGCCGATCGGCGTCGTGGCGGCGGTAGTGCCGTGGAATTTTCCGATCCTGATGGCGTCGTGGAAGTTCGGCCCGGCGCTGGCGGCCGGCAATAGCGTGGTGCTGAAGCCCTCCGAGAAGTCGCCGCTGACGGCCATCCGTATCGCGCAACTTGCCCACGAAGCGGGTATTCCGGCGGGCGTGTTCAATGTCGTGCCGGGCGCCGGTGAGCCGGGCAAGCTGCTCGCGCTGCATCCAGACGTAGATTGTCTCGCCTTCACCGGCTCGACCAATGTGGGCAAACTCATCATGCAGTACGCCGGGCAGTCGAATCTGAAGCGCGTATGGCTCGAACTGGGCGGCAAGTCGCCCAACATCGTGATGCCGGACTGTGCGGACCTCGACCGCGCCGCCAACGCCGCCGCGGGCGCGATCTTTTACAACATGGGCGAGATGTGCACGGCTGGTTCGCGCCTGCTCGTGCATCGCGACATCAAGGACGTGTTCCTCGACAAGCTGATCGCCGCTGCACGCGGTTATACACCGGGCAATCCGCTGGACCCGAAGACCTCGATGGGCGCAATTGTCGACCAGGTGCAACTGGACCGCGTGCTGGGCTATATCGAAGCGGGCCGCGCGGAATCGAAGCTGCTGCTCGGGGGCGGCCGCGTGAAGCAGGAGAGCGGTGGCTACTATATCGAGCCGACCATTTTCGACACCCAGGCCGATGCTAAAATTGCACGTGAAGAAATCTTTGGACCGGTGCTGTCGGTCATCACGTTCGATACGGCGGAAGAAGCCATCAGGATTGCGAACAATAGTGAATACGGTCTGGCTGCTGCAGTCTGGACTTCGAATCTGACCACCGCTCACGAAATGGCGCGCAGCCTGCGGGCCGGCACTGTGTGGGTCAACTGCTACGACGAAGGGGGAGACATGAATTTCCCGTTCGGCGGCTACAAGCAATCGGGCAACGGCCGCGACAAGTCGTTGCACGCACTGGAGAAGTACACCGAGCTGAAGTCTACGCTGGTGCGGCTGCGCTAAAGGATTCGCAAGCCAGCGCGGCGGTGCGCGATTACGGCACCGTCGCGTTCCCAATGAATCCGAAGCCGGGCGATACGCGTACAACCTCGGGAAACCTCGCGCGTGTTGCCGGCATGTTTTATCAGGTCATCCCATGACTGAACTTCTCTATGGCGACGGTGCAATCCGCCGTCCGTCCCTGTACGGTTCCTCGATCGAAAACACCTATGCGGGCGTGCTGTCGTTCATGCGACGCAAGTACACGCGCGAGCTCGACGGTGTCGACGTGGCTATTTCGGGTGTTCCACTCGATCTGGCGACCACCTTTCGCTCCGGTGCGCGCCTCGGTCCCGCTGCGGTGCGTGCGGCAAGCGTGCAGTTGTCCGAGTTGTACCCTTATCCGTGGGGCTTCAATCCGTTCGACGATCTCGCCGTGACCGACTACGGCGACTGCTGGTTCGACGCGCACAATCCGCTGACTATCAAGCCCGCAATCGTCGAGCATGCGCGCACGATCCTGCGCTCGGATGCGAAGATGCTGACGCTGGGTGGCGATCACTACATCACCTATCCGCTGCTGATCGCGCATGCCGAGAAGTATGGCAAGCCGCTGTCGCTGATCCACTTCGACGCACACTGCGATACTTGGGCCGACGACAGCCCGGACAGCCTGAATCACGGCTCAATGTTCTACAAGGCGGTCAAGGACGGCCTGATCGACCCGCAGACCTCGGTGCAGGTCGGCATCCGCACGTGGAACGACGACTTCATGGGCATCAATATCCTCGATGCCGCGTGGGTGCACGAGCACGGTACGCGAGCCTCGGTGGAGCGGATCATGTCGATTGTCGGCGAGCGTCCCGCGTATCTGACCTTCGATATCGACTGCCTCGACCCGGCCTTTGCACCGGGTACGGGCACGCCGGTCGCAGGCGGCCTGTCGTCGGCGCAAGGGCTGGCGATCGTGCGCGGCCTGACCGGTGTGAATCTGATTGGCGCCGATGTCGTGGAAGTGGCGCCGGCCTATGATCAGAGCGAGATCACCGCGATTGCCGCGGCGCATATTGCATGCGATGTGTTGTGCCTGTGGCGGCAGCGCAAGGTAGCCGGTACACGTTGATGCTTCAGCGGCACTGACGTTGGCGTTAGCTCGTGGAGGACGCTCCGCGCGGCTGACGCCGGCCCTCGAGCAGACCCAGCGTGTAGACGGCGAGTGCGCCGCTCGCCAGCGCCAACTGCCATATCAGCATGTCGTTGCCGAGCGCTTTCATTGCAAAACCGGCGAGCAAAGGGCCGACAATCGAACTGGCGCAGAAAGTCAGCGAAATCAGCCGCATATTGCGAATGAGTGCGGCTTTCGCGCCGGAGGCCGCGGCGTAGACACCGAGCGTGAGGAATGCGCTGTTCAGACCGCCTAGCAGCAGCGCGCTCGCGCTGAGCAGCCATGAAGCGGGCGCTGCGAGTCCGAATGAGACAATCGATAGCGCACTGATTGCGGCGCAAAACATGACCGCCGTCGGCAGGTCAGTGCGATCCGCTAGCCAGCCGACTGGAAACTGCAGGACCATGCCGCCAACGCCGAAACAGGTCAGCAGTGTGGCGGTCTGTGTGACGCTTAGGCCGCGGCCATTGGCGAAGAGGGGAAAGAGGCCGAATAGCGCGCCATCGCCCAGGCCGCCTACCACCACGACCACCATGCCCAGGGCGATCAGCGGGTCGATACCGTTTGCCTGCCTGCTGGCGGCGTGCTGAGCGGACCGGGCGGCCTGGAGAGCATCGGCGGCTTCGTCAGATTCGGTATCGTCAGGAACTTCATCAGGAACTTCATCAGGAACTTCATGAACCCCGGACGCGCGAGCGAGTTGGCTGCTTTGTGTGTTTGCGTCACCGGCGGCATCGGAACCTGCCAGCCAGAGCGGGACGGCCGCGGCGAACGTACATGCCGCGCCGGCTATAAAAATGATCGGCCCGTCGACCCCGCACCACGCAGCAAGCGCTGGACCAATCACCCCCGCGACGGCGATCAACGCTTCGTGCATGCCGACCACGCGCCCGCTGGCATCCGCAGGAACCAGCCGGTAAAGCCAGGTCTCGTTCGCGATCCAGCGCAGCCCCATGCCGAGTCCGATCAGAAAGCCGGGGACGATCCATAGAGGCCAGGTTAGTGCGCGGATGCTGGCGAAGGCGATGACCGTTGCCGCCAGCGCGAGCAACACGGTGCGCCTGGCGCCGAACCGCTCCACCAGCCGTGGCGCCGAAAGCAACCCGGTAAACATGCCCGCCCACTGAACTGCGGAAAAGAGCCCGGCTCGCGGTGCGTCGAGCCCTTGATGAGCCAGCCACACAGGCAAGACCATGAAGCCGATGCCGAACTGGCCGATCTGCGTGAACGCCGACACGGCGGTCAGCGCTCCAATCGCACGCCAGCGTGCAGAGACCGCGGAATTCATGCGCCGCTCCGCTGTGGCATGGGCAAGCCCTGGTCGCGGCATTCGACCGGGCAGCCTGCCTTCAGGCAAGGGCCCTCGTCGCACAGACGACACAGCTGCATGGCATGCGCTGGATCACGCGTTTCATGCCAGAGAATCTTGATCAGCAGGTCTTCGAACACGATGCGTTCGTCCGCGTCGAGACGGCTGACCACGCGCTGCAACATCCGTTCGCGCGCGGTCTGCATGCGCTTTGCTTCACGCTTGCCGGTGGCGGTGAGGGCGAGCGCTACAGCGCGCTTGTCGGGGCCGGGCTTTTTCTCGATCAGGCCCGCTTCGACGAGCCCCGCCACCGCACGGACCGCCGCCGGATGCGAAAGGTCCACCGCATCGCGCAGTACTTCGATGGACGAATCGGGGTACTGGCCAACGGCGTTGAGCATGGCGCGCGCCGTGGGGCCGGCGAGGGCGGCCACGGTGTTCAGCGCGTTCATCTCGTCTGTCACCAGCAGGGCGAGTACGCCGAGGAGGTTTTCGGTGCGCTGCGTCATGACGATGCCTCAACGTGTGCAGTGTGCATATATGCATGATGCACACGTTGAGGCGAGAGCGCAAGCTGCTTCTGAACGCCGGCGAGCAGCCGGAGAGGGCTAGGCTGCGCGCCGGCTGGTCTGCTCGATTACGTCCGCTACACCTGCAGCCGTGGCCGCCGAAAGCGTCCAGCCGAGATGTCCGTGGCCGGTGTTATAGAACACGCCCGGCAAACGGCCTTTGCCCACCTTCGGCAACATGCTCGGCAGCATGGGGCGCAGACCGGCCCACGGTATGACGCGCGACGTATTCACCTGCGGAAAATAACGGCGCGTCCAGTCGACCAGCGGCGCAATCCGTTCGGCCCTGATATCGCGGTTGAAGCCGTTGATTTCAGCGGTCCCCGCCACGCGGAAGCGATCGGCGCCGAGGCGGCTGGTGACGATCTTCGCGCTGTCGTCGAGCAGGCTGACCCACGGAGCGCCTTGCTGGCTCGCTTCATCGTCGAGACAGACGGTGATCGAATAACCTTTGACGGGGTAGACGTTGACGTGGTCGCCCAGCATCGAAGCGAATTCGCGGCTCCTGACACCGGCGCACACCACAACCCGCGCAAACGACTGCTGAAACGGCTGCCCCGTTTTCGTAGCCGCAATGCTGAATGCGCCAGTCTGATCACGCGTGATCGAAGCAATCTCCGTGTCGTAATGGAATTCGACACCTTGGCGTTCGCATGCCTGAGCGAGACCGCGCGTGAACTTGTGAATATCGCCGGTCGAATCGGACGGTGTAAAGAAACCGCCGTGGAAGGTGCCGTCGAGCGCGGGCTCGATCCGGTGGATTTCGTCAGCGCTTACGGGCTCGCGCTCGAGACCGCCTTCCTTGAGCAATGCATTCACCTTCGCGGCTGCATCGAACTCCTTGCGGGTTTTGTACACGTGCAGGATGCCGCGCCGTTCGAGGTCGAAATCGATCCCCTCGCGTTCCGCCATCGAAAACAGATGCTGCCGCGCGGCAATCGCGAGCCGCACGGTTTCAATCGTGTTCGCGCGGTAGTGCGGAATCTGCCGCAGAAATTCACCCATCCACGAGTACTTGTGCCAGTTCGGCAGGGGATTGAGCAGGAGCGGTGCGTCGCGGGTCAGCATCCAGCGCAGGCCCTTGAGGACCGTCGCGGTGCTGTTCCACACTTCCGCGTTGCTGGCCGAGAGCTGGCCGCCGTTGGCGAAAGAGGTTTCCATCGCGGCATAGCGATGGCGTTCGAACACGGTGACGTTGAAGCCGCGTTGCGCAAGGGCGTAAGCGGTCGTGACGCCGGTAATGCCGGCGCCGATAATGGCGATACGTGACATGTCATGGTCCAGAGTGAGTGAGCACGGCCGTTTCCGGCTTCCATGCCCCATCTGTCCATGTACCTGAGAGTTTCTTTCCGTGCGCATCCCGTTGCCGGGCGGACGGAAATCCCCTTCGGTGGGCGCTGAAAGCGCCGCTCTCCAGATGTTCCCGCTGGGCGGTCCTTGTGCCTGAGAGTTTCCGGGGCGGTTGCTCCGTCGGCGCCGCCACCGCCTTTCGGCGTGACAGTCTCTCCCGCGACAGCGTGTAGAACGGCGTAAAGGTAGCCTTTCCCAAAAAATAGGGCAAGCGATTTTTGTAATGCGGCCTGGTTCGAACATCAGGATGACACGCGGCCCGGCAACCATGCACTGGATTCGCCTGACATTTGCGAAATATGCATCAATCGTATAGCCTTTGCCCAGGCTCACCCGCCTCCAGCAACCACCTACAGCCGCCACCGTGAAGGACATCCTCTCCCTCAAGCTTTACACCCGTGTCGCCCGTCTTGGCAGCTTCTCCGCTGCGGCGCGCGAATGCGGGCTGTCGCAATCGCAGGTATCGCGCATCATCGCCGATCTGGAAACCGACCTCGGCGCGCGGCTGCTCACGCGGACCACGCGTGCCGTCGTGCTAACCGAGGCCGGCGCCGAGTTCCTCGCGCGTCTCGATTCAATCCTGATCGCGCTCGAAGACGCCGAACACAGCGTGCGCGATGGCGGCGAACTGCGCGGCATGCTGCGCATGAGCATGCCGGCCAGTGTGGCGATTCGCGAGGTCATCCCGCGTCTTACACCGTTTCTCGAACTTCATCCGGAGCTACGTCTGCAGGTTTTGCTGGGCGACCGTCCGCAGGATCTCGTCAAGGATGCGGTGGATGTCGCTATCCGGCTCGGGCGGCTGGTCGATTCGAGCGCAACCGCCACGCTGATTACGCAGATCCAGCGCGTGATCATCGCCTCGCGCGACTATGTGGACCGTTATGGCGCGCCGGAGAGGCCGGAGGATCTCACGCGGCATCGCATCGTCGGCGGGCCGGCGTCGGTGGTCCCGTCGGGCTGGAAATTCGAGCGTGCGGGCGAAGAGGTGGTGGTCGATCTCGAAGCGCATTTTTCGACCAACGAAAACGAGGGCGCCGTCGCTGCCGCGGTAGGGGGCATCGGCATTACCTCCACGACCGAATGGGCGTGCCGGCGCGAGCTGGCCGACGGTTCGCTCGTCAGGCTGCTCGCCGACTGGACGACCGACGACGTCCCAGTGCATGCGTACTTTCCAATGGGCCGGGCAACCCGCGCGGCAGGGCGCGCAGTCGTCGAACACCTCATGGCCGATCTGCGCCGTGAAGCGCGGCCATCTATGCGCCGCATACATAAGAGATAGCGAAAAAGAGCGGCTACCGCTGCCGCTCAGCCGCCGTTATCTTTACTTCACCACGCAACCGTTCCGGCTCTGCGTTCCGTCGACGTCCGGGACGTCCGGCGGCGCTTCGACTCATCTAACTTCATCTATCGAGACTGACATGAGCACAACCACGCCTGAGCAGAACAAGGCCCTCGTCCTCGAGGCTTTCGATACGCTTTTCAACAAGCGCGACTACGCGGCCGCCGAACGCTTCTGGTCGGACCGCTATATCCAGCACAGCGCACACATTGCACCGGGGCGCGACGGGCTGTTCGGTCTGATCCGCACGCTGCCTGACACGCTACGTTATGAGAACCAGCTGATCGTGGCCGAAGGCGACTACGTGATCGCGCATGGCCGTTTCTCCGGCAGCGGCAGGCCAGCCGCGTGGATTGCAGCGGACGTGGTCCGCTTCGAAGACGGCAAGCTCGCCGAGCACTGGGACGTATTGCAGGACGAGGCAACCAGGGAGCAATCCGCGAGCGGTCTGCCGATGTTCGGCGACCGTTTCCCGGAGTGAAGTCCTAGCCCAGAAACATTGGACTCCGAAACCACGATGCCTTGAACATTATTTAGGACACCATCATGAAACTGACAGGAAACACGATTTTTATCACAGGCGGCACCTCAGGTATCGGGCGCGCATTGGCCGAGGCGCTGCATCAGCGCGGCAACAAGGTGATCATTAGCGGACGCCGTCGCGGCCTTCTCGACGAGGTGGTCGCAGCCAACCCCGGCATGGCCGCCATCGAGCTGGACATGACTGACGCGGCAAGCATCGAGCGGGCCGCGGCGCAACTGATCCGCGACTATCCCGACTTCAATGTGCTGATCAATAACGCCGGCATCATGCAACCGGATAGCGCTGCGGGCCGGATCGACGATGTGCTGCTGGTTTCTACCGTCGAGACCAATCTGATCGGGCCGATCCGCATGACCTCGGCGCTGCTCGGGCATCTCAAGACGAAGAACAATGCGGTGGTCGCTTATACGACCTCAGTGCTGGCGTTCGTGCCGCTGGCCGTGACTGCAGTGTATTCGTCGACCAAGGCCGCGTTGCATTCATACATCATGTCGCAGCGCTTCATGTTGCGCGATACCACGGTGCGAGTCCTCGAAATCGCGCCGCCGTGGGTGCGCACCGACCTGATGAACAGCCGCGAAGCTGAACAGGCGATGCCGCTGGATGCGTTTATCAACGAGACTGTCGCAGTGCTCGGTACGGACACCGATGAGGTGCTGGTGGACGCGGCCATGCTGTTCCGCGGCAATCCCGGGCCGGGTGAGCATGAACTCGTGAACGGGTTCAATGCCCAGATGGTCGAGGTGTTTGGCGGGTGAGCGGTCGTCTGTGGAAGATCGTTGAAGAGAGGGACCGCGTGAGCAAGCCGGGAGGCTGCGCACGCGGTAAGTCATAACCGTCATGAAGTCGCGAAGTTCGCCGGCTCAGGCGTGCACTTCGATCGAATCTACACGGTCCGGATAGAAGGCGAGGTGATCCTTGATTGCCGCGACTGCCGTGTACGGATGTTCATAGGTCCAGACCGAATTGACCGAACGCTCTCCGCCCGACGGGATCGAGAAATACGAGCAATCGCCTTTGTACGGACAATAGGTCGTATGTTCGGTGCGCTCCAGCAGCGTCATGTCCGTGTCCTTTCTGGGGATGTACAGGACAGCAGGGTAGGCCGCTTCGCGCAACGTCAATGCTTCGCGGGTGTCGGCGATCACCTTGCCGCCGAGCTTGACGACGATGCGCGCCGGGTTCGGCTCGACGGTGATCGGATGATCGGCGCCTGGAATCTTGACGGTCTTGCCTGTCTGGTTCAGGTTGCTTGACATTGAAACACTCCTTGGGTTGATTCGCCGCGCAGCGTGGGCCGCGCTCGGCGAGACGGGTGTTGCGGGCCACTGCCCCTATGATCGGCCCTTTGACGATTTTGCGCAGGAACCGTGACGCGAACGGTGCCAGGTCTTCCACGAGTGCCTCGGTGCCTGTCACACGCGGTTCGATCACATGAAGACAGGCTAGACCATACGCGTTCGGACGTCCGGCGAAATAACAAATGCGGCCTCCGGCTTACTGTTCAATCAGAGCTTCGAGCCGCCATCCACGTGCAGCGTGTCGCCCGTGACCCAGCGGGCTGCATCGGAAGCGAGGAACGCGACCGCACCGGCAATGTCGTCGGGCTGCGCGATGCGCTTCAATGCCTGCATGCCTAGCGTGATGTCGCGACCGGCATCCGTCTTCGTGAAGTTCGACATGTCGGTGGCGACTACGCCAGGCGCAACCGCATTCACGCGTATGCCACGTTCGCCGAGTGCGGAGGCGAAATGCTTGACGAGCGTATCGACCGCGCCTTTGGTCGAGGCATAGGCCGACAGCACGCCCACCGCGGAATGGGCGGCAAGCGACGACAGCAGTACGACGCTACTGCCCTGGCCAAGCACCGGCAGCAGCTGTTGCACGAGGAAGTAGGGCGCCCGCACATTCACCGCGAACAGATCGTCGAAATCTTCAACGGTGGTGTCCTCGATGCTCGCGGCCTTGGAGATGCCGGCATTGGCCACCAGAACGTCCAGCCGTTCGCCGACCATTTCACGCACCGCTGCTGCCAGCTTGTGCGGACCGTCTGCCGCGCGCAGATTGGCGCCAACCTTCTCTGCCTTGCCGCCGGTTGCGCGGATCTCGGCAACGACAGCGTCGGCTTCCTTCTCGCCACTGCTGTAGTGAATCAGGACCTCTGCGCCCTGTCTGGCGAGTGCGAGGGCGCTGGCGCGGCCGATGCCACGCGAAGCGCCGGTGACAAGGGCGGTTTTTCCAGTCAGGCTAGTCATGGTCAATCTCCAGTGAGGTTAAAAGCTGCTGTGCCTGTGAAGTTCGGATGCGTGTTCGTCATCCGGTAGTTCAGAGCTGTGACGCGCGGGGGGTGGACGTTCGCGTCGCTGCCATGAGAGCTAATTTAGGGGTGCACAGCACAAAGGAAAAAGACTTTGTGGGCTGGTGGCCATGCCTCGTGGGCATGTGCTGCAAACGCAATGCCGCATGATGGGCGCTGAGTGGCCCAATGAGGCTTGCTATAGGAAGGTGTCGGGGAAATGAAAGTATGGTGTGGCGTGCATGACCGGAAAATCAAAAAAACCTTCCAGGCAGCCACAGTCTGGTGATCTGGCCGCGCTGTTGTACCGTCGCGCGGCCAGAAGACCACCCTGCAGATTCGATGCGCGTTACAGCGACGCTTCGAGTTCCTCGATCGCTTCGGCGAGCACCATTTGCGCGGCATTGGCCGGCCGTGCCGCAGTGCGGCCCGCGGGCCCATAAACCGCGTCGCCGCGTACGATGCTGGATCCCGTGATGGCGCAAACGCCCTGCGAGCGCGCGATCCTGCGAATCCACAACTGTTCGCAGTAGTTGGCGGCGGTGGAGTCGCGCCACGTAATCGAAACCGATTTGGCGGTGAAACGCTCGACAAACGTCACCACGGCGCTTTTGTTGTCGGCGGCCCTTCCGCGCGAACGATCAGCCGCTGCACCCCGGCGCGCCGGATTGGCGCAATCGCGACCCGAGCGCGTCGCGGAGAGGCGAGGCGCGCCTTGCATGCGGCCCGTACCCGCCGCTTCTTCCACATCGCTATCAGGCATCTCGTCCTGCGTGGACAAGGCGCTTTCTTTCAATCCGGCAATCACCACTGCCCATGGATCTGCGAGGCGGGGACGCGCAAGCGACTCGCCAGCGGTCGAAAAGGCACGTTCAACCACACTGTTACGCTGCGCCGCATCTGCCTTCAGGTGCCGGCTGCGCCCCGTGGGTGCGTTCATCGTGGCTGCCAGGTCTGGCTCGGGTCCTGTAACGTTCACGTCGAATCCTTTATCTGATTCCGCTCTCCAGGACCGCTTCTGCCCGCCACGACGGGTCGGGACGGCTGAGCGCGGCAACCCGCGACGCGTCGCAAAGACGCGAACGCCCGTCGTGACGGCGCGCGGCACAACGGGGCTGAAGGCGGAAGGCTGGTGTCATTGGCGACACCCTCGAACGCATCTTATCGGCCGGCTCACGCGAGATAAATGCGCGTTCCCTGAAAACAATGTTTGGGTTCGGCCAACAATGAAGGGGCGCGGCGAGGCGCCCCTTGTGCTCAGACAGTGACGACGATCTTGCCGAACTGGCCGTTTTTCTCCAGATAGCGGTGCACCTCAACCATTTCGTCGAACTTGAAGGTGCGGTCGATCACTGGCTTGAGCGCGCCGCTTTCCAGCCCCTTCAGGACATATTCGACCGCGGCCTTGCGCCGGGCCTCGTCACCGCTCGTCAGCCAGATGTTGTGAGCTTTGACAGTGATGACCCTGGCGATCATGTCGAGGATCGGCAGCGGCGTGACATCGGTGCTGAGCGCGCCATAGATGTACAGGATGCCGTTGAAGGACAACGCCTCGACCAGTTTGGTCAAGGTCGGGCCGCCGACCGGGTCGAAGGCGACGCGTGCACCGTTGCCGCCCGTGATGCGCTTGACCTCTTGCACCAGGTCGGTTTCTTCCGTGGCAATCACGTGTGCCGCGCCGGCGTCGAGCAACTGCTGACGCTTTTCCGAGGTGCGTGTGAGCGCGATCGAGGTTGCGCCCGCGTAATTGGCGATCTGGATCGCCGCAAGTCCCACGCTGCTCGAGGCCGCCGGAATGATGACGAAGTCGCCCTTCGTGACCTTGGCGTCTTCGATCAGCGCGCCGTATGCAGTGACGAACATCATCCACACCGAGGCGCCCTCAGCATAGGACAGCGACTTGGGATGCTTCACGACCGCATGTTCCGGCACGATGACGATTTCGCCGTACGTGCCGTAGCTGTTCATCGAGAACGACGGCATGACGTTGACTTCGTCGCCGGCCGCGATGCCGTTCACCTCCGGTCCCACCGCATCGACGACGCCGGCGGCCTCGTACCCCAGAACGGCCGGAAACTTGACGGGCTCGATATAGTCATCGAGACGCCACATCGATTCGGCGCGGTTGATGCCGATTGCCTTCACTTTAATGCGAACTTCATGCGGGCCGGGGGCTTGCACCTGATGCTCGACGAATTCGAGTACTTCGGGAGCGCCGGCTTTGGCAAACTGAACTATGCGTGACATAGAAACCTCGTGATGTGAGTGGATGCTGGTGGTGTCGTGCGTTGAGCGTTACGGCGAGTGCTCAGGAGCACACCGTCTCGGCTTCTTCGTAAGCCGGGAAGTCCGAGTAGTTCTTTTCGTCGCCGCCCCAGAACGCGGAGCGCACGTATGGCGTGAGCGGCAGGTTGTGCTGCAGGCGATAGGGCAGATCCGGGTTCGACGAGAAGTGACGACCGAAAGCCACCAGATCGGCATCGCCGGATGCGACGATCGCTTCGGCACTGGCGCCATCGAAGCCGCCTGCGGCGATGATCGGACCTGAGAAGTGCGGGCGCAGATACTTCACCGCCGCCGGTGCGTGACCTTCATGCAACGTGTCGTCTCCTTTGATGTGCGGTTCGATCACGTGAAGATAGGCCAAACCGTAACCGTCGAGTACTTTAGCCACGTAGCTAAAGGTGGCTTCCGGGTTGCTATCGGAGATACCGCCCCATTCGCCGGACGGCGAGATCCGCACACCTACGCGCTCGGCGCCGAACACCGAAATCGCCGACTTTTCTGGGAGTGAACAGGTGAGCCACGATCTTTCCGTTGCTGGGTAGATATATATTGCAAGCATGGATTGAAATCGGCTTCGGGTCGCCGTCCTGAGTGGACCGCCGTCCCGTCGCCGCCTGATCGGTAATGTAGTGAGGTCTTGTCGAAAGCTAAAAGACTTTGTAAGCTGGCAGGCATGCCTGTCAGGCATGGATCGAATTAGAGGGCCTATGGAACTACGCCATTTGCGGTATTTCATTGCGGTTGCCGAGACTGGCAGCCTGACGGTCGCGGCCGAGCGTCGGCTGTTCACTTCGCAGCCGTCGTTGAGCCGGCAGATCCGCGATCTGGAGGAGGAGGTCGGTGCCGACCTGTTTAGCCGCAGCGCGCGCGGGGTCGAACTGACGGCCGCAGGCAAGGCGTTTCTCGATCACGCGCGGCTCGCGCTCTCGCAGGTGGATGCAGCGGGCGAAGCGGCGCGGCGCGCGGCGCAGCCGAGCAAGCCGGTCTTTGCGCTCGGCTTTCTGACAGGGCAGGAAATGACGTGGTTGCCGCGCGCGATGCAGGTGCTGCGCGAGGAATTGCCGAAGGTCGACGTGACGGTGTCGAGCCACTACTCGCCGGATCTGGCGGACGCCCTCGCGCGCGGCAAGCTCGACCTCGCGTTTCTACGCGCGGAACCGGGCTTCGATCTCGACTATCGCGTCGTGAGCCAGGAGAAACTGGTCGTGCTGATGCCGAGCGATCACCGCCTCACTGAGCGGGCCACCATCCGACCCGGGGATTTCGCGGGTGAGCCTTTCATCATGGCGACCAACAAGGCCAAGGTGCTGCATCAGGTGATCTTGAAGTATCTGAAGGACAAGGCGATCGAGGTCGCGCCCGAACATGGTGTCGACAACCTCGCGATGGCGATGTCGTTAGTAGCCTCTACGCGCGGTCTGGCGCTGATGCCCGAGTACGCGAACAATCTGCTGCCGTGGTCGGTGGTGAGCCGTCCGCTCGAAGGCGAGGCGCCGACGATCGATCTGGTGATCGGCTACAGCAAATCGAATACGTCTGCGGTGTTGAAGCTGTTTCTTTCGAGGGCGGATGAGTTATTGATGTAGTCGCTCGATGATCCCTCGCGCTGCTGCGGGATTGCGTTCCTTAAAGCCGCTGATCACATAGAGGTATACGTCGCGTCCCTTTTTCGCACCGGTGTCTGCTGCGACCGGTTCGAGGTCGTCCGGTACAGTGCCCGCGGCGAGCTGGCTGGCCCGTTCCGCCCATGTGTCGAGCGCCTTCTTCGAATAGCCCTGGGCCTGCTTTTCGGAAGTCCCCATGATCCGGGCGTACACGAAGGGCGCGGTGAGGTCGGCGATCTGCGGATACTCGCCGTCCGCCGCGAGCACGATAGCGACGCCGTATTTGCGCGCCAGCGCGACAAAGGCCTCGCTACGGAAGCTCTCGTGCCGGACTTCGACCGCATGCCTCAACGTGAGCCCGTCCAGCTTTTTGGGCAGCAGCGTCAGAAATGCTTCGAAATCCTCTGCATCGAATTGCTTGGTTGTGGCGAATTGCCAGTTGATCGGCCCGAGCTTGTTTTTCAGGTGGGTGAGGCCGCTGCCGAAGAAGCGCTCCATGCTGTCACCGGCTTCGGCCAGCACGCGCCGGTTGGTTGCGTAGCGCGGCGCCTTGAGCGAGAACACGAAATCGTCGGGTGTCTCGTCGTGCCACTTCATGTAGCTCTCGGGCTTTTGCAAACCGTAGAAGGTGCCGTTGATTTCGATGGCGGTCAACTGGCGGCTCGCGTATTCCAGTTCGCGCTTTTGCGTCAGGTCCTCTGGATAGAACACGCCTCTCCATGGGGCGTACGTCCAGCCGCCAATGCCGACCCTGATCTGCGGTTTCGTGCGCGTTGCCATATGCGGTTGTCCTCGTTGTTTGGGGTGCCTCGTGGTGCGACGACTCTCCAGGGGGCTCAGCAAGTTCGATGCCTTCCCTTATCCTGGCAAATCCGATTGCATGTGTCCATGAGTTGCGAGCGCGACCATGTCAAGAGTGGCGACTTTCACGCTAACGTATTGGAATTCAGGTTACATGGAACCTGAAACGCGAGGTGGCACGCTTGTCCATTGAACCCCGCCTGATCACCGCCACGCTTCTTACAAGGAAAGTTACATGCTGAAGATCCATCACCTGGGCCACTCGCAATCCGAACGGATCGTGTGGCTCTGCGAAGAGCTCGGCGTTCCCTACGAGCTCGAGAAATACACGCGCGACTCCGTCACGCGCCTGTCGCCGCCGGAGCTGAAGGCGCTGCATCCGCTTGGCGCGGCGCCGCTTGTGGAAGTCGACGGCATGTTGCTGGCCGAGTCCGCTGCTATCGTCGAGTTCATCCTCGCCCGCTATGGTCATGGACGTTTGCAGCACGCACCGGACCATGCGGATTTTGCTTCGTATCTCTACTGGTTTCACTTCGCCAACGGCAATCTGCAGCCGGTCATGCTTCGAACCATGACTGTGGGACGTTGCGGACTGGCGCCGGACCATCCGGTTCAAACGTCGTCGCTCGATCGCCTTGAAAAAGTGCTGGCACTGGTCGAGACGCGCCTCGCGCAGAACGACTATCTCGCGGGCAACGAATTCACCGCAGCCGACATCATGAGCGTTTTCTCGCTGACCACGATGCGCCTGTTCCATCCTCTCGATCTCACGCCTTATCCCAACATACTCGCGTACCTGCAGCGCATCGGTGCAAGGCCTGCTTATCAGCGGGCGATGGCCAAAGGCGATCCGGACTTGACGCCGATGTTGACCTGAAGTCACGACCTTATCTCAAAACGGCATAGTTGTTATCTGTCATATAGCGTTGCGCGATACGGTCCGCGGTCGGCACACTTGATCCACAAATCAATTACCGCCAATCGCAACTGCGTTGCATGGGGTGAGCGTCAGCGCTAAAGCGCCAACTCTCACCGACCGCGACAGGAGACATCTATGCGTACCCAAGTCGGCATCATCGGCGCCGGGCCGGCAGGCCTGCTTCTTTCCCATCTGCTTCATCTGCGTGGCATCGAGTCCGTCGTGCTCGAATCGCGCACGCGCGCGCAGATCGAATCCACCATCCGCGCCGGCGTTCTCGAGCAGGGCACCATGGATCTGCTCTGCGAGGCCGGTGTCGGCGCGCGCATGAAGGCCGAGGGCGCGCTGCATCATGGCTTTGAACTCGCTTACGAGGGCAAGCGCCGCCGGATCGACCTGACCGGACTAACGGGCCACTCGATCACCGTCTATGCCCAGCACGAGGTCATCAAGGACCTCGTGGCGGCGCGGCTGGAGGCGGGTGGCACCTTGCTGTTCAGCGTGTCGGATACTTCGATTCACGGTATCGATACGGATACGCCTTCGATCCGCTTTCGCCATCAAGGCGAGGCGTGCGAGCTTCAGTGCGACTTCGTGATTGGCTGCGACGGGTCGCAAGGAGTGTCACGAGCGTCGATTCCTGCGGTCTTGCGCAAGGACTATGAGCGCGTCTATCCGTTCGGATGGTTTGGCATCCTGTGCGAAGGGCCGGCGTCTTCCGACGAACTGATCTACGCGCGCCACGAACGGGGTTTCGCGCTGGTCAGTACCCGTTCGGCGAACGTGCAACGGATGTATTTCCAGTGCGACCCGAAGGACTCTGTCGACAACTGGTCCGACGATCGCATCTGGGCCGAAATGCACGCGCGGGTCGATTCTTCCGACGGTCAGAAAGTGGTGGACGGCAAGATCTTCCAGAAGAACATTGTTGCCATGCGCAGCTTTGTCTCGACCACCATGCAGCACGGCAGGCTCTTTCTGGCTGGCGATGCGGCCCATATCGTGCCGCCGACGGGCGCCAAGGGCATGAACCTGGCGATCGCCGATGTGCGTGTGTTGACCGCTGCCTTGCTGGCCTTTTACGAGGAAAACCGCCGGGATCTGCTGGATAACTACAGCGCTACCGCGCTCAAACGCGTCTGGCGGGCGGAGCACTTCTCGTACTGGATGACGCGCATGATGCACCGGCTCGACGATGCCTCACCGTTCGAGCAGCAACTTCAGGTGGCGGAGCTCGAGCATGTCACTACCTCGCGGGCAGCGGCTACCGCGATGGCGGAGAACTACGTGGGCGTGGCGCCGGTGTGAACCTTGCGCATTCCTAGGCGCTGGCGACCTTATGTGCTGCCTTCGCCGCTTCTGCCGCTTGTGCCTTTTCCAGCCGCCGGCTCGCTTCACCCACCTCATGCCGGAACTGCACCAGGGCGGCGAGCGCCGCTTCGGGCGGCTGCAATGCCGCCCACAGCACCTCGATCAGACTGTCGGCAGTGGCTTCGATATCCGTGCGGCGATTGGCAAGCGTCGCATCCCACAGCACGTGTTCCATGGGTCCAAACACCATCGAGCGCAGCAGCCGTAACGGCACATCCGCACGAATCTGACCGGTTTCCTGGCCATGGGCGAGCACGCGCATCAGCGGTGCCGTGTAGCGCCGCTGCAGGTCGGTCAACGCTTCGCTCAACTCGTGATGCCGCGCGCGTCCCTCGGAAAGCACCAGCGCGCACAGATCCGTGCCGTTCACCAGCATCAAACGAAGATGCATGCGGACGATGAACGCGAATTGCTGCCTCACGCTGCCGTCGCGCGGCAGACCCGTTTCAATTGCACCGATGATTTCGTCGTACCAGTCGCCGATCACCCGTGCGCACAACTCGCGCTTGCCGCGGAAATAACTGAACACGGTCGCCTCGGAGATGCCGAGCCGTTGCGCAATCTCTGCCGTGGTCGCACGTTCGTAACCCTTTTCGGAGAACACGTCGCGGCCTGCCTGAAGGATTTCCTTCACGCGTTGCTGCGATTTACGCCCTGCCGGCTCGCGGCGCGATGCAAGCGCCTCTGTCTTGGGTGTGGCCCTCGCCATGGCGGTCGGTGCAGGCTTCGATGCGGCCATCATATGAGTCCAGTTCAGTTTTGAGCCTTGGAGGCTGCCGGTGTGGGCGAGTTTAGCACGCTGAAACGGCGCTTTGGAGTACATTTCCCGTATCTGAGTATCACTCAAAAATACCTATTGACGTATACGTAAATCTAGCGTGAAATTCGCTAATCCCACGAATTCCTGGAGACACTGCAATGAGTAACCTGCCCGGTTTGCAATTCCCGCTCGGTGAAGAGATCGAAATGCTGCGTGACAGCCTCGCGGGTTTTGCGGCGAAAGAAATCGCGCCGCGCGCCGCTGAAATCGACCGCACCGACCAGTTTCCGATGGACCTGTGGAAGAAATTCGGCGACCTGGGCGTGCTGGGCATGACGGTGTCGGAGGAGTACGGCGGCGCCAATATGGGCTATACGGCCCACATGATCGCCATGGAGGAAATCTCGCGGGCGTCGGCCTCGGTGGGTCTGTCGTACGGCGCGCATTCGAACCTCTGCGTGAACCAGATTCATCGCAACGGCACCGAGGCGCAAAAGCGCAAGTACTTGCCGAAGCTCGTGTCCGGCGAGCACGTCGGCGCACTCGCCATGAGCGAGCCGAACGCCGGCTCGGACGTGGTCAGCATGAAGCTGCGCGCGGACAAGAAGGGTGACCACTATGTGCTGAACGGCACCAAGATGTGGATCACCAACGGCCCGGATTGCGACACGCTGGTGGTCTATGCGAAAACCGATCTCGAAGCCGGCCCGCGCGGCATCACGGCGTTTATCGTCGAGAAGGGCATGAAGGGCTTCTCGGTGGCGCAGAAGCTCGACAAGCTCGGCATGCGCGGCTCGCACACGGGCGAACTGGTGTTCGAGAACGTCGAGGTGCCGGAAGAAAATATCCTCGGCCAGTTGAACGGCGGCGTGAAGGTGTTGATGAGCGGGCTCGATTACGAGCGCGCCGTGCTGGCAGGCGGCCCGACCGGCATCATGGTCGCGGTGATGGACGCGGTGGTTCCGTATATTCATGACCGCAAGCAGTTCGGCCAGTCGATCGGCGAATTCCAGCTGATCCAGGGCAAGGTGGCCGATCTGTACACCACGCTGCAGGCTTGCCGTGCGTATCTGTACGCGGTGGGTCGCCAACTGGACACAATGGGTTCCGAGCACGTGCGCCAGATGCGCAAGGACTGCGCCGGCGTGATTCTCTACACCGCTGAAAAGGCCACGTGGATGGCCGGCGAAGCGATCCAGATCCTCGGCGGCAACGGCTACATCAACGAGTACCCGGTGGGCCGTCTGTGGCGCGATGCGAAGCTCTATGAGATCGGCGCGGGCACCAGCGAGATCCGCCGTATGCTGATCGGCCGCGAACTGTTTGCTGAAACGGCCTGACTGGTGGCACCCGGTTGCCACTCAGTTGCCACTCAACCCGCCTGGTCGAACCGGGCGGCGCATAGAACAGCGGCGCTCAGGAGAGCCAAGCAATGCCGATCATCGAAACAAAGCTGAATCCCCGCTCGGACGACTTCCGCAACAACGCGGCCGCGCTTGAGGTGCTGGTTGCCGACCTGCGCGCTAAAGTCGAGAAGCTTGCGCTTGGCGGCGGGCAGGCCGCGCGCGACAAGCACGTGGGACGCGGAAAACTTCTACCGCGCGACCGGATCGCGCAACTGCTCGATCCGGGCACGCCGTTTCTGGAACTGTCGCAACTGGCGGCGTTCGGCATGTATAACGACGATGCCCCGGGTGCCGGCGTGATCACCGGTATTGGCCGCATCGCCGGGCAGGAATGCGTGATCGTCTGCAACGACGCCACTGTCAAAGGTGGTACGTACTATCCGGTCACCGTGAAGAAACATGTGCGGGCGCAGGAGATTGCCGCTGAAAACCATCTGCCGTGCGTGTATCTGGTGGATTCGGGCGGCGCCAATCTGCCGAATCAGGATGACGTGTTCCCCGATCGCGATCACTTCGGGCGCATCTTTTACAACCAGGCGAACCTGTCCGCAGCCGGCATTCCGCAGATCGCGGTGGTGATGGGTTCGTGCACGGCGGGTGGCGCTTACGTGCCGGCGATGAGTGACGAGTCGATCATCGTCAAGAACCAGGGAACGATTTTTCTCGGCGGGCCGCCGCTCGTGAAAGCCGCGACCGGCGAAGTAGTGAGCGCGGAAGACCTCGGTGGCGGCGACGTGCACACGCGCCTGTCGGGCGTGGTCGATCATCTGGCGCAAAACGACGCGCATGCGCTGGGGATTGCGCGCAGCATCGTGGGTAATCTGAACCGTACCAAGCAGGTTCCGGTGGCGCTGCAGGAGCCGAAACCGCCGCGTTACGACGCGCAGAGCATCTACGGCGTGATCCCTGTCGATACGCGCAAGCCGTTCGATATCCGCGAGGTGATCGCGCGTATCGTCGACGACTCCGCTTTCGACGAATTCAAGGCCCGCTACGGCACGACGCTTGTCACTGGTTTCGCGCATATCTGGGGCCATCCGGTCGGCATTATCGCTAACAACGGCATTCTGTTTTCGGAGTCGGCTCTCAAGGGCACACACTTCATCGAGCTGTGCTGCCAGCGCAAGATCCCGCTTGTGTTTCTGCAGAACATCACCGGCTTCATGGTGGGTCGCAAGTACGAAAACGAAGGTATCGCACGCAACGGCGCGAAGATGGTGACGGCCGTCGCGACGGCCAAGGTGCCGAAATTTACCGTGATCATCGGCGGCTCGTTCGGTGCGGGCAACTACGGCATGTGCGGCCGCGCGTATTCGCCGCGTTTCCTGTGGATGTGGCCGAACGCGCGCATTTCGGTGATGGGCGGGGAACAGGCGGCCTCCGTGCTGGCCACCGTTAAACGCGACGGGATCGAAGGCAAGGGCGGCGCCTGGAGTGCGGAGGAGGAAGAGGCGTTCAAGCAGCCGATCCGCGAGCAATACGAGCATCAAGGGCACCCGTATTATGCGAGTGCACGCCTGTGGGACGACGGTGTGATCGACCCGGCGCAGACCCGCGATGTGCTCGGCCTCGGACTGTCCGCGACAATGAATGCACCGATCGAAGACACGCGTTTCGGCGTGTTCAGGATGTAACGCGGCAGCTCGACGGAAGGAGCGAATCGATATGCAATACGAAACATTGATCCTGACGACAGCCGGTCAGGTTGCGACAGTCACGCTGAACCGACCCGATGTACGCAACGCATTCAACGAAACGATGATTGCCGAAGTGACCTCGGCATTCCAGTCGCTCGACGGGCGCGACGACGTGCGAACGGTCGTGCTGGCGGCAAACGGCAAGGCGTTTTGCGCGGGCGCGGATCTGAACTGGATGAAAAAGATGGCCGGTTACTCCGACGAGGAGAACCGTGCCGACGCGATGCGTCTCGCCGCCATGCTGTCGGCGATTTACCGCTGCAACAAGCCGGTGATCGCTCGCGTCAGTGGTGACGCCTACGCGGGCGGCATGGGCCTGATCTGCGCGTGCGACATCGTAGTGGCGCTGGACACCGCGCGCTTCTGCCTCTCCGAAGCGCGCCTCGGTCTGATTCCCGCCACCATCGCGCCGTATGTGATCCGCGCGCTTGGCGAACAGGCCTCGCGTCGCTACTTCACCACCGCGGAATTGTTCGACTGCGCAACGGCGCTGCGCCTGGGCCTCGTCAGCGAATCGGTCAGCGTAGACCAACTCGACGCCACCGTGCAGCAACTGGCCGGCACGCTGTGCGCCAACGGCCCGCACGCCGTGCGAGCCTGCAAGCAACTCGTGCAGGACATCGCGGGGCGCGAACTGGATGAAGCGCTGATCGCGGACACGGCCTCGCGTATCGCGCGCGTGCGCGCCAGTGCGGAAGGTCGCGAAGGAGTGGCGTCGTTCCTCGAAAAGCGCACGCCGTCGTGGCGCACATAAGGCCTTGGGCATGATGCCGCCGGACGCCACGATTACCCGCAGAACAACGGTCCTGAACGGGACACTTCATCGAGACACCTCATGTTCAACAAGATTCTGATCGCTAACCGCGGCGAGATTGCCTGCCGGGTCGCCGCAACCTGCAAGCGTCTCGGCATCGCGAGCGTAGCGGTGTATTCCGATGCGGACGCCAACGCGAAGCATGTCGCGGCGTGCGATGAGGCGGTGCACATCGGCGGCGCGACTGCGGCGGAGAGCTATCTGCGCTACGAACGCATCATCGCGGCGGCGCTCGCAACCGGCGCACAGGCGGTGCATCCAGGCTACGGTTTCCTGTCGGAAAACGAAGACTTCGCCCAGGCGTGCGCAGCCGCAGGCATTGCGTTCATCGGACCGCCCGTCGAAGCGATTGCGGCAATGGGCTCGAAAGCGGCTGCCAAAGCGTTGATGCATGCTGCTGCCGTGCCGCTGGTGCCGGGCTACCATGGCGACGATCAGGATGCCAAACTGCTGCAACGTGAAGCAGATGCGATCGGCTATCCGGTGCTGCTCAAAGCGAGCGCAGGTGGTGGCGGCAAAGGCATGCGCGTGGTCGAGCGCAGCGAAGACTTCGCGGCGGCGCTTGCATCGTGCAAGCGCGAAGCCGCAAGCAGCTTTGGCAATGATCGTGTGCTGATCGAAAAGTATCTGACGCGGCCGCGCCATGTCGAAGTGCAGGTGTTCGCCGATCAGCAGGGCGGCACCGTATATCTGTTCGACCGCGATTGTTCGGTGCAGCGTCGCCATCAGAAGGTGTTGGAAGAAGCCCCAGCGCCGGGCCTTGCCGCCGAGTTGCGGCGTGCGATGGGCGAAGCGGCGGTCGCGGCGGCGCGTGCGGTGAATTATGTCGGCGCCGGCACGGTTGAATTCATCATGACCGGTGCGAGCGACTTCTACTTCATGGAGATGAATACGCGCCTGCAGGTCGAGCACCCGGTCACCGAAATGGTAACGGGCCTCGATCTGGTGGAATGGCAATTGCGCGTAGCGTCAGGCGAGCCGTTGCCGCTGACACAAACGCAACTGAAACTCGATGGTCACGCCATCGAAGCGCGTATCTACGCCGAGCATCCGGCACGCGGCTTCCTGCCGTCGACGGGCACGCTCAAGCATCTGCGCATGCCTGAAGGCGTGGAGTTTGCGATCGGTTCGCCGGGGGTACCCGGTTCGCGCGCTGCGGTGCGGATTGATAGCGGCGTGCGCGAAGGCGACACGATCACGCCGTACTACGATCCGATGATTGCGAAGCTGATCGTCCACGGTGCGACGCGTGCCGAGGCGCTGGCGCGGATGAGCCGGGCGTTGCGCGCTTGCGAGGTGGTGGGGCCGCATACCAATGTCGAGTTTTTGCAGCGTATCGTCACGAGCGAGCCGTTTTCCAGTGGCGATCTCGATACCGGCCTGATCGAGCGGCATCACGCTGCGTTGTTTGCGCCGGTGCAAAAGCCATTTCGCGAAGCCGTGGCGCTGGCCAGTGCAGCTTTGCTAACGCGTGAAGGCGGTACGGCCCATGGCGCATCGCCGTGGGATGCGCTGTCGCATTGGCGGTTAAATAGTGGCTATACGCAGACCCTCGCATGGCGCGACGTCGAAAACGAAAGCGCCTTTGCGGTGACGTTTGCTCGCGATGGCGGCGTGCAGACACTGGAACATGATGGTCAGCGCGACGGCTTTACGTGGTGGCGCGGAACAGGTGCACATGAGTTCGGCGCGACGATCGGCGACTCGCACGTCACCGGGCGCGTCTTCGTGGATGGCGACGTGTTCCATGTGTTCTGTCTGGGCGAGGCGTTGGCTTTCGAATGGCAAAACCTGCTCGCGCACGCGGCCGATGCCGAACATGGCGAAGGGCGCCTCACCGCGCCGATGCCCGGCAAGGTGATCGCGGTTCTTGTCGAACCGGGTGCGGTTGTCGAGAAAGGTACGCCGCTGATCGTCATGGAAGCCATGAAGATGGAGCACACCATCGGAGCGCCGGCGGCCGGCACGGTATCGGAGGTGCTGTACGCGGTGGGCGATCAGGTAGCGGACGGTGCGCAGTTGCTGGTGCTGGATGTCGGTTGATTGCGCGTAGTCCAGACCGCTCAGGCAAGGTGCGGATACCCCAGGGCCCGCGCCTCGTTTTCCATCTGGTTGATGCGCGCATAGTCGCTCAGCGACAGGTGTGAAAATCCCTTGAGACGCAGTCGCTTCGCACGCATGGGTTGTGAAGCGAGGGCGTCGTCGAGCGCCGCGCGCATCGATTCGACGGTGCTCTGCGGCACATCGTTCGCGGCAATCAGCGGCAAGCCCGGCGATGCGGCTGTCCAGCCCGGCACTCGCACCTGCTGCGCGAGGTCGGGCAACTCGTCGCACATGAACGCAAACGTGACACAGTCGATTGCGGCGACATCCGCGCGGTTCTCCACCACCGCTCGCAGCGAGCCGAGGTGCGAACCGGTGCGGATGACTTCGCTAAAGAATCGCCCATCCTTTGCAAGCGGCGCCACCGCATGTCGGAATACATTCATGCCACTATTCGAATCGTCCTGGTTATAGGCAGCGCGTGTGCCGCGGCATGCGTCCAGAGAGTCGAACGGTGCGTTCGCTCGGGTGATCAGCACGCTCGAATAGTTCGCGCCCGCACAGCCTGGTGCGTCGAATTGCGGCGTCGCAATCAATTGAACGTGACGCTGCAAACCGCTGACAAGCGGATAACCGCAGGTCTGCGATATCAGGAGGTCGGGGCGGCGCCACAGCGCATGCAGGTCTTCACCCGGATCGATCAGGGCGGCATGCGGGTCCACTGCCTTTAAGACGTCAGCAAGCAACGCGCGCCACACGGCGGCGAGCGCGGGCGTGACGTTGTACATCGGAAGGGCGGCGACGCGGTTCATGAGGGTTCTCTTTTCTTGCGCAATTCGCGTAGTTCCGGTTCGTGTCTTTCGGCCCATTGCCACACTTCGCAGAATGCTGCGCACAGGCTCGTTCCCAGTTCAGTCAACGAGTATTCGACGCGTGGGGGAACCTCCGGATGCACGGTACGCAACACGAGTCCGTCGGCCTCCATTTGCCGCAACGTCTTCGTCAACATTCTTTGGCTGATCGAGCCGACCAGTTCGCCGACGCGCGTAAAGCGCACTACGCCGTTCTGATTGAGCACCTCAAGGACGCACATCGTCCATTTGTCCGCGACGCGGCCGAGCACGTCGAGCACAAGTGCATCGAGTTCCGCTGAGGACGAGTGCCCGGTCGTCGATTTGAATACGACCCGTCGATTTTCTTTTTTGCCGTTCGCCATTGAGAATCCGCATTACGCACATTGATGTTCGTACCACACAAACCGGTGCCTACTTCCCGAATGAGAGTGCTTGCCATACGCTAGCACAACCTCATACAGGAGAACAGCCATGCAAATTAGCGGAAACACGATTCTGATCACCGGCGGCGGTTCGGGCATTGGGCGCGCGCTCGCGGAAGCATTTCATCGCCGTGGCAACAAGGTCATCGTCGCGGGGCGCCGCCAGTCCGCACTCGATGCTGTGCGCGAGGCCAATCCAGGCATCGAGACAGCCACGCTGGACCTCACGGATCCGCAAGACATTGCCCGCTTCGCGGCGCAGATCGCTCGCGACTATCCCACGCTGAACGCGCTCCTCAACAATGCTGGCATCATGCAGCCTGAAGACTGGCGTGCGGCCGATGTGAATACGAGTATCGCCGAGGCGACGATCGCCACGAACCTGCTCGCCCCTATTCGTCTCACTGCTGCATTGTTGCCACTGCTGCGTAAACAGGCGAAGTCGACGGTGCTGACCGTGTCGTCGGGACTGGCATTCCTGCCGCTCGCCATCACGCCGACGTACAGCGCCACCAAGGCAGCAATCCACTCGTTTAGCGAGTCGCTGCGCTATCAGTTTAAGGGCACGAATGTGGATGTTGTCGAAATCGCGCCGCCTTACGTGCAGACCGAACTGATGGGTGAGCAACAGGCCAGCGACCCCAACGCGATGCCGCTTACGGAGTATATTGACGAAGTCATGTCGATTCTGGAGTCGCAGCCTGACGCGCACGAAGTGCTGGTCAAGCGTGTGCTCCCGCTGCGCTTTGCGGCCGAGCAGGGACGTGAACGTTATGCAAAACAGTTTGCCGGCTTGAACGATCACTTCGCTGGCAGCTAGATGTGTTGTATCAGATCGGGCTCAAACCATGAGATCAGACATCGCCGTTGTTCAGATCGAACGATTCTCCCAGTCCTGGGAGAGTGATGTCTGGTCGCTCATTTCGCAAGTCTGGGCGGAATTCGGCATTCACGACGACCCACGCGCGGAGAGTGATCTTGGCGATCTGGCTCACGCTTATCAAGAGGGTGCCAGCGGGTTCTGGATTGCGATCAGCGACAGCCGGGTGGTCGGTACCGCTTCCTTGAAAGACCTCGGCGACGGGTTGATTGCCATGAAAAGGTTCTATGTCCTCAAGGAATTCCGCGGCACCACGATAGGCACGGCGCAACGTCTTCTGGACCATCTCGTGCAACATGCTCGTCAGGGTGGCGCAACAACTCTATGCCTCGGTACCATCGAACTAACCGTCGCTGCGCAGCGGTTTTACGAAAAAAATGGTTTCCAGAGAGTGCCACGTAGTGAGCTTCCCACTGAGCGGTTTGCGGCCGAGATCGATACGCTCTTTTATAAGTTGCCTCTGGCGTGAACCGCATCGGTATCGATAGCGCGGCCGGTCGTTAGACCGTTCACCGCGCGGACTTCGGAGTGACTTCGTCAATCAAGGAGCTAGTAAGGCATCCGAATTGACGAATGCCTCACCACTCAACAACAGGTTCGACGATCCACTTATAGTCAGGCAGTCCAGGCGTATTCGCCGAACATTTCCTCCAGCGGAGGATTGGCGACGCTGCCGGCATAGTTGGTGATGGTCGATGCGGCCACGACCAGGATGACTTCGAGCACCAGAGACTGGTCGAATCCGGCAGCCGTGAACGAGGCGACATCGCGATCGTCGAGACGACCACGCTTTTCGATCAAAGTACGTGCAAGACGCGAAAGCGCGGCGAGCTTGCTGTCCTGCGGCAAGCCGCGCGTACGGATCGCCTGGACGTCTGCTTCATGAAGGCCTTCCTTGAGTGCCAGGAACGTATGGAAAGCGACCGCCCAGGTGGAGCCGTTCGTGACGGCATTCGTCAGCAGAAGCGTCTGGATCTGTGCTTCCGTAAAGCTGCCGGTATGAACCTGCTGGAACACGCCGACCAGACCGTTGATCAGCTTCGGCGATCCGGCGATCGCGCCGGCAATATTGGGCACCATGCCAAACGCTTGCGCGAGTGCCTGCAACGACGGCTTCGATTGTTCGGGTGCGGATTCAAGCGTATAAACGGGAAACTTAGCCATGGTTTTTTCCTTGAGAGTTAAGCGCGTACGTTAAGTAGTGATCGCACGACAGACGTAGATTAAGTTTGTGCGGGCAATGCGCCAACTACCTCCGAAGTAATAGCGGCAGCGCGGCTGCGATTGTTCGATCAGATCGCATGATTCATCCTGGTTATCCAGCCTGATAAGAAGCGAAACCCTTTCTATACTCAGCCCAGAGGTGCCGGGTTTAGGCGCGAGCGAGCCGGTGTGGCTTGCGGGTCAAGCGGCGATGAACTGATAACGTGGGAGATTGACAATGCTCGGAAAGAACGCGGTCTGGCTGATTACTGGATGCTCGAAGGGTTTGGGCCGTGCACTTGCGCGACAGGCTTTGGAGTCGGGCTATCGGGTCGTCGTGAGTGCACGGGATGTGTCCGCTGTCGAAGACATCGTCAAGGAGCATCCGGCCGTCGCGCTGGCTGTCCAGCTCGACGTCACGAAACCCGACGAGGCGAAAGCCGCCGTCCGTGCCGCTGAGCGCCGGTTTGGCGCGGTGGACGTGCTGGTCAACAATGCCGGGTATGGATACCTCGGCGCGATCGAGGAAGGCGAGGATGCCGACGTTCGGGCGATGTTCGAGACGAACGTGTTCGGCACCTGGAACATGATAAAGGCCGTCCTGCCAGGTATGCGCGAGCGTGGCCGTGGACATGTTGTCAACATCAGTTCGGTAGGTGGACTGACAACCTTCCCGGGCGTCGGGTTTTACCACATGGCAAAGTTCGCAGTGGAGGGGCTGTCAGAGACACTGGCCAAAGAGCTCGCTCCCTTTGGCCTGGGGGTGACCGTCGTTGAGCCAGGTGCTTTTCGCACCGATTTCCGCGGCGGCTCGATGAAGCAATCGAACGTGCGTCTTGCGGCCTATGCGGACACCGTCGGCAAGGCGCGGGACGGCGTGACGGCTGCGCACGGCAAGCAGCAGGGCGATCCCGTGCTCGGCGGCAAGGCGATCATAGCCGCGCTCGAAGCAGATAAGCCGCCATTGCATCTGGTGCTCGGTGGCGACGCGCTCGATCTGATTCGCAGCAAGCTCGACGACCTGGGTCGCGAGCTTGATACATGGGAAGAACTGACGAGAAGCACGAGCTTCAGGTAAGTCGATGAAGGTCACGTGGCCGACTCGCCAAGTGCACGCAGGAAAGCCTCTCTATCCACTGACGACGGCAGCGCATCGGCGAGACGCGCATGGAAGGTGGCTGCGTCCGCGCCCCGTGCTGCGCGTCCTGCGACAATCCGCGCAATGGGGCCCACGTGCACCGCCAGTTGTCGCGTGGCGGCTTCGATATGAGCGGGATCGAGCGTCGCGGTCGCTGCGTGCGCGCTTTCGAAGGCCAGTGTCTCGCTCACAACTTGAAACGAAGAGCCTTGCCCTGACTCCAGCAGATGCTGCTTGAGCATGGTGCCCCATTCGCGGCGAGCCGCTTCGTCGGGCAGATGTCGGGCCAACTGCGCGGCGAGCGCTCGTGAATCGGTCGCCTGCGATGCGGCGCGCCGCACCAGCAGCGAGGCGATCGGCCCAACGTGGCTGGCAAGCCGCTCCTCTAATGTAGCGAGAAAGCTGCCTGACAGGCCGGACGCGGCTACCGGCAGGGGTTCGAGCGCCTTGCGCGGCAGCTTCGCAGCGATCACGGTATGGTCAGGATCGAGCCTGTCCTTCAAGGTGTCGTGCAGGACAAGCAAAGCGTTCCGCCAGCTCAGAGCAGTCGCGAAGCGCTGCTCGGGGCGCTTGGCGATCGCCTTCATCATCATGGCGTCGAGTTCAGCAGGAAGATCAGCCACGTGGCTGGACGGGGGCGGTGGCATCTCGTTGATGACCTGGTGCATCATTGCCGCTGACGTTCCGCTGAATGGGCACTTACCCGTCAACATTTCGTAGAGAACGACGCCGGCGGAGAAGAGATCGCTACGCGCGTCGATATTCCCGCCCGCATACTGTTCAGGCGACATGTAGCTCGGCGTGCCGATCATCATGCCTGCCTGGGTCAGACGCCCGGTATCGAGTTGGGCGATGCCGAAATCCGTCACCTTGCAGTCGCCGCGCGGCGTAATCAGAAGATTGGCGGGCTTGATGTCACGATGGATGACCCCAAGCTCATGGGCATATGAGAGCGCATCCAGCAGTTGCGCAAACCAGCTCAGCGCCTCGAGCACCGGTATTGCACTCCCGCTGCGGACACGCCGGGCGAGACGTTGCGCGAGCGTTTCGCCGGGCACGTATTCCAGCGCAATGAATGCGACGCCATGGGTCTCCCCGTAGTCGAATACGCTGACGATGTGCGGATGCACGAGACGCCCGGCGGCGCGCGCTTCGTTGAGAAAGCGTTCGGTCAATTCGCTGCCGGAAGGCCGATCGTCGCCGGTTCCTGTGTCGTCAAGCAGTGCAGAGCGAATGGTTTTCAACGCCACCTGCCGCTGGATATGCGGATCGGTGGCGAGATATACCGTGCCCATTGCGCCGCGGCCGAGCACCCGTTCGACCTGATAGCGGCCTATCTGCCGTGGCAAGCTGGCCGTGCGCGAAGTATCTTCGTGGTCCATGACGCGTCGCCCGGTTACCGTTGACCTTCCTCGAGAATCTCAAAGGCTGCAATGAGGCTCGTGCGCATCCGTCCGAACGAAACGGCCAACGATGCGATTTCATCGCGCCCGCCTGCCGGCAACGCAACGTCTCCTAACTTGCCAAGACTCACTTCGTCGGCCGCGCGTGACAGCATCTGCAGACGGCGAGTCACCAGAAAGTGCACCATGAGGTTGAGCACGACGAGCACAACTGCGAACACCGCACTCAATGACACCATCAGGCTGCGCCACACCGCGTGACCGCGAGCGATCGACTCCGACATCGGTACTGAGACGAACTCCGCGCCAATGACCTCGTTCATGGTCCAGCCGAAGCCGTTCGCCGGACCATATTTGTCGAACATCGTGCGCGGGGCCGCGGAGGGCGTGCTGTGGCATTGCATGCAGCTTGAATCGGTGATGCTGCTGGGGTGCGCGAGGAACAGCAACTGATCGCCCCCAGGCGTGCGGCGTTGCCCCGTGATTTCCTTCAGTTCGGGATGGTCGTGAAGGTGGTTGATCACCTCGGTTTCCCAGTCAGTGGGCCGGTCGCGCGGATTGGTCGGGTTGACCATGGTCGAGCGGTACGAAAAGTTTGGAAACGCGCTTTGCAGCGTATTCAACATCTCGATTGCAGAGTACGCCGGCACCGATTCTGGCACGAATGAATACTGGATCTGCGTTGCGAGCAATGGCGTGATGTGCTGGGCGGTGTAGTTTTGCACGGCGCCGGCGGCGCTCAACAGCACATCGGCATCGTGACGTGTTTCCTCCAGCGCCTGCTGTTGCAAAACCCGATCGGCGACGAGACCGATAGCCGTGAGCCCGATCGCGAAGATCGCGATAAACACGAGATTGAACTTGATGGCGAGCGAGATCTTCATGGGTGTACGGAGTCGGAGGAATAGGGTGATCGCTGCTGGAACGCTGTGCTGCGCGCGAGGACACGTGGCGGCGGATAAACGAGCGGACGCCAGTCGGGCAGCTCACGGATGTTCTGCTTGATGGCGTGTTGAAACGCCCCATCGGAAAGACGTGTGCGGAACCGCGCCGTAAAACGTGTGGGCGACGCAGTACGCACTGCCAGGCTGCTTGCGAGCCAGTCCGACACATCGTCGTAAGCGACGGGACGCATGTCTTTGGGCGGATCGTTGTGCACGGTGGTTAGCGCAGGGATGGTGCGCAACGCGTCGCGAAAGGCGACCGGCATCGACGCGATAAATGCGGAATCGGGCCGCGTCGCGAGAGTGACGGGTTCCTGTGCCGTGGAGTGCGTGGCGAAGCCGTGCGCGTCGACGCGTAACGGCACCGGCTTGCCGTGCGAGCCTGCAATTGCGCTGACGCTTGCCGTGCCGCTCTCGCAGAACACCGCGTCGGTGTCCTGATAGCCCGCGGCTTTCGCCGCAATCACGAGCGCCGTATCGGCTGCCGGCAAAAATCGGCTGCGCTCTGTTTCGATAACCGGTGCGGCGCAATCATTCGTGTTGCACGCATTGCGCACCTTCATCCATCCCTTCAGCAACGCGATATGCGCGTCGCGCGACAACATCACACGCGTGTCGTGACCCAGCGCGACGATGTTCCCCGCCTCGTCCTGAATCTGTATGCCGCCGCTTGCCGGTGTCTCGACGATGTCGTCCGTCCCGAAGCGTTGCCCGATGTCCGGCTGATACAGCCCCGTGTCGTGGATGGCGACCGGGCGTGCATCGGCACGCACGAGTTGCCACGCCGCTTGCGCCCGTGACGTAATCGCGACGAGGACGAGCAGGGCCAACAAGGTCTGTTTGCCACGCAATGCGCTGCTGGGTTGAGTTGAGAGTTTCATGTTCTGAAGCGCCATGACATCGACGAAGTACGGAGAAGGCGTCCCCATAAAACGCTCGAACGCGCGGTTTATTCCGTGGCCGCCGCGAATGACAAAGCGCGCAAATTTAAAGTGGTTGCGGAATATCCCCCAACTCTGGGGCGTTGTGTAGCCAGCGGGCGGGGATCACGCCGGCAAGCACAGCACCTGACGAACGCGGAAAAATTTAGACGGAATAGATCGCGACGCTGAGCGTTTTGTAGGTGCGGACAGCGTTCACCGTACAGATCGAGCGCATCGTCGAATCCATCACATGGTCAACACTGAAAGGAAGCAGCCAATGTCAACGAGACAGAACAGTCAGAAATTTATTGGGCGCAACCGGGCGCCGCGCGTGCAGATCGAGTACGACGTCGAACTGTATGGGGCGCAGAAGAAGGTACAGCTCCCGTTCGTGATGGGCGTGATGTCGGATTTGTCCGGTGCCAATGCCGCCGAACTTCCCGCGATTGAAGCACGCAAGGCGCTCGAGTTCGATGTCAGCAACTTCGATAGCCGCATGCAGTCGATGAAGCCGCGGGTGAGCCTGAGTGTGCCCAACACGTTGACGGGCGAAGGCCACCTCGCAGTCGACATGACCTTCGAAAGCATGGATGACTTCTCGCCTGCCGAGGTGGCGCGCAAGGTCGAACCGCTCAGGAAGTTGCTCGAGGCGCGCACGCAGCTAGCCAATCTGGGCACGTATCTCGACGGCAAGTCGGGCGCAGAAAAGCTGATTGCCCAGGCGATCAAGGATCCGGCACTGCTGCAGGCACTGGGCGCGGTACCGAAAGCCGCTGATGAATCCGGGAAGGAGTGAGGGAAAGTCATGGAAAGCCAGAACCAGATCGAGCAAGGTGTACAGGGCGCCCTCACCGAGGTCAGCGAATTCTCGGCACTGCTGAGCAAGGAATTCAAGCCCAAGAATGAGCGCGCGAGGGAAGAGGTCGAAGCTGCGGTACGCACGCTGGCTGAGCACGTGCTTCAGGATTCCAACGTCGTATCCGACGATTTGACGCAGACTATCAATGCGTACGTCGCCGAAATCGATCGCAAGCTCAGCGAGCAGTTGAACCAGATTCTGCACGACGCAGGGTTTCAGCAACTGGAAGGCGCGTGGCGCGGGCTGCATCATCTCGTCACCAACACAGAAACGGATCCGCTGCTGAAGATCCGGGTGATGAACGTGTCGAAGAAAGAGCTTGCCAAAAATCTCAAACGCTTCAAGGGCGTCGCTTGGGACCAGAGTCCTGTTTTCAAGCGCATTTACGAAGAGGAATACGGCCAGTTAGGCGGCGAGCCGTATGGCTGTCTGATCGGCGACTACTATTTCGACCACGGTCCGCAGGACGTGGAGTTGCTGCGCGGCATCGCGCAGGTCGAGGCGGCAGCGCATGCCCCGTTTATATCGGCGGCCGGCTCTTCTTTGCTGGGTATGGAGAACTGGAACGAACTCGCCAACCCGCGTGACCTGTCGATGATTTTCACGACGCCCGACTACGCCGCCTGGCGTTCACTGCGGGAAACGGACGATGCGCGTTATCTCGCGCTGACGATGCCCCGTACCCTGGCTCGCTTGCCATATGGTGCGAAGACCGATCCGGTCGAAGAATTCGATTTCGAAGAAGACACGGAAGGCGCGGATTCGTCGAAGTACACATGGCAGAACGCAGCATATGCGATGGCGGTGAACATTAACCGCTCGTTCAAATACTACGGATGGTGCACGCGGATTCGCGGCGTCGAGTCGGGTGGTGCAGTCGAGAACCTGCCGGTTCATACCTTCCCCAGTGACGATGGCGGCGTGGACATGAAGTGTCCCACGGAGATCGCGATTACCGATCGACGCTCGGCAGAACTCGACAAGATGGGCCTGATGCCGCTCGTGCACCGCAAGAACACGGACATCGCGGCGTTCATCGGAGCGCAATCGGTCGCGAAGCCGGAAGAGTACGACGATCCCTCGGCCACGGCCAACTCGAATCTTTCGGCCCGCTTGCCCTACATGTTTGCCTGCTGCCGTTTCGCGCATTACCTGAAGTGCATTGTGCGCGACAAGATCGGCTCGTTCAGCACGCGGGAGCAGATGGAAAGCTGGCTTTCCAACTGGGTCATGAACTACGTGGATGGCGACCCCAAGAACTCCAGTGAAGAGACGAAGGCCCGCAAGCCGCTCGCTGCCGCGGAAGTCGTGGTGGAAGAAGTGGAGGGCAACCCCGGCTATTACACCTCGAAGTTCTTCCTCAAGCCGCACTACCAGCTCGAAGGGTTGACCGTTTCACTGCGCCTCGTCTCGCGCTTGCCGTCTGCGCAGGCGGCCTGAGCTCACACGTAAGTCACTTTTAGTCGCTACCCGGAGGGCAATGCTCCGGGTCCAAAGGCCTGTCAGCCTGGCAGGCAAACTTTTCCAGCACACAAGTAGAGGAATATATGGCATTCGACATGCACCTGAAATTCGGCTCTGGCGCGGTGACGATCCAGGGCGCCTCCGCCCATTCGAAGCACAAGAACCAGGTGCCCATCATCGCCTGGTCATGGGGCTGCAGCAATACCGGCAACCTGCACACCGGCGCCGGCTATGCGTCGGGCGGCAAGGCAAACATCCAGGACATTACCGTCACTAAGTACGTCGACGCCTGCTCTAACGCGCTGTTGCAAGCGTGCTGCACGGGCGCGCGAATCGATACCGCCTATCTATACGTGACGAACGCAACCGGTCAGCAGACCGACTACGTGACCATCGAGCTCAGCGAAGGCGTATTGGTCACGTCGGTATCGACCGGTGGCAGCGGCGGCGACGAGCGGCTGACCGAAAACATCACCTTGCACTTCGGCAAGTTCAAGTATTCGTTCCAGCCTCAGGACGATACGGGCAAGGCGAGCGGTGGCACCAAGGATTTCACCTACGACATCCAGCAGGTCACCAAGGAATAAGCCGGCCGGCGCGATACCGGGGGTCCGTCCGGATCCCCTAATGTTACGGAGCCCGCCGCATGGCAGAGCTGACACCCCAGGAGCGTCTGCAGCCTTCGCTGCTCGACCGGTTGACCGACCTTGCTCCTGCACAGCGTGAAGAGAGTCGGGAGGAGCGTGTTATCACCGCGCTGCGTCTTCGCGAGTACGTGACTCGCGATATCGCCTGGCTGCTCAACTGCACGCGCCAATGGAGCAGCGAAGAATCCGCGGGTTTCACGCACGCGGGTAAGTCGGTTCTGAACTTCGGGATTCCTGATCTTACCGGTACGGCCTTGTCGGGCATCGACATCGCGCTGTTGCAGGAGCGTATCCGTTCGGCGCTGCGCGATTTCGAGCCGCGTCTGATCGCCGGTACGGTTCAGGTCAGTGTCGAGCCGGACCATGCCCGCATGGACAGCCGCTCGCTGCGTTTCCGGATCGAAGCGGACATGTGGGCGCAGCCGATGCCGCTTAGCCTGTATCTGCGCACCGACGTCGATCTCGAGACCGGCGAGTTTCACGTCTCGCAACTTTTCGGCTGAATGTAATGGATCCACGACTCTTACGCTATTACAACCGCGAGCTCCAGCATGTCCGGGAAATGGGTGCGGAATTCGCGAGCGAGCACCCCAAAATCGCGGGGCGGCTCGGGCTGGAAGGGTTCGAATGCGCGGACCCGTATGTCGAGCGTTTGCTCGAAGGATTCGCGTTTATGGCTGCACGCGTGCAGTTGAAGATCGACGCGCAGTTCCCGGTGTTCACGCAACATCTGCTGGAGATGATCTACCCGCACTACCTGACGCCGGTACCGTCGATGGCAGTAGTGCAGTTTCATCCGGATGAGGCTGAAGACTTGCCGGCGGCCGGCCACCCGATCGCGCGGTATACCGTGATGCGCAGCCTCACTGGCTTCGGCGAGCGGACAGCCTGCGAGTACCGTACCGCGCACGAGGTCACGCTGTGGCCGCTCGCGATTGCCGAGGCGAGATACTTCGACACACCCGCGGCGCTGGCCGCCGCAGGGCTCGCGCCGCCACCCGGCACGCAGGCGCGCGCGGGTTTGCGGTTGAAGTTCAGGACGCTCTCGGGTGTGCCTGCGAAGGCGCTCGCGCTCGATCGCTTGCCCGTCTTTCTCGGCGGCGCCGACGATTTGCCGCGTCTGGTCTATGAGCAACTTCTGGCCAATGGCGTCGGATATACGGTGCGTGCGGCTGCGCAGGACGGGACGGCCGTCGAGGTGCATCGCGAGGCGTCTGCGTTGCGCGCGGCGGGCTTCGACGAGGATGAGGCGCTGCTGCCGTACGGAGGCCGTTCGTTCAGCGGTTATCGTCTGCTGCAGGAATACTTTGCCTGTCCGGAGCGCTTCCTGTTCGTCGAGTTCACTGGCCTGCGCACGCTGCTTGCGCGTGCCGCCGGCAACGAGTTCGAGATCGTGGTGTGGCTCGACCGCAGCGTCGCGCGTCTGCATAACGCCATCCATGCCAGCAATTTCCGGCTCTTCTGCACACCGGCAGTCAATCTGTTCGAACGCCGCGCAGACCGCATCCATCTGCAGCAGGGGACCACGGAATATCACGTGCTGGGTGACCGGACGCGCCCGATGGACTTCGAAGTGCATAGCGTGCTGGACGTGCAGGGTTACGGCGATCGTCAGGAGCCCGAGCAAAGTTTCCGGCCGTTCTACGACAGCACCTCGCGGACATGGCACAGCCCTCAGTCTGCGTTTTATACGCTACGGCGCGAGCCGCGCGTGCTATCGAGCCGTCAGAAGCAGCGGGGCGCACGCTCCAGCTATGTCGGCAGCGAAACCTTTATCGCGCTGGTGGACGCGAACGACGCGCCCTATGCGACCTCGTTGCGTCAATTGGGCTTGCGCCTGCTGTGCACGAATCGCGATCTGCCGTTGCATATGCCGGTGGGCAAGTCGTACACGGACTTCACGCTGGATACGGATGCGCCGGTGGCGTCGATCCGCTGCGTGGCGGGGCCCACCCGGCCGCGTGCGCCCACCGCGACAGGGGAATCCGCCTGGCGTCTGATCAGCCATCTGCAGCTGAACTACCTGTCGCTGCTCGATGAGGAGGGCGAAGCAGGTGCAACTGCCTTGCGCGAAATGCTCAGTCTGTATCACGACCAGTTCGATGCCGCCACGCGCCGCCAGATCGAAGGCATCAAACACGTTGCGGCCGTGCCGGTCACGCGCCGCATTCCCGTGCCGGGACCGGTCACTTATGGCCGCGGCCTGGAGGTCACGCTGACCTGCGACGATGCGGCCTTCGAGGGCAGCGGCGCATTTCTGCTTGCGTCGGTTCTGCAGCACTTCTTTGCGCGCTACGTTTCGCTGAATTCGTTTGTCGAGACAGTGTTGCGCACACTCGAACGAAACGAGGTTGCCCGATGGCACGCGAATCCCGGCAAACGGCCGATCCTCTAGCGCTCGAGGCGGCGCTGCGCGCGCGGCCCGAAGCATTCGAGTTCTTCGAGGCCATGCGGCTTCTCGAATGTGCGTACCCGGCGTTGCCCAGGCTCGGACACTCCACGCGGCCTGCCGAAGATCCGGTGCGCCTGGGTCATGCGGTTTCGCTGGAATTTCCGTCGCGCAGCATCGAGCGTTTCGAAACACGCACCGCTGATCGGCCTGGACGGCTTTATGGGCTGTTTCTCGGCCTGTTCGGTCCGCATGGACCCCTGCCGTTGCATCTGACCGAACATGCCGTGGACCGCGAGCGCAACGCGAAAGATCGCACGCTGGTCGCGTTTGCCGACGTGTTTCATCACCGGATGCTGAGTCTCTTCTATCGCGCGTGGGCCGATGCGCAACCGACCGTGCAGATGGATCGTCCGGAAGAGGACCGCTTTCGCACCTATATCGGTGCGCTGATCGGCATCGCTACGCCGCATCTGGAGAAACGCGATGCATTGCCCGATGAGTACAAGCGCTTCTTCGCTGGGCGCCTTGTCGCGCAGTCGCGCAACGCCGAGGGACTCATGAGCTTTCTCGAGCATTACTTCGGCGTGCCTGTGCGTGTGATCGAGTTTGTCGCGGGCTGGATGAAGCTGCCGCGCGATGCCTGTCTGCACATGGGGCGCGGCATGGCTTCGTTGGGCAGAGACGCACTGCTTGGCGCACATGTGCGAGGCGCGCAAGAGCGTTTCCGGCTGCGTATCGGGCCGCTGGACCGCAACGAATTCAACCGCTTCCTGCCCGGCAGCGACGCGCTACGGCAACTGGTGGCCGCGGTGAGGATGTATGTCGGCGACGAGAAGGGATGGGATCTGCAACTCGTCCTGAAGAAAGAGGACGTACCGCTGACGTACCTCGGCAAGGCCGGCCGCATGGGCTTCAACACCTGGATGGGTCGTTATCCGAAGCCCGCCGATGCGGACGAAGTCGTACTGAGGCCCGTGAAATAAAGTCCGCGCCGCACTGGCGCGCGCATCGTTCAACCCAACGGCGGCCGCACGTCGGCTGCCTCACGTTATACAGGATCGGAAACCATGGCTGAAATCAGTCGCGGCGCGCTGTTCGGCAAGCTCAATCCGCTTGCCTACCGCTCTATCGAAAGTGCCACCGTGTTTTGCAAGCTGCGTGGCAACCCGTATGTCGAACTGGCGCACTGGATTCACCAGATCCTGCAGTTGCAGGATTCGGATCTGCATCGCATCGTGAGTCACTTCGGACTGAATCCTTCGCATCTTGCGCGCGACGTGACCGGCGCGCTCGAACGGCTGCCGCGTGGCAGCACCAGCATTTCCGATCTGTCCGCCGAAGTGGAAGAGGCCGTCGAGCGCGGCTGGGTCTTCGCCACGCTGATGTTTGGCGAAAGCCAGGTGCGCAGCGGCTATCTGATTGTTGGGTTGCTGCGAACGCGCCATCTGCGCCACGCACTTCTTAACGTGTCCAGCGAGTTCGAGAAGGTGCGCGCCGAGACCCTTGCGGATGAATTCGCAGGCATTGTCTCGGGGTCGCCGGAAGACGGTCAACATGCCGCTGACGGCTTTCGGGCCGATCAGGTCGCGCCCGGCGAGAGCAGCGGTGCGCTGGCACCCGCGCAACTGGGCAAGCAGCAGGCGCTTGCCCAGTTCACCGTGGATCTGACCGCGCAGGCCCGCGACGGCAAGATCGATCCGGTAGTGGGCCGCGATGGCGAGATTCGTCAACTGGTCGACGTGCTGATGCGCCGGCGTCAAAACAACCCGATGCTGGTCGGCGAGGCCGGCGTCGGCAAGACGGCGGTGGTCGAGGGCTTCGCGTTGCGCATCGCGCGTGGCGACGTGCCGCCGCCGTTGCAAGCCGTGCAGGTGCGCGTGCTCGATATCGGTCTGCTGCAGGCCGGAGCAAGCATGAAGGGCGAATTCGAAAACCGGCTGCGTCAGGTGATCGACGAAGTGCAGGCCTCGCCCAGGCCGATCATCCTTTTCATCGACGAGGCGCATACGCTGGTGGGCGCGGGCGGTGCCGCGGGCACTGGTGACGCGGCGAATCTGTTGAAGCCCGCGCTGGCGCGTGGCAACCTGCGCACGATCGGTGCGACCACCTGGGCCGAATATCGTAAGCATATCGAAAAGGATCCGGCGCTAACGCGCCGCTTCCAACCCGTGCAGGTCGACGAGCCAGGCGAGGAGAAGGCGATCCTGATGTTGCGCGGCGTCGCGCACGTGATGGAACAGCACCATCGCGTGCAGATCCTCGACGAGGCGCTCGAAGCGGCCGTCAAGCTGTCGCATCGCTACATCCCGGCGCGGCAATTGCCGGACAAGGCCGTGAGCCTGCTCGATACGGCTTGTGCGCGCGTCGCGATCAGCCAGCATGCGGTACCCGCGGAGATCGACGATGCGATGAAGCGCATCGAGGCACTGGAAACGCAGCAAGCCATCATTGCACGCGAGAAGACGGTCGGAGTCGACGTTGGAGAGCGCGAGCCGCAAGCTGCCGCGATGCTCGCGAGTGAGCGTGAGCGTTTGCGGCATCTCGAAGCCGGGTGGGCGGAAGAGAAAGCTCTGGTTGAGCAGATTCTGGCCTTGCGCGCGCGCTTGAGAAGCGAAGACCCTGAGATGGACGACGACGCAAAAGCCGCCGCACTCGCCGAACTCAGGCAACTCCAGGCGCAACTGGTCGAATTGCAAGGCGAAAGCCCACTAATCCTGCCCAACGTCGACTACCAGGCCGTCGCTGCGGTGACCGCGGACTGGACCGGCATCCCGGTGGGCCGGATGCTGCGCAGCGAACTGCAGACTGTAATGAATCTCGCGTCCGTGATGTGCGAGCGTGTGATCGGTCAGGACCATGCGATGGAGATGATCGCGAGGCGCATCCAGACGTCTCGTGCCGGTCTCGACAATCCCGGGAGACCGATCGGTGTGTTCATGCTGGCCGGCACGTCGGGGGTGGGCAAGACCGAGACCGCACTGGCGCTGGCCGAAGCGCTGTACGGCGGCGAGCACAATCTGATCACCATCAACATGAGCGAGTTTCAGGAAGCGCATACGGTCTCGACTTTGAAGGGCGCGCCGCCGGGATACGTCGGTTATGGCGAAGGCGGCGTGCTGACCGAAGCCGTGCGTCGCAAGCCATACTCGGTGGTGCTGCTCGACGAGATCGAAAAGGCGCATCCCGATGTGCACGAGATCTTTTTCCAGGTCTTCGACAAGGGCGTGATGGAGGACGGCGAAGGGCGCTCGATCAGTTTCAGGAACACGTTGATCCTGCTCACCACGAATGTGGGCACGGATCTGATTGCCGCGCTGTGCAGGGATCCGCAACGGATGCCGGACGTCGAAGACCTCACGAAGGCCTTGCGAGAGCCATTGCTGGACGTGTTCCCACCTGCATTGCTGGGGCGGCTTGTGACGGTGCCTTATTTCCCGCTGAGCGGCGACATGCTTGCGAAGATCGTGAGGCTGCAACTAGAGCGCATCAAGCGGCGTGTGGAAGATCGCTATCGCGTGCCGTTCGAGTATGACGACGCAGTAGTGGGACTGGTGGTGAGCCGTTGCACCGAGAGCGAATCAGGCGGGCGGATGATCGATGCGATTCTGACCAATACCCTGCTGCCGGAAATCAGCCGTGAGTTTTTGGCGCGGACGATGCGAGGCGAGGAAGTCGAGTGCGTGGACGTCAGCGTGGAGGACGGTGAATTTGCCTATCGCTTCGATGCGCTTGAGCAGGTTGCTATCGACATGGCCGCCGCAACGTCGTGATGGGGCATTCCGCAAGCGCCACTTTTTTTTAATCCCTCGTGCGAAGACGTTTCTGAGGAAATAATGCAAATACTCGACAAAACACTTCCCGTACTGCCTTTCACATACGCGCAATGGTTGGAGCAAACGGGCCAACCTGCGGAAGACGCGAACCGGACGCAAAAAATACTGGCAATGGCGCGTCCCGCTAGTCCTGAGTTGGTCGCGCTGAATCTATGCATCGAGAATTATACCTTCGTGGTTGCGAGGGATCGCTACGACCGTTTGATTGCGGCCTTTGAGAAATGGAAAAGGCTGAAGGAGCAAAGCTACGAGAACTGGAGTAAATCGAGGCGGAATATTTCAAAGAAAGGCAGCCTCGTTTCGGTCATGCAGGAGATATTTGGAGAGAGCAATTATCTTAAATACGAAAAGAAGACGCGGGAAACCATTCTGATGTTTCTCTCCAAGCTGGAATGCTCCGAGTCAAGTTACCAGTTCATAACGGACGGCGTGATAGATAATTTATTCGATTTTGCCAACAATGCTGCCTCGTTGCAGGCACAGACGGTGGCCTCGTCTATCGATGCAGCGGGACGCACTTTCAATAACCTGAACCTCAAGGAGCGCGTACTGGACCGGCTGGTCGAGCGTACGAAGTCGATGTCGGCAAAAGATGTGCTGCAACTTGCTTCGCGCCCCCTGCCGGCCATGAACCAGGCGCTGGTCACCAAGGTTACCCAGTTTGTTGAGGCCAGAGCCAAATCGATCGAGGAATTCTTTCGCGCCGAGTTTGGTCAGCCTGTCCGCCTACGGACTATCGATCTCGATGAACGGTTTGAGAAGGCCGGGCAAGTCCAGCGCAATCTGACTAAAAGTCTGGTGACTTTTTTGTGTCCCATTGTCGGGGCAGTGGTGACCGATTCTTTCGATGTGCTCGATAGCTTGCTCGATACAGCGGCGGCGTCGCTGGTGAAAATCGAGCAACGGGCTCGCGAGAGAAAAATTTCAATAAAACCCGGCATCAGCCAGATGCTCGCCAGCACTCTCCGTAAGGAGATGACAAGTGACATTGCGGAAGGGGTGTACAACATTGCCAAAACTTCAGGAAAACTGGCGGTTGACGCAAAATCAGCGGCGCTTGCGTCCCCTGTCTATTCGATTATTTTGTCGGCGCTGGAGATTCTGTGGCAAATGATCAGGCGCCATTTCCAGATCCAACGGATGAACCAGATATTCAGGGATGCCCAGGCGTTGTATCAGAAGAAGGACGTGCTGACACTGGGAGACTTCAATTCCTGGTTTGCAGACAGTATTGGCAGGACTCCGGCTGTGGCGGCGGTCATTCTCAACAGTGGCATCCTGGTAGACAAGGTCTCCTTCTACCAGTTGATCAAGGACGATGCCGTAGTCGATCAGTCTGTCTTTGATGCAGCGGTAGCGCACCTGCAAACGTTAATTGAATTCTCGTCGGAATACCTCGAGCAAACTGGATTTGAAATTTCCAGCACGGTGCCGGAGTTTGAAATTTACCTGCAACCCGCAAAGCGCGCTCAGGCATCAGGCCTTGCCAGACTGATCTCCGGGGTGCAAGCGGGGGTAGGCGCCGAATGATACGACCGCGTGCATCTTGAACGGGTCTGGCGTGTTCCGACATCGAAGTGCGTAGCGACGGAATAAACGCGGAGCCCAGTCGTTCTAAGTAACAACACGACGACTCATGCGCCTCGGCACGCAACTCATCTCATGGCACACGCAATCACGCTCACCTCCACGCTCGGCTCGAGCCTTCTGTTCGCGAACATGACGGCTAGCGAGTCGCTCGGCAAGCTGTTTTCGTACCGGCTGGAAGCGATCAGCAAGAACATCGAAGTGGATCTGCGCTCGCTGCTGGGCACGCCGATGACAGTGAAGCTCGTCTCTCCGCAAGGCTATACGCGCTACTTCAACGGGATTGTCTGCGAAGGCGAGCAGGGCGGGTTCGTCAACATCGAAAACGTGCGCTATGCGGTCTACACGTTCAGGCTCGTGCCGAAGCCCTGGCTCGCCACGCGCCGGCGCGACTGCCGCATCTACCGAAGCATGAGCGTGCCGCAGATCATCCAGTCGGTACTTGGCGATGTCGGCTATAGCGATCTGAAGCAGAGTCTGAGCGGCAGCTATCCGGCGCGCGACTACTGCGTGCAGTACCGCGAAAGCGACTTCGACTTCATCAGCCGCCTGATGGAGCAGGAAGGCATCTACTACTACTTCACGCATACGCAGAGCACGCACACGATGGTGCTCGCGGACGCGCTCGGCGCGCATTCGACGGTGCCCGGCTTCGAGCAGATACCGTATGCGCCGCCGATCGAGCGTGGCAAGCGGATGAAAGCGTCGATCAGCGACTGGGAAACTGCCCATGCGGTGAACACGACGAAGGTACAACTCGACGACTACGACTACCTCAAGCCGAAGGCGTCGCTGCTCGCCACCGAAGAGTTGACCGACACGGAGGACGTGCACAACGTGAGCGGCCTCGACATCTACGACTACGCATACGACTACGTCGGTTACGACGAGCGTCTCTCCGATGGACAGCGCTACGCCCAGGTGCGAGCCGACGCGCTAAACGTGCCGCTCGCGATGAGTGTGGGCAGCACCGATGCGTGCGGTCTCGCGACCGGCGTGCTTTTCACGCTCCAGGACTTTCCGCTTACGCAAGCCAACCAGGAATACCTCGTGATCGACACCACGACGCGTCTTGTGGAACCGGACTATGCGTCGGGTGGCGGAGGGGACGACGGCGAAGAGCCGTTCCAGTGCGACTTCAAGGTAATCCGCAGCCGCCAGCCGTTTCGCACGGCCCCGTCGACGCCGCGGCCGGTGATTGCGGGCCTGCAGACGGCGGTGGTCTATGGGGATACGCCCGAGGACATCTCCGTGGACAAATACGGCCGCGTGCAGGTGACGTTCTTCTGGAACCGCCCGGCCAAGCCCAATGCGCAAAACTCATGTCCCGTGCGGGTCGCACAGGTGTGGGCCGGCAAGCGCTGGGGGGCGCAGTTCATTCCACGCGTCGGGCAGGAGGTCGTGGTGAGTTTCCTCGACGGCAATCCGGACCGCCCGCTCATCATCGGCAGTGTCTATAACGCCGACAACATGCCGCCGTATGGCTTGCCCGACAACAAGACGCAGAGCGGTGTGAAAAGCCGCAGTCATCAGGGCGGCGGTAGTGAGGACTACAACGAGATCCGCTTCGAGGACCGGATGGGCAGCGAGCAGGTGCTCATCCATGCACAGAAGGATCTGCGCGAAGAATCGGAACACGACCATGACGTACAGGTGGGCAACCACTACACGCTCACTGCGGCCAGCCAGATCAGGCTTGTCACCGGGCTTGCAAGCATCACGATGAACAGCTCCGGCGAGATCGTGATCTCGGGCACGAATCTCACCCTGAACGGCGACATGAACGTCACGATGACCTCGGACCTCGCCATGGAGATCAACTCCAAGGCGAACCTGAACATGAGTTCGGTCGCGGCGATGGAAATCATGTCGGAAGCCGATTGCCTCGTTCAGTCCACCAATCTGCAACTGATCGGGACTGCGACCGCGGTGCTCGGCGGTGCTGCTCCGATGATCCTGTAATCATGATCGCGATCCTCGATGCTGCCCGGCAGATGCGGCTTTCAGAACAGGCGATCGCCTGTGTGCGACCAGTCGCGTCTGCGCGTGCGGCCGTGCAGGCACTCCTCGACGGCGGGCACCGGAGCGATGCGCTGCGGCTGCTGGCCCGTGTGTTGCCACGCCGGTATGCGGTGGCGTGGGCCTGCCAGTGTGGGCGCCGGCAGCCGCTGACCGAGCACGATCAGGCTGGTCTCGCGCTGGCGGAGGCATGGCTGCGTGAGCCTGCGGAATCTCAACAGGCCGCCGCGCTCGCCTTCGCGAAAGCGCATCGTTATCAGACGATCGGAGCGTGGATCGCCGCTGCCGCAGGCTGGTCGGGCGGCAATCTGAATCCCGACCATGAGCGGCCGACTCCGCCGCCTGCACATCTGAGTGCGATTGCGGCGAGTGCCGCAGTCGCCTACATGGCTGCGCTGGAGCCGGCGCAGTTCGATGCGCGCCGCACGGCATTTGTGCGCGACGCCCTGAATCTGCTGAGCATTCCTGATGGAATCGATGGAGGGTTGCAATGAGTGTCGCGCCTGGCTTGATCCTCGCGCTGGAAGGCGAACGCGCGCAGCGTTTCGACGGTCGCCGTGAACAGCGGTTCGACTGCCGCGATGGCAGCATTGGCCGCTCCGAGGAGTGCGACTGGATGCTCGGCTCGGAAGGCGTATCGCGCCTCCATGCTGTCGTACGTTACCTGAATGGCATTTACTTCATCGAGGATCGGAGTACCAACGGCATGCTGCTGAACGGCGCGCCGTTGCGCAAGGGGGAGCCGGCTGCACTGAAGGAGGGTGACCGGTTGCAGATCGATACCTTCGAGGTGAGCGTGCGGCTGAGCCGGGAAGATGAAACGCGCTTCGGTGGCGTGGGTGAGAGTGCTGTAGCAACGCCCGTAGCGGCACCCCTCCCGGCAGCCACGCCCGCACCTGCACCCGCGTCCGCGGCGCTTGCGCGTCCTGCGTTTGCTGCGGATGAAAACAGGAGTCCGCTGGACCTGAGTCTGCTGCTTCGCCCGGCGCGTGATGCCGGGTCAGACGCTGGAGGCGAAGCTGAAGGCTTGATACCGGGCGCTACGTCGCCTGCTCCCGACTCCAGCCTCGATCCGCTGGCGCTGTTCGATGCGCCGTCTTCGTATCAGGATGAACCGCCGCCGCTCGCGCCGCCGGCTCAGGACTGGAACCACACGCCCTCGGTTGCCGACCGGTATCGGCCGCCGCAACCGCAGGCGGCGCGCGTCGATGCGCCGATGCTCCCGGACGACTGGGACGCAACCGGCTATCGGGCCGCCGTGCATGCTGAGGCGGCGGACGTGGGTCAAGGTGAGGTGTCGACGGAGATGGCATTCGAGTCGCCGGATAAAGCGCCAGCCACCGACGCCGGCGCAGATGCATTGCAGACGGTGACGGAGCCACCCGTGCGCGCACCGTCAGCGCCGGAAACCCCGCCCCCGCCGATGCCAGGCGTGGGTATGGCGGACGCTGGTGCGCCGTCGGCCGAGCTCGCCGCCCCTCTTACAGCGCCGCCCACGCCTCCGGTACAGGTGCCTGTCGCTGAGCCAAACTTATCCGGACTCGACGCAATGTTCGAGATCGCCGTGGACGCGATGATGGACGTATTACGCGCCCGGGCAGAATTGAAAAACAGCTTCCGGCTACCCGCAACGCTGATCCAGCGCTCGGAAAACAACCCGCTGAAGTTCGCGCCGACCGCGAAGGAGTCGGTCAAACGGCTGCTCGCAGCGCCCGACGGCGGATTTCTCTCGGGTAGCGCCGCTCTCGCCGATGCCGCCGAGGACATCCGCAATCATCAGATGGCGATGCTAGCCGGCGTACGTTCCGCTTTCGATTCGATGCTTGCGCACTTCGACCCCGCACGAATCGAGCAGTTCAACGAAGGCAGCACGCGGCGGCTGCCGTTTGGCGGCCGGTCGCGACATTGGGAACGTTACAAGGAAGAGTTCGAAGCAGTCACAAGGAATCCTGACGAATGCTTTCGAAGACTGTTTGGCGACGAATTCGCTCGCGCCTATGAAGAGCAGCTAGGGCGCCTGAAAAAGCGGCGCAACTGAAGGCCGTCCGCGGGTCTATCGCGACACGAAGCATTCCAGGCTATCACCCGCCGTCGTGAGCGACCGATCGCGCACGACGCTTGAAGAACCATTACCCGGCATTCCGACATGACTCAGAACAACAAGGTGGTATGGAGCGAAGGCCTGTTTCTCAGGCCGCAGCACATGCAGCAGCAGGAGCGCTACTTCGAACGCTACGTGCAACTGCGCACCGGCGCGCTGCGTCCGCACGGCTGGGGCTTTCAGGAGCTCGAGCTGGAAAGCGAGCTGCTCGCGATCGGCAAGCTCGGCATCAAGCGTGCGCGAGGCGTGTTTCCCGATGGCACGCCGTTCGCGATGCCTGGAGACGATCCGTTGCCGCCACCGCTCGACATCGACGCGAACTGGCGCGACCAGGTCGTGCATCTGACGTTGCCGCTGCGCTCGACAACCCAACCTGACAGCGCGTGGCCTGACGCGGGCTCTGACCAGCTGTTTCGCTATCGGGTGCGCGAAACCGAAGTGCTCGATGCCTCCGGCAGCATGGAAGGGGTCACGGCACTCGAAGTGGCGGGGATGAGCACGCGTCTGTTGCCGGAGTCGCAGCCCGCCGAAGGCCTGATGAGCATTCCGCTCGCCCGGGTGGTCGAATGCCGGGCCGACCGGCGCGTGATTCTCGATGACGGCTTTATGCCGAGCGCGCTCAACACCGAGGCGGCGAGGCGGCTGGTGACGTTCCTCTCCGAACTGCTCGGCTTGTTGCATCAGCGCGGCGAGGCACTCGCGGGCCGTGTCGCCGAAACCGATCGTGGTGGCGCCGCCGAGATCGCCGACTTCCTGATGCTGCAGGTCATCAATCGTTATCAGCCGCTCGTTGCGCATCTGGCCGAAGCGCCGCTGTTGCACCCTGAAGCATTATTCGGCCTGCTGCTCGAACTGGCTGGCGAACTTGCCACCTTCACGTCGCCCGGAAAGCGCGTACAAGCCTTTCCGCCGTACCGCCACGAGGCGCTGCGCGAGAGCTTCGAGCCGGTGATCGCGGCGTTGCGCCTCGCGCTGAGCGCGGTGCTCGAGCAAAACGCCGTGGCGATTCCGCTGCAGCAACGCAAGTACGGTGTCTGGGTGGGTGTCGTGCCCGATCTGACGCTGCTCGATACGGCAACCTTTGTGCTGGCGGCGAAAGCAGATCTGAAGTCCGAGGACATGCGCCGGCAGTTACCGACGCAGTCGAAGATCGGCCCGGTCGAAAAGATCCGCGACCTGGTCAATCTGCAACTTCCAGGCATCGGCGTATCGCCGATGGCAGTGGCGCCGCGCCAACTGCCGTACACGTCTGGCTTCCTGTACTTCGAGTGCGACCGGAACTCGCCGATGTGGCGCATGCTGAAGACATCCGGAGGCATCGCGATGCACTTCGGCAGCGGTTTTGCCGGACTCGATCTGCAACTGTGGGCGGTGCGCGCATGAATCCCGGCAACCGCTCCAATGACTCGGTGCGCGCCGACGCGACCCTCGTGCGTCCGCGTGACTCGCTGGACATGACGGGTGCGACGGCTACAGGCAACGCCGACGACGCGACACGCATCATGTCGCCGCGCCCGCAGACCGTGCGTGCCGCACAAAGCGCACAAACCACGCAACCCGGTCAATTCGCCCAGCCGCCCAGGCGGGCCGCACTGCGCGCCGAACTGGGCGACTTCCTTAGCGGCGTCGCTAATCCGCTCGTTCGCGCCGCCAATCCGCTACTGCTGCTGGCGGTGCAGTTGCGGCACAGCGTGGCGCCACCGGTCGACATCGGCCGTCTGCGCGAGCAGGCCGTAGCGCACGTGCGAAGCTTTGAGCGTTATACGCAAGATGCGGGAATCAACACGCAGACGATCATGGCCGCGCGCTACGTGCTGTGCACGATGCTCGACGAGTCTGTGAACAACGCGCCATGGAGCGACCAGAGTGGCTGGACCCAGAAAACATTGCTCGTAACCTTCCACGGCGAAACCTACGGCGGCGCCAAGTTCTTCCAGATCCTCGATCGACTGAGCGTGGACTTCTCGCGTCATCTGGACCTGATCGAAATGATGTACATCTGCCTGGCGTTGGGTTTCGGCGGCCGCTATCTGGTGGAGCAGGGCGGCCTCGCGCGTCTGGCCGACATTCAGGACGACCTGTACCGCCGCATCCGTGGGCTTCGCGAAGCGCCCGCCGACGAACTGGCGCCGCACTGGCGCGGTGTCGAAGACCGGCGCAATCCGGTGATGCGCCACGTGCCGCTGTGGGTGGCAAGCGCCGCTGCGCTCCTGATCGTGCTGGGGACGTTCCTGTTCTTCTTCACGCGGCTCAACGCACTTACGGCACCCGTCAACGCGCAGCTTGCCACGATCGGCCTCGAGGAGGCCGCGCCGCCACAAACGGTCGCGACGCCCAAGGCCGCGCATCTGACGCTCAAGCAACTGTTTGCACCACAGGAGCAGGCGGGGCAGCTAAGCGTCGACGAGCAGGCCGACGGCCGCGACACCGTGCGTCTGGCTGCGGCGGAGCTGTTCCCGTCCGGCGGTGCCGATATCGCCCCTGCGGTTGTGCCGCTCCTGCACCGTATCACGTGGGCGTTGAATCAGGTGCAAGGCCGGGTTGTCGTGGTCGGCCATACCGACGACCAGCCCGTGCGCTCCCTGAAATTCAAGGACAACTTCGAATTGTCGACGGCGCGTGCGCAGAACACCGCGCAAATCCTCGCGCAGGGCCTCGACGATCCGCGCAGGCTCGAGTCGAACGGCGCAGGTTCGTCGCAGCCGATCGCCACGCCGGCCGATCTGCCCGCTAACCGGGCGCGCAACCGGCGCGTCGAAATCCTCTACATCCCGGAGAACTGAGCCCATGAATTCGCTAAAAACCTGGGCGACGTCCCGATGGTTTGCGATCGCAGCCGGCATGTTGCTGATCGCAGCACTGATCTGGCTGGCTGGTCCGTATCTCGGCATCGGCGACCGGCAGCCGCTCGCGAGCGCCGCATCGCGCGTCGCCCTGATCCTTGCGCTCGTGCTGATCTGGCTGTTGTGCATGCAGGTGATGCAGTGGCGGATGCAGCGCAAGACTGCGCAACTACCGGGCGAACTTGCCGGACAGAACGCATCGTCTGCTGCTGACGAGCGCAATTTCGCCGAGAGCACGCAACTGCAGCAGCGCTTTCGCGAGGCGGTCGATACCTTGCGCAAAACACGGCGCAATGGCGGCAACCTGTACGCGTTGCCATGGTATGTCGTGATCGGGCCGCCTGGTTCGGGTAAGAGCACCCTCCTGCAGAATTCCGGACTGGACTTCCCCCTCGCCGAACGCTTTGGCAAGGATGCGATCCGCGGTATTGGCGGCACGCGCAACTGCGACTGGTGGTTCACCGATGAAGCAGTGTTTCTCGATACGGCTGGCCGTTACACAACTCAGGATTCCGATGCGCTCGCCGACGGCTCGGCATGGCAGTCGTTCCTCGGACTGTTACGCCGATATCGCAAGCGCCGGCCGCTGAACGGCGTGATCGTGACGATGAGCGTATCGGATCTGTTGACACTCGACGACGACGCGCGCCAACAGCACATCCGCGCGGTACGACGCCGTCTCGACGAGTTGTCGGAGCATCTGAAGGTGGCGTTTCCGGTGTATCTGGTGTTCACCAAGTGTGACCTCGTTGCGGGATTTGGGGAGTTCTTCGACGATCTCGGACCGGACCTGCGCCGCCAGGTCTGGGGCATGACCTTCCCGGTCGATTCGAGTTTCGACGGCACCGCCAGCACACGCTTTACGGGCGAATTCGACCTGTTGCTGGAGCAGTTGAACACACGCGTGATCGAGCGTCTGCACGCCCAGCGCGACCGTAGCCGCCGCGCCGCTGTGCTCAGTTTTCCGCAGCAGCTCGGCGCGTTTCGCGAGATTGCCAGGCAATTCGTCGAAGGCGCATTCGGGAATTCTCAATACGGCGCGACGCCGCTGCTGCGCGGCGCGTACCTGACTTCGGGCACCCAGGAGGGCGCGCCGATCGACCGCATGCTGAGCGCCGTCGCACGTACCTTCGGCGTGGACGCTGGCCGCGTGCAGGGCCGCTCGACGCAGCGCCGCACTTTCTTCGTCGAACGGCTGCTCAAGGATGTGCTGTTTCGCGAGTCGGGCCTCGCCGGCACCAATCCGCGGCTGGAGCGGCAGAAGATCGCGATGCAGGCGGCCATTTATGCCGGCATCGCGTTGCTGACCGCGCTGCTGGTGACAGGCTTCGCGACCAGCTACGAACGCAACCGCCTCTACGTCGACGAGGTGCAGGATCAGCTGAAGGACCTGCCGCCCGGCAATAGCCTTGCTGGCGCGCCGGATCTGAAGGCCTGGTTTGCCCGTGCGCTCGGCCGTCTCGAGGTCATTGCAGACACGCAGGACGTCGCGGGTCAGTACCAGGGGCACGTTCCGCTGCTGATGCGCTTCGGTCTGTTCGAAGGGCATGCATTGTATGCGCAGGTTCACAGTGCGTATCTGCGCGAGCTGAACGGCACGCTGCTGCCGGGTGTCGGCGTCCGGTTCCGCGAAGGTCTCAGTGCCAGCGCCAACGACCCGCAGTCGCTTTACGACTATCTGAAGGGCTATCTGATGCTGGGTCAGCCACAGCATCTGGATCCGGGCGAGCTTGCGGCGCTTGCGAGCATCGAATGGCGGCGTCTGTTCCCGCAGGACCCCGCGATCCAGAGCGCACTCGACCGGCACTTCTCGGCATTGGTCGACGATTCGCAGAAGCCGCGCGCGTTGACGCTCGATAGTGCACTGATCGATCAGGCGCGTGCGACGCTCAAGACCGCCGATCTGGCGACCCTCGTGTACGGCAGTGTCCAGCTCGACGCCGCGCGTTCCGGCGTGCCGCCAGTGCGGCTCGATCAGACGCTCGGATTGCTCGGCAATGTGTTTCGCCGCAAGAGCGGTGCGCCGCTATCGCAGCCGTTTCCGGCGCTTTTCACTCAGCCGTATTTCGCGGCCGAAGTGAACGGCGGGATCGACCAGTCGGTAGATCGCTTCGTCAAGGACTACTGGGTATTCAATGCGGGCCGCGTCGAGCCGCTGGCGCGCTCGCGTTATGCCCAGCAGGTGCTGGCGTTGTACGAGCAGGACTACATCAAGGCATGGGATGCCTTGCTTGACGACCTGCAACTGCAACCGGTCAGCGATATCCAGAGCGCAAGTGCCGTGGCCGCGAAACTGTCTGGTCCGGGTTCGCCGCTGAAGGCGTTGCTGCAGCTGGTGCGCGATAACACCAGCGACATGCTGCGAAGTCCGGCGCATGATGAGGCCGCATCGGGCGCAGCCGAGGCCGCAGCCGCTTCGCAGGCGAAGACGGTGGGCGAGAACCTCGCGGCGCGAAGGGCGCTCAATACGCGCCTCGGCAGCGAGTTGCGCGGCGCTGGCGCCACGCTGCCCAATGGCACGGCTGCTGCCGCGGCGAACGGCGTGGACACGGCGAGCGGGACAAGCGGCACCCGGCCGGGCGCCGCCATCGAGGCGCACTTCGCGCAGCTGAACCAGTTGAGCGCGGGTACGCCCGGTTCGACACCGCTCGACCACACGATCGGCGTGCTCGACCAGTTGAGCAAGAGCTTGCTATCGATGTCCGATCTGAGCGACCCCGCCACGCAGAACAACCCCGCGGTCCTCGCAGCGCGCCAGGAGACGGGCGAGCTGCCACCGCAGGTCGCCTCGCTGGTATCGGGTGTGGCGACGAAGAGCGCGTCGCTTGTTGCGAGCGGCAACAGTGCGGCGCTCGCCGATCAGTTCCGCGCAGCGGCCGGCAACGACTGCACGCGCATGGTGGACGGGCGCTATCCGTTCGCGGCGAACGGCGCCTCGGACATTCCGTTGCAGAATTTCACCGATCTGTTCGGCAATGGCGGCCGCTTCGACGGCTTCTTCAAATCGACGCTGGCGAAATTCGTCGATACGAGCGGGCGGGCATGGCGCTGGAAACCCGGCGTGCCGGCGGGTCCCGCTTCGGTGCTGAGTGAAGCGCAGGCTGCTGACGCGATCCGCCAGATCTATTTCCGCAACGGTGCACAGCTTGCGGTTGGCTTCACGCTGCTCGCGCCGCAACTGGATCCGTCCATCGCGAAGCTTTCGATCGAGATCGACGGGCAGAAGTACGACTACTCCGCCAACGGTACGGCCAGCATGACGATGACCTGGCCCGGTCCGCAGCCCGGGCACGTGGTCGTGACGGCGTTCGATACATCTGGCCAGCCGGTCGGTGCACCGTTGAAGTACGACGGCGATTGGGCCTTTTTCCATGCGCTCGATGCTGCGCATCTGCAGAAGCAGGGCGATCTGCGCTATCTCGCCAGTTTTGATTTCGACGGGCACACGGTGAAACTGCCGATCCAGCCGGCGAGCCTCGAGAACCCGTTCCTCAACGGCGAGGTACGGGAATTCAGGTGTCCGCGATGACGGGCGGCGTCGGCTTTTACGGCAAGCTGCCGGGGGCAGGCGATTTTGTCCAGCGACGGCTGGCCCCGGCTTTCATCGATGACTGGGACCGGCATTTCCAGCGCGCTGTCGAAACCGGGCGGCGCGAACTGGGTGACCAGTGGACGCTGGCCTGGAAGCAAGGTGCGGCGTGGCGCTTCATATTGCCTGCACAGGTGTGTGGCCAGGGCGCGTGGTGCGGACTCGTCGGGCCGGCGGTGGACCGGCTCGGTCGCGCGTTTCCGCTCGTGCTCGCGGCGCCCTGTAGCGGCGATGTCACCGCGATCCTCAGTAACGATGCGTGGTTCGATGCACTCGAGCGTGTCTATCGCGGCGCGCTCTACGACGCTGTGAGCGTCGAGACCTTCGATGCGCGGGTCGCCGCGTTGGCCGGCCCTTCGACATACGAGGCGGGTATTGGCGCAATCTGGCGGGCGCTGCCTTGGGACAGTGGGCAATGGATGATGACGCCGCCTGCCGGTGCGGCTACGGGGATCATGCTGGCGCAAACGTGGACGCAGTTGAGCTTGCGCCCGGGTCCGTGGTGCCTGTGGTGGACTGCGAGCGCGGGCACTCTGCTCGCGACGCGTGGCTTGCCGCGCAGTTATGCGACTCTGCTGGAGCACCGTGCGGAGCAGCCCGGCGAGACTGCCCCGTTAAGCATTCCTGATTCCGGAAGCGAGCGGGGTCTGCAACCGGTCCATGACGTCGATGTTGCCGTGGATATGCAACCCGCGATGCCGAGTCTCGATGACGGCCGCATGCTGGTGCTGTGCGCTGACGATGGTCCCGATATGCCGGGTCGTCTCGCTGCATACCGCATCCGCGAAGCCGCGCGTACGGTCGAGGGGGATCTCGAACGCCTGCGATCGGCGCTCATGGAGTTGCACGCGCAATTGCGCGTGCATGACGAGGCGTCGCGCGAGGAGACACCGGAAAACGGCGCCGCGCTGATCGCCCGCTTCGAGGGTGCTGCGGTGCGCCTGCTGCGCTTCGGCGCGGCATCCGCGTGGCTCTGGCGGCACGGTCAGGTGCATCCGCTGTTTGTCGAACGGGCAGCAGGCGCGGGCGGCGAATTCGACGATCTGCTGTTCGGCGACACATGGATCGACATGCCCGGCATCGGCGCGGCAGGTGAACCGGATTGCGACGAGGCGCACATCGTGCTGGAGCATGGCGATCGTCTGTTGCTGCTCGTCACCCGTGAGCTGGTTCAACTCCCGCGCACCTGTCTTGCCGAAGCGCTTGGCTTGTCCAGTCACGAAGACGCTCGCATTCATCTGGCCGTCTGCGCGGGGCTCAGCGGCCGGTCCGAACTGTGGCCGCTCGCGGTCATCGGAGTGGGCGCATGACGACCCGTTGCCGTTCCGCTGGCCACACCGAGACCGGCAAGGTGCGACGCCGCAACGAGGACGCGATCCTGCTGCGTGACGACCTCGGATTGTGGGTGGTCGCCGATGGCATGGGCGGTCACGCGGCAGGCGACCTTGCGAGCGCGCTGATCGTCGAGCGGCTCGGCTCGCTCAGACGCGAAGGGGACGTCTACGAGTTCGTCGCAGCGATCGAGGACAGCCTGCAGCAGGTCAACGACGAACTGCGCGCCGCCGCCATCGAGCAACAGGTCGATGTAATTGGCTCGACGGTCGCGTTGCTGGTGCACGACCCGCAGTTCGTGCTGTGCGGCTGGGTGGGCGACAGCCGCGTCTACGTCGACGATCACGGCGCGTTCACGTTGCTCACGCAAGACCACGTGCACGGTCAGCCGGTCGATGTGACGTATTTCGGACGCCGCGCGCCGCCCGGCGCGGGAGCGGGTGTGCTGACGCGGGCGGTGGGCGTCGACGAGACGCTCTACGTCGACTGGGTCGTGGCCGGCAGCCGACCGGGGATGCAGTTTCTGCTGTGCACGGACGGCGTCAACAAGGAATTGAACGACGCGGAACTGGCGAACGCATGCTGCACGCCGGACGATCCGCAGGAGCAGGTCAGGCGCCTGTTTGCGCTCGCGCTCGCGGGACGCGCACGGGACAACATTTCGGCCGTTTTCGTGCGGCTCGACGCATCGTGAACTTCTCGTCATGAACAACTTCAACGACTTTCTGGCCGCATGCCGCGAACGCACTTCGACGCTCGCAACGCTGTTCGATTCGCTCAAGGCCGGGTATGGACGGCTGATTGCATCGAAGCATGCCGTTCCTTCGTTGCCACCGCGCACGCACCGGACGGCCGACGTCGAATCGCATCCTCCGCCAGGGCACGCTGCGTCATCCGCGCGTTCGCTATCCGATTCCGATGCCGGATCAGAGGCCGAATCCGACGCCGATGACTTCGAGCTGACCAGGGTGCAGTCCGCACGCAGCGGGCATCAGCATGCCCTCGCATCCGTGCACGGGGCGGACGCTGACGCGACGGTCGTGAAGCCTGCGAGCAGCGCCAACAGTCGTCGCACCGGCACAGGCAACTCGGCCGCTGACGGCAGCCTGAACCGCGCCAGCTGGCAGAGTCTCGCAGAGGTGCAGAGCGTGGAGCACGCGAGCGTCGGCATGCTGCTGAAAGGCCGCTTTCTGCTCGAGCGTGAACTGGGCCGCGGCGGCATGGGTGTGGTCTATCTCGCGAAGGACGAGCGCAAGGTGGAAGCGCGCGACCGCGATCCTTACGTGGCGGTCAAGGTGCTCAACGACGAGTTCCGCCGCCATCCCGATGCGCTGATTGCGCTGCAACGCGAAGCGCGCCGCGCGCAACGGCTCGCCGACGACCACATCGTGCACGTCTACGACTTCGACAAGGACGGCACGATCGTCTACATGACGATGGAGTACATCGACGGCACCGATCTGCGCACGCTGATCCGCGAACGGGCCTCCGGGGGCATGCCGTTCGACGAGGCATGGCCGTTGATCGAAGGCATGGCGCACGCGTTGCAGCGGGCCCACGCGAGCGGCATCGTGCACTCGGATTTCAAGCCCGGTAACGTGATGGTGACGCGCGATTACGTCGCCAAGGTTTTCGACTTCGGCATCGCCCGCGCGGGTATGTCCGGCGCCGGCGCGGTGGGCGAGCAAACGGTGTTCGACGCGGGCACGCTCGGTGCGCTTACGCCAGCCTACGCGAGTCTGGAAATGATCGAAGGCGCGCATCCTGCCGTCCGCGACGATGTTTACGCGCTCGGCTGCGTGATCTTCGAATTGCTGACCGGCAGCCACCCGTTCGATCGTCACAGCGCCGATGTGGCGATGAAGGAAGGGCGGCAACCGCCCGTCGTAGCCGGTCTGTCCCGACGCCAGCAGAAGGCGCTGTGCGACGCAGTTGCGTTTCATGGCGAGGAGCGGCCGCATAGTGTCGAGGCGCTGATCGACGGACTGCGCCGCAGGAGCACGAGCGAGCGCCTCGCGCCGTACGTCGGCACGGCGCTCGCCGTTGCGGCGCTGGCGGCGGGTGGGGCGATGCTGCATACCCAGATGCGTCATCGGCAACTGGAAACGGCGATCGAGCGCCTCGCGGCAGCGAATCCGCAGCACTACGTGAACGAAAATCAGATGATGACGGCACTCGATGCGCTCGGCGAAGACGAACGCGAACGCGCGGTGCTCGACCAGAGCGAGGCTATCCAGGCCTTTTTGCTGGAGCGCCTCGACGCATACTGGAATCCGACGCTTGGCCGCTTCGACTATGGCGCCGTCCGGCACGTGTTCGAGCTGCGCGATCGGCTTAAGCTGTTTTCACCGACCTTCGACGGGCGCCGTAAGCGGATCGAAGACGAGCGCAACGATCTGCTCGGCAGACTGGGCGGTGACCTCGATCAGGCGAGCGAGCGCGACGCATTGTTCGAAGATCAGCCCGGCAGCGCCGCCGAAATTCTCGAGCGCATCCGCGCGCTCGACCCGGGTAGCGCACTGCTGAAAAACAGCCAGCTGGAGTCGAAATACGACGCGGCGATCGGGCAGTCGATCGATCTGGGTCAACTCGACAAGGCGCGCTCGAGAATGACGCTGGCGTTGCAGCTATTCCCGGACTCGATGCTTCTGCAGCAACGCCACGCGCAGCTGGACGCCGCTGTGGCGGATGCGGCCGCGCATCCGGACGCGCACGCGAATCGCGCGAGCGTGGACGACGCGCGCCGCGCGCTGACGCAACTCGCCGCCAGGCCTGCGGCGAGCAGCGAGTGGCTTGACGCAGTGACCAGTGCGATGTCGTCGCTGCGAGGCGACGACGCACCCGAGACCGAGCAGGCGATCGAAATGCTGGTTGACGGCATCATCACTGCGGCGGAGAAGGTGAACGACCCAGGCCAGGCGCAGCAATATCTCGATCTGGTCCAGGCAGGGCTACGCTACGCACCGCGCTCGACGGCACTGGCTGCACAGCGCGACCGTATGCAGGACCTGTTGCAGCAGCAGAAGATCGACCAGCAGATTGCGAGCGGCGACCCGGCCTCGCTGATGGACGCGGTGCGCCTTGCCGCGAGTGCTAACGACGGGCCACGTGCGCTGACCGCGTTCGAGCGGTTGCGCACGCTGCAGCCATCGGATCCGTTCGTGAGCGCAGAAGGGAGGCAACTGGTGGCCGCCGCCTTTCTTGGCAATGCACGTGCCTTGTGTCAGCAGGGCTTGCTCGCGGATGCCGCGAAGACTGCGGCGCAGGGTGCCGGCGCGCTCAGCGACGACGCCAGACTGAGCAACGCGGCGCAACGCTACCAGGTGGCTGCGAGCATCCTCGCGGCCCGTAGCCAGCCGATGGCGGACCCCGACTACCAGACTCTACGCGCGCGCTACGCAAGCGCAGCCGCTGCCGATCCGGACGGCATGCAGCAACTGGAGGGCGACCTTGGCGTCCGCGTGACATTGCCACAAGGCGGCCTGCGTGCGTTGCTCGATCAGATCAAGACGCAGAACCCGGACACGTCTGGCGATGTCGGTGGAGATGCTGCCTCCACGTTGGACGGCTCTGCGCTCCCCGCCAGCGGTGTCGATAACTGATGAGGAACGGCATGATGGAACAGTGGTCGGTTGCGGCAGGCGACAGCCCGCGTGGCCTGGTCGAGAGCGCCGCGCGGGCCGCAATGAAGGTCCGCGAACGCCAGGTTAACGAAGCACTGCGCACGCTCGACGAAGATCATCGGCTGGGCCGCATTGCGCGCGACGAATACCGGCACCGCCGGCGCGCCTTGCTCGAATCGCTGGGTGACGAGATTGCTCAGGCGGAGCGCGAAACGGTGCGTCGCGCGGTCCCGGCTTACGACATGTCGACGCCAGGCGAGATGGGAAAGGCGCGCAACGGCAAAGCGGAGCGAAAGCTAAACAGCTCGGGCACGGCCTTCGACGCAGCGTGGCTCATTGAAAGAGCCGCACTGCTTTGCGCGATCGCCCTCTGCTCGGGTGTTTTGCTGTGCTATTGGCTTACGTGCACGTGAGGGGGTCTACCGGTATGGGCGAGGACAGTACCGGGGTCGAGCGCGCTATAAGCAAGACTCGCAAGCGTGTCAGTCGACTTCGGAACCGGACAGCGTTTGCAGTTCCGACAGACCGCCGGGCGTGATGTCCTGCATGATCTCGACAAAATTCTTGCCTACCAGACGGCGGGCCCGCTTGAGCAGGATGGGCAGCGGACTGGAGGGTTCGTTGCGTTCGTAGTACTCACAGATTTCGTCGATGCGCAGCCTGACATCGTCAGGTCCTGCGATGCCTCGCGGGCGGGGCGGGTCGATCGGGTCTGTACCTTCTGACGGCATCTGTGGCTCGCGGCCGTTAGTATCGGTGTTTTGCTGATCGGGAAATCGCCGGGTGCGTTGCGCGTCGACGAATTTCTTCAGATCCCTGATGTCGGCCGGCAGATGGCTCAGGTCCGGGCTCGACGTTCCCAGCTTTTCGCCCAGAAGCGCATCGATCGATTCTGCATGTTCCAGTGCGTCGGCAAGCAACGCAGCAGTACGGGGTAGCTCATCCTCCGGACAATCCATGCAGGCCGCCTCGAGATCGACAAGGCTGGGAGCAGATGCGCCGTCCGCGGACGGTGTGGCAGCTGCCATGCCGGTTGCGACGCGCAGATCTCGCAGCGAGAAACGGCCGAGCCTCACCGACTGCACGAACGTCGCGGTACGGAAGTAGCCCAGCACGCTCTGCGGATTGCCAAGGGCCATGAGTGCGTTGGCACGCGCAGTGGCATCGTTGTCGTCGTCGGCGTCCAGTTGAGGGTGGACGTCGTCCCAGTAGCGCTCAAGCAACCCGCGAACCAGACCGAGGCCCGCAGCCCAGCCATCAAGTCCCGCTTTGCGTGTCCACGCTGCGCTCAGATGGAGCGCGACGCGCAGGTCCTTGGTGCGAGCGAGCAGTGCGTCGGCCGCATCGGCCACTTTGTCCCAGTCGGGTTCGACGGCGGCTTTTATGCTGTCGCCCATTGCGCGTTCGGAAACCGGCGTGGCGATTCGCTCCAGTTCCGCAAACGCAGGGTCGTATTCGAGGTTTTGCCCTGTTGGCGCGCTGTCATCGATTGGGGCCAGGAAGCGGTCGAGGTCGAGTTGCATCGTGGAGATCTGAGGTTAGGGGAAGGGTTGCGGGAAAGTGAAACCCGTCAAGGATTTCGGCTGACGCAGGTGAATCGGCGCATGACTTTCACGCAGGGTCTCTGGAAATGGAAACGCTTGAGCCGACCCGGTTATTCCAACGGCTCGCTGACCGGAGGGCCCGCCAGCAGAAAAACAGCAGCCGCATTAGACTGCCCATCTGAGCGCATCCACGAATATCACCTGTGTAGGAGACAAACTGCATGTCCGGTTCCGCTGCCTTGAATGTCGCCGTCCTTGACGATTACCAGCATGTCGCCCCTTCGCTCGCGGACTGGGCGAGCCTGCAGCCCCAGGCGAACACCGTATTCTTTCATGATCATGTCAGCGACGCGGATGCGCTTGCGGCCCGGCTCGCACCGTTTGACGCTGTCGTGCTGATGCGCGAGCGGACCCGCTTCGACGCGAATCTCCTCGCACGTCTGCCGCGTCTCAAGCTGATTGTCAGCGTCGGCATGTGGAATGCCGCCATCGATCTCGATGCCGCGAAGTCGCGCGGCATTGTCGTATCGGGCACCACAGGCGGCGATGCGGCCGCCACCCCGGCCCTGACCTGGAGTCTGATACTCGCCGCCACGCGGAATCTGTACGGCGAGGCTGCGTCATTGCGGGCCGGTGGTTGGCAGACCCGTGTGGGGATGGATGTAAATGGCAAAACGCTAGGAGTGCTCGGACTTGGACGTATCGGCGAGGCCGTCGCTCGCATCGGCGTCGCATTCGGAATGCGGGTTATTGCGTGGAGTCAGAACCTGAGCTCCGAACGGGCCGCGGAAGTGGGCGTGCAACGTGTCGAGAAGGATGAACTCTTTCGTGAGGCGGACGTGCTTACGATTCACCTCAAGCTTGGCGATCGCACAAAGGGGCTTGTGGGTGCGAGAGAGCTTGGACTGATGAAGCCGGGCGCGTACCTGGTGAACACCTCTCGCGGGCCTATCGTCTCGGAAGACGCGCTGATCGAAGCGCTGCAGGAACGCCGTATTGGTGGTGCCGCGCTTGATGTATTCGACGAAGAGCCGCTAGCCGGGGGGCATCCGTTCCGGTTTCTGCCGAACGTACTGGCTACGCCTCACATTGGCTATGTCACGGAGAATACCTATCGTGTGGCTTATCCGCAGATTGTGGAGGCGATTCGCGCATGGATTGACGGGGCGCCGATCCGGCAGCTTTGAGCGAAGGGACTGCAGCGTTTTCGAACGGGGGGCCCCTCGTCGTGTGCGGGGGCCATGCCTCACTTGCCCGTCTTTGCGGCAGCTGCCACCATCTCCGTGATTTTCTCAATCAGTCTTTGCGGGACAGATGGCAACTTTTGATGCGCGAACGCTTCCCTGTAGGGCAGGCGGGATGCCTGCAGTCGCGTTACCCGGATCGCGGTCTTGACTGACCGGCGGATCCTGGCGTTGATTTGCTCGCGCTCATGCGGCGACAAAGTGCCGTCCGCATACGCCATGAGCTGGATATCGTCCGTTTTCATGAACGCGATTCCTTTTTGCTTCCGGTATTTTTTGTTTTCTGGTCTTCCCGCTCGCCTGAAAAATTTGCCAATTCTTCGATGTGCCTACGACAGGCGGCTCAGGACTGTGCCAACCGAGATGCAGAGAAGCGAATACAACTTTGTAAACAGATGGGATGTCGATTCTATTCCCAGATCACTGGATTGATTAAGGATTACCAGCCATATTTGAGTTCGACACCGAAGTAATCGGCATTGCTGCCGCCCACGCTCCGGATGGAATTGCCGACCTGGAAATGGACCGCTTCGACCGAGCCGATCAGGTTGTCAGCGATCGTCCAGTCTGCCCGTAGCTGCGCGTACATGCCCGTCCACCGGGTGCCGTGCCCCGCGGTACCGGGCACGATGGCGTTACCCTGCTGGTACACGGCGTCGCCCGTCGTCTCGCGCCACTGGAAACCGAGTGCGGCCAGCAACGCGAGACGGCTCGACGGCTTCAGCGTAATCGATGGCTTGATGTGGATGATGTTCGCATAGCCCGTATAACCCGCCAGCGTGAAGTAGTAACCGTTCGGAAAGAGCGGATTGAACGTTTCCACTCGTCCGTCGTTGGGATGCCGGTCACCGGATGCCGCGTCGATCTGGATGCCGAGGCGCGGTGTCCACGGTGCATCGAGCGTGTAGCCGGCAAGCGAGCCGACCGCCCATGCGCCGATCGTCTTGCTGCCGACATGGCCGGTCTGCCACATCGATTCCACGTCCCAGTCGGCACGTCCGGTTTTCCCCGCATATCTCAGGTCGAACACGTTCCGATGCTCATCGCCGGTTGCGTCGAGAAACTGCGCATTGCTCCGGCTGTACAGCGAGTAGTATCCGGAGAGATCGCCCGGCCCGGCATCCTGACGCTCGAAGCGTACGCCGCTGAACGTGAGGTGCTGGTTCGATACATCGTCGAACGCCGAGACGTTGCGGTTCTGCACCGGCTGCGTCGCATAGCCGATGAAGCGCCACTTGCCGTTTTCATAGTCGGCCCAGACGGCATCGTAGGTCTGCCGCACGTTCGGGCCATCGCGAACGGAGATGAATCGCTGCAGGTCGAACGCCATTTCCTGACGGCCAAGGCGAAGTTTTACCGTTCCGCCTGCCAGTTGCCCAACCCACGCGACAAAGGCCTGCTCCAGATCCAGCGGGTTCTTGTCGACCGGCGAGACGGTGTCCTTGCCGAACGCTCGCGCATCCTCCAGTTGGACAAAGAACTGGAAATGCTGCGCTATATATGCATCGGCACTGACCTGAGCCCGTTGAATCAGATACGTATCCGAATGTCCCGCGCCGATGCCGAAAAGCGGCGCATCGTTGACCTCGACGCGCTCCCGCAGATTCGCGCCAAGAGACAGGTACGAATCCGGATCGCCGCCAAGGGGCATGTATTTGAGTCCATCCAGCGGCTTTGCCGGCACGCACGGATTCGCCAGAACCGACCAGTCTTCCTGCCACCGGTTGAACAACACCGACGGCCGCGGAACCGTACAAACCGACGCCGGCTCATCGGCGTTCGCGTATGACCCGGCATTCAGGACAAGCGTGGTCGCGACGATGTACGGCGAACACCGAAACAGCGGCGGGACATTGCGCATACGCAATCTCCCGATCATCGGGGCGAATCCGGCAACGCTTCGCGATCGGCCGTGTCCGCCCCGTGGCGGCGCGCGGCGAGTGCCAGCCAGACGAGCAACGCAAACGGCAACAGCAGCGCCCAGAACGAAACATGCCGGTATGCAAGCGCGCCGGCAATGGCGCCCACACCGAAACATGCTACTGCCTGCAGCGTCTTGCCAAAGCGTGTGCGGACGGCCGTCTTCGCGTCGGCCGCTATCTCGGACGAAACGAGTTCGATCGCGTCGAGCACAGCCTGGGTGACGTTTCCTGTCATGACGGTATTCGGTACGCCGCCGCGGACAATCAGACGTCCGTGGGCATTCTGTACACCCATCGCTGCAGCGCCCAGCATCCCGCACGCGACGACCGGCAGGCTGCCTGCGCTGATAACCGGCTCAGCGCCGACTCCAGAGAGGCAGAAAGCCAGCAGCAGTAACGCCTGAGCGGCATACAGCAACGCTGCGCTGCAGTTCGCTCCGTGCGGTCGCGCGACCTTCACGAGCGCGCTGCTCAACCCCACCCCAGCGATGAACGCGGGGAACGCCATCAGCTTCATGAATACGCCCTGTCCGAAACCCGCAACGTCCGCGCCGATCAGCACGAAGTTGCCGGTCACATGCGCCGTGAACAGACCGAAGAGGGCCACGAAGCTGAGCGTATCCACATAGCCGGCAATCGCCGCGAGTAGGTTGTCTTCCGGTTTCATCGCCGGTGTCCGGTTAAATGGATGTCGTGCAAGAAGTACCCACGGCGCACGTTGCTGTTAATGGGCCACCGAGTGAATCTCGGCGATATAGCCACCCGGGAATTGCACGAGTGCCGCTTCGCGCTGGTCGGCCGAGAACGGCGGGACCAGTACCTTCGCGCCCGCGGCATCGGCCTTTTTCAGCGTGTCGGCGAGGTCAGTCACTTCGTAGCCGGTCGTCTCCCGGCCGAACGGCCAAGGCAGATGGCCGTCCGTTACCAGCACGGTCATCTTGCCGAAGCCCGACTCGATGCGCACGCGCCGATACGTGTCGTCCGGCCGGCCGATTTCGACGCCCGGCGCATTGCGCTCATCGGAGACAACCTTGCCGTGCGAGAACGCAACGAAGTTGTGGATCAGCGAATCGGCACGCTGCGGCGACACATAGACGCGGTTCTCCGGCACGGTCTGCAGCGGGTCGTAGTGCGGCGCCTGCGTGTGCCAGTACAGTTGCATGTGCACACCGCCCGGCCATTCGACGATCGCGTCGCGGCCGATAGGGTCGGGGAACGTCGCGACCTTCACGTCGGCGCCGTGGAGTTTCGCGGATTTGACCGCGGCGTCCATGTCGGTGACGAGATAGCCTGTACGCTCGTCGCCGAACGGCCAGGGAACAGGCGTCTTGAAGCCGAATACCGAAACCGTGCCGACCGGTGTGAAGACAAGCTGCGACATGGTCTGGCTCGGCGTGGGCGTCACCTGAAACACGCCTTGCTGTGACTTGTGGCCGCCGAAGGTTGCGACGAGGCTGTCCGTGAAGCGGTCGAAGTCCTCGGGGGCGACATAGACGTGCGTTGTATCGTATTGTGGTCCGACGGCAATGGACGGCCTCGCCGGATGCAGTGCAGCAAGCACGCCGCTGTTCGCCGGAGGCGTCGCGGTAGCGGGAAACGACATCGCGACACTGGCTGAAACCAGAGCGGTCGCGATCAGGGAACGGATCATTGGCATGGTATTGGAGTTCCTTTAGTGTTTTTGCTGGGAGCGGGCATCGCCGCGCCGGCCATCCAGATCGGAGAGCCGTGCCACCATGATGAGGGCAGCGATCAGTCCCAGGTGTTCGAAAAAACTGTTGGTCGCCGAAAAGCGCACGTTGCCCGCCGCGTTCCAGAAGTCGTTGGCGACGAGCATGGCAATGGCCGTCAGACAGGCCAGTCCACCCGCGCCCAGCCAGACTAGCCGGTTCGCGATCACGCAGACCGACCCGCCAAGCTCGACGGCGATCGCAAGCGCTGCCCAGAGCCATCCCGGACGAAGCCCGAAATGTTCCTGCTCGGCGATGGCCGCGGGAAAATGCACGAGCTTCGTCACGCCGCCGAGGAGGTACGCCGACACCAGCGCCGCGCGCGCCACCGGCAGGAGCCAGCGCCATTCGAGGATCGCGCTCACCCAGCCGGGGTTGCCTGCTTTGAGGGTGCTCACGTCAGACCGCCCAGCACGCGCACCCGAGCGCGCCCCAGAATGCGCTCAGGTCGGAGGTCGGAGCATTGCCCGACCACGCACGCGCGTGACTGTGGCCGTGCACCGAGCAGGCAGTGGAGCAACCACACGCCGCGGCGGCGACCTGTTGCAACGTGGATTCACCTTCGCTGCGCGAGCCGGCAGTGTCCTTCCACGCCGCGAAGCCGCCGAACCGACGCACCGGCGACCAGTCGGGCATCGCGGGCGGCGGCGCGCTGTCGTCGAGAGGGCCGAATTCGCCCGCGCCGTACACCACGCGTCCGCCGACGATCGTCAGTTCCGATGTCGTCTGCGCAATCTCGTCCTCCGCGCAGGCGAAGAAGTCGCGGTCTGGCACGATCAGATCGGCGAACTGGCCGACCGCAATCTGGCCTTTCTTGCCCTGCTCGTTGGAGAACCAGGCGACCTTCTCGGTCCACATGCGCAGCGCCGTCTCGCGATCGAGGCAGTTGCGCCGCGGATAGAGACGCAGACCGGCTACCGTCATGCCGGTCACCAGCCACGCAAGCGAGACCCAGGGGTTGTACGAAGCGACTCGTGTCGCGTCGGTACCGGCTGAAGTCTTCACGCCCTTTTCGAGCAGCTTCGCGACCGGCGGCGTGGCCTCCGCTGCTGGCGCTCCATAACGCTCGACGAAGTACTCGCCCTGATAGGCCATACGGTGCTGCACAGCAACGCCACCACCAAGCGCGGCGATACGGTCTATCGAACGTTCCGAGATCGTCTCCGCGTGATCGAAGAACCAGTTGATGCCGGTCAGTGGAATATCGCGGTTGACCTTCTCGAAGACATCGAGCGCCCGGCTGATCGTCTCGTCGTAGGTGGCGTGCAGGCGCCACGGCCAGCGGTTTTCGGCCAGCACGCGCACCACTTCCTCGAGTTCGCCCTCCATCTGGGGCGGCATGTCCGGACGCGGCTCGCGGAAGTCTTCGAAGTCGGCGGCGGAGTAGACAAGCATTTCTCCCGCGCCGTTGTGCCGGAAGTAATCGTCGCCCTGCTTGTATTTCGACGTCCTGGTCCAGTCGAGGAAGTCCTGCTTCTCCGCTTTGGGCTTTTGCGTAAAGAGGTTGTAGGCGAGACGGATGGTCATCTGTCCTTCGTCAGCCAGCTTCTGGACGACCTCGTAGTCGTCCGGGTAGTTCTGAAAGCCGCCGCCTGCGTCGATGACGCCCGTGATGCCGAGCCGGTTCAGCTCGCGCATGAAGTGACGCGTCGAATTCAGTTGATAGTCGAACGGCAGCTTCGGCCCTCGCGCGAGCGTCGCGTAGAGAATCGACGCGTTGGGCTTCGCGAGCAACAACCCGGTCGGGGTGCCCTGGCTATCGCGCATGATCTGGCCGCCCGGCGGCTCGGGCGTGTCCTTCGTATAGCCGACGACGCGCAGCGCGGCCGCATTCAGCAACGCCCGGTCGTAAAGGTGAAGGATGAAGACCGGCGTATCCGGCGCAACGGCGTTTAACTCCTCGATGGTCGGCAGTCGCTTCTCTACGAACTGCTGCTCGGTGAAACCGCCAACCACACGCACCCACTGCGGTGGCGGCGTGACAGCAACCTGACGCCTGAGCATGTTCATTGCGTCGGCGAGCGAGCGCACGCCGTCCCAGCGCAGTTCCATGTTGAAGTTCAACCCACCGCGTACGACGTGCGTGTGGTTGTCGATGAGACCAGGCAGAACCAGCCGGCCCTTCAGGTCGATCACACGAGTCGTCGCGCCGGCAAGCGGCACAACCTCGGCATCGTCGCCGACGGCAACGAACTTGCCCTCCCGGATTGCAATGGCGCTCGCTATCGGCTTCGCGCGATCGAGCGTCGTGAAGCGGGCGTTGCGCAGTACGAGATCGGGAGTGGTGTGAGAGGTAGTCATGAACGGTTCTCCTCAGTGTCGGTCGTCGCGCGTCGCGCCTGCTCTGAAGCCTGGCGGCCCGGCAGCATGCCGAAGACGTGGCTCGTGCAATGAGCGTCGTGCCACGCGGCCGACAGGGTGGTTCCTGACAGGAGGCGCTTCGCGACCGGTATCACCTGCTCGCCGCCGAGCATGCCGAGCAGGCCAAGCAGTGCGATGAGCGGTGGTGCCGGCGAGCGCACGTTGATCAGGCTATAGATGACGCCGACGAGGACGCCGGCTCCCAGGGAGAGCAGATAGACCTTCATGGGTGGGCTGACTTCGCTTCGTCGGAGTTGGGTCGGAAAGCGGACGGCGGCCCGCGCCTTGCGCCGGGCCGAGGGCCGCAATTTTTATAGTGCGTGCGGTGCGTGTGAGGATCAGTGGCCTTCGCTGCCGCCGAACATCGTCTTCGCGTAGACCAGGCCGAGTCCATAGCCGCCGCCATGCTGGATCGCGGTGGCAACGGTCTGGTTGTAGGTCTCGCTGCGAGCCCAGTCGCGCTGCAACTCGAGCAGATACTGCAGTGAGGTCATCGGGCGCGCGCCTGCCTGGATCACGCGCTGCATCGCGCGCTCGTGAGCTTCGTCGGTGACGTCGCCGCTCGCGTCAGCGATCACGTACACTTCGAAACCCTGGTCGAGCGCGGACAGCGCCGGGCCGACGACGCACACGGTCGTCCACAGGCCCGCAATCACGATGCGCGACTTGCCGATGGCATTCACGCGGTCGGTGATGCGCGCGTCTTCCCAGGTGTTCATCGAAGTGCGGTCGATGAACTCCTCGCCGGGAAACACCGAACGGATCTCGTCGAAGATCGGACCGGAGAACGTCTTCGCAGCAACGGTTGTGACAATCGTCGAAACGGAGAACTCCTTCGCCGCCTTCGCCACTAGCGCTACGTTGTTGCGCAGCACGACCGGGTCGATCGACTTCGTCGCGAAGGTCATCTGCGACTGGTGGTCGATGAGGATCAGCGTGTGGTCGGAAGGGGACAAAAGCAACTTTCCGGGTTTGGCTTGAGCTTGGGGCATCATCGTCTCTCGATTGGAAGGAGTGGACACGCAGCGGCCCGCGACTCGTCGGGTCGCGGCAGCACGCCCGCAGGAGATCGGCGAGCCGGTCATCCATACGTACTGAGCATCGTTGGCTGTCGGGCGCGCAAACATGCTGCCGTGACGCAGGCGTGTCGCTTGCATTGAAGCGTTGCGAAGCGCCCTTAGGTCCGATCCGTCTGCACCGTGCTCAGTAGCGCTGATACTATTTGAGCGTTGCCAATCAAGAAATAGAATGAATGGAATTGAACCTATGCCAGATCTTTCATGAACACTCTTCCTGACCTTGAAGCGTGGGCAATTTTTGCCCGCGTCGCCGACGCTGGTTCGTTTGCGAAAGCCGCGGAAGCACTCGGTATGTCGCAACCCACCGTATCGAAAGCCATTGGCCGGCTGGAACAGCGGCTGGGAACGGCGCTGCTTTACCGGACTTCGCGGCGGCTTTCGCTCACACCTACCGGCGAGATGGCGCGCGAGCGCGCGATCCGCATCCTGAACGATGGCGAAGCCGTGGAAGCCGAGGCTTCCGCCCAGGCGCTCACGCCGCAGGGCATCGTGCGTGTTACCGCGCCCATGTCGTTCGGGCTCAAATATCTGGCTCCGCTGATCCCTGCGTTCCTTGACCGCTACCCGGACGTTGGCGTCGACCTCTCGCTCAGCGATCATCTGGTCGATGTGGTGGCCAGCGGGCTCGACGTGGCCATCCGCATCGCAGAACTGGAGGATTCCTCACTACGTGCGCGGCGGTTGTGCGCAGTGCGCCGGCCGCTGGTCGCCTCGCCCGCCTATCTCGACAATCACGGGCGCCCTGGTCATCCGCGAGAACTGGAACGGCATGCCTGCCTGATCTACACCAACCTGCCAACGCCGGACCTGTGGCGCTTCCGTCACGCGTCGGGGGAAGAGTGCGCGGTGCCGGTAAGCGGCAGGATCAGAAGCAACAATGCGGACGTGATTGGTCCCGCGCTTCTCGCCGGACGCGGCCTCGCGCTGCAGCCCGAGTTCATCGTCTGGGATGCCCTGAAACGTGGCGAACTGGAAGAGGTTCTGCCTGAATGGCGTATAGCGGACATTAACGTGAACCTCGTGACTCCACCGGGTATTCTGCGGCCGGCACGCGTGACGGTGTTGCTGGACTACCTGGCCGAATGCCTGTTGGTTGCGCCGTGGGCGGTGACCGGCACATGACGGCACGATCATCGTCGCAACGGAGTGCCACGACGTCGACCAACCGCCTGGAGGCTTGAGATGCCCGTATCTCTCGCCCAGCTCTGGCGGCGCTGGTGGCCCCGCGCGCTGGCGCCAATCGCACCAGCGGACGCCCACGAGACCGTCAGCAGGCTTGGCGAAGCCGACACGACAGACTGGATGCCCTCCAGCCGCCCATCGCCACCTTTCCGTCTCGATGCCTGCTTCGAGGCGCCTCACTACGTGCCGGGCTGGATGCTGGCAGACGGGTCGCGCGAGACTCCGCCGGTCGCATTGACGCCATTCGCGAATGATTTTGGGTACGTCCGCGCCGAAACCGCGATCGGTCAGGAGGCGACCCTCGCGGAGCATTACCGTCGCATTCTGCTGGCCGCGCCCTCATGGCGCCAGTGGCGTGAAGCCCACCGTGGCTGCTTCGATGTTGACCTCGTCATATACATCGAGGGCGAGCACGAACTGCGGCTCGAGATGTTCAATGGTGCGGCATGCGGCGCCGGCGAACTGCTTGCCCTTTTGGCCGATGTCGACGCGCCGCCGGACACGCTCTACGACAATCTCGACCAGGGGTGGGCGTTGCGCATGGTCACGACGCCGGATGCGGTATTCACATTGGAATGGGATTGGGAGCGCCCGGCTGCAGACGATTGCCCGCGCGCACTCCGGTTCCCCCGCAGGGAACTGGCCGTGCAGGCAGGCGATGCGTTGGCACGGCTGCGGCACGTGCACAGAGCGCTTGTACGGGACCTCGGAGCCGATCTGTGGAACCAGCCGCCCGAGCCGGAACGTAAACCGAAGACCAGACGCTGAGGCGCAGTACGATAGGCCGACCAGATGGAGTCGTTCGATATCAAAGCGGGTCAACACTGCGCGAGCGGTGTCAACAAGGAATGGCACAGATATCGCCGATAGTTCGCCACATTCGCTCTCGCCGCAGCCTGGCGCATCGTAGGCGATGAACGGTCGTCCATCAAACGCGGACAGTCTCGCGATGTCCGCGTAATCTTCTTTGGTGGAGCCGAATCCGTGGAGAAAGATAATCGGCTCGCCGACACCTTGCCTGTGCATAGACGAGATGCACAAATCCACTCCTCGAACCCGCAGATCAAGCTTTTCTCTCTTGACGTCGACCATAGATGCTCTCCAAAAAAGCAAGGTGATGGCGCAACGGAGCACCCCGTGATGCCACATGTCTCAGCCGGGTATCATGAAGTCACGAGCTTAATAGGTAAAGTTTCGATTCCATATCTCTGTGATACGAATCTCCAGTCGTTCCCCATATACGGAAGTCGCGAGAATAGCCTTTGATAAAGGCAAGCAGATCCGGGGTGATCACATCGGCGTGAGTGGTGAGCACGCCGTGCGGGTAGCCGGGATAGACCGCAGCGTGGCGTTTTTGATGAGCTTGGTCGGTGGAGGAACGCACCCCCACAAGGACTCAGCCCCGCGATCGACGGCCGGGTGGGAGTAGAATTCGCGCTAGGAAACGTCATTCGCTAGTTGATTGGCTATTGTTAAAGCCCAGTTTTTACGGCGCTTTATATTTTGTCTTGAGTACCATTTTTGGAATTTCGCCGTGGAAATTAAAGTCAACTTTCTCGATAAGCTACGTCTCGAAGCCAGGTTCGATGACTTCACGGTAGTGGCAGACCAGCCTATCCGTTATAAGGGCGACGGCTCGGCGCCTGGACCCTTCGATTATTTTCTGGCCTCATCGGCCTTGTGCGCAGCTTACTTCGTGAAGTTGTACTGCGTAACCCGCAATATTCCTACCGAAAATATCCGTCTGTCGCAGAATAATATTGTTGATCCGGAAAACCGGTACCAACAGATTTTCAAGATTCAGGTTGAGTTGCCGGCGGACATCTCGGACAAAGATCGCCAGGGCATTTTGCGTTCCATCGACCGTTGCACCGTCAAAAAAGTGGTGCAAGCCGGACCCGAGTTTGTGATTGAAGAGGTGGAGAATCTGGATGCCGATGCTCAGGCGTTGCTGACGCTAAATCCCGATTCCGAGGCTCGCACCAATATTCCAGGCAAAGACCTGCCGTTGGAGCAAACCATCGCCAATATGTCGGGTATTTTGGCGGACTTGGGCATGAAGATTGAAATCGCTTCGTGGCGCAATATCATTCCCAATGTGTGGTCGCTGCATATCCGCGATGCACACTCGCCGATGTGTTTTACCAATGGCAAAGGATCGACCAAGGAAAGCGCGTTGGCGTCGGCGTTGGGAGAGTTTATCGAGCGCCTGAATTGCAACCATTTCTATGGTGGTGCGTTTTGGGGCGAAGACATCGCCAATGCGGAGTTTGTCCATTACCCGAATGAGCGCTGGTTCAAGCCCGGCCGTAAGGACGCGCTGCCGGCTGAGATTCTGGATGCGTACTGCCTGGAGATTTACAACCCCGATGGCGAGTTGCGTGGCTCGCATCTGATCGACACCAACTCCGGCAACGTGCAGCGCGGTATCTGTTCGCTGCCGTTTGTGCGGCAGTCGGACGGCGAAGTGGTGTACTTTCCGTCCAACCTGATTGAAAACCTGTATGTCAGCAATGGCATGAGTGCCGGTAATACGCTGGCCGAAGCGCAGGTGCAATGTTTGTCCGAAATTTTCGAACGGGCGGTGAAGCGCGAAATTCTGGAAGGTGAAATCGCCTTGCCTGATGTGCCGAGCGAAGTGCTGGCGAAATACCCTCGCATTCTGGCGGGGATTCAGGGATTGGAAGAGCAGGGCTTTCCGGTGCTGGTCAAGGATGCGTCGCTGGGTGGGACCTATCCGGTAATGTGCGTCACCTTGATGAACCCGCGCACAGGCGGTGTCTTTGCTTCGTTCGGCGCGCACCCAAGCTTCGAGGTGGCGCTTGAACGGAGTCTGACGGAATTGCTGCAGGGGCGTAGCTTTGAAGGCCTGAACGATCTACCTCAGCCCACCTTCGTCAGTAACGCCGTGACCGAACCAAATAACTTCGTCGAGCACTTCATTGATTCCAGCGGCATAGTGTCGTGGCGCTTTTTCAGCGCCAAAGCGGATTTCGAGTTTGTCGAGTGGGATTTTTCTGGCCAGGGCGGAAACTCCAACGCCGACGAAGCAAAAACCTTGTTCGGCATTCTCGAAGACATGGGCAAAGAATCTTACATGGCGGTGTATGACGAGCTGGGTGCCGTCGCCTGCCGGATTCTGGTGCCCGGTTATTCGGAAGTTTACCCGGTAGAAGATTTGATCTGGGATAACACAAACAAGGCGCTGTTGTTCCGCGACGATATTTTGAATTTGCATCGACTGGACGATGCCGCCCTGGCGGCACTGCTCGATCGGTTGGAGAACAGTGAGCTGGACGAGCACTCCGATATTGCTACTTTGATCGGCATCGAATTTGACGAGAATACGGACTGGGGGCAGCTAACAGTTCTCGAGTTGAAGCTGCAGATTCATCTCGCCTTGCAGCAATTTGAGGCGGCGCAGGAACTGGTGGGCGCTTTCCTGCAGTACAACGACAACACGGTCGAGCGCGGATTGTTTTACCAGGCGTTGAATGTAGTGCTGGAGGTGCTGCTCGATGACGACCTCGAACTGGACGACTACGTGGTCAACTTCCGCCGGATGTTTGGCAACGCCCGGATGGACGCGGTAATGGGAGCAGTGGACGGCAGCGTGCGCTTCTTCGGATTAACGCCAACGAGTATGAAACTGGAGGGTCTCGATAGGCACCACCGCCTGATCGACAGCTACAAAAAATTGCATAAGGCACGGGCCAATGTGGCGGCCACAACCAGTTAGGGGCGCGGGTCATGGCTGGATGCGATCATGCTGTTCATACATGGAGTCGCGGGCGCGGATCTTATAGGACTTGTCTTGCGCGTTGGCGTTCAGCAGTAGCGGGTGGGTTAGCTTCACGGAGTTCTCCTCGGGGGACAACGGCCATGAATTTAGCCCGCAATTTACCCGCAAAACTGGCGGAAGCAGGTTGATTCCTTTGAATGAGATCGGGCAGACCGTCATGCACCGGATGCACAACCGGAGCGAATGCAAAAAGCCTTAGCCATTCGCTATAACCCTGCACCAGAAAACCTCCTGAACGCTCCATGTATTGCTGGCGGCAGGTTGCATAGACATTCCGTAGTGCAAACCATGGCACATGCGGAAGATCATGATGTACAGCATGATAGTTGTTATTCAGAAACAGCAGACGCCAGAACCACGCAGCTTCGTTGAGCACGGTACGGTGCTCGACAGCCTCGGCTGCACGATGCTCGTAGAACGAGCGGATCGAACTCAACGACAGCGCGCCGTAGCCGATGCCGAGCATAAACAGCCACACAGGTATTCCGCAGGCTGTGTGCAGCCACCACGCAAGGCCACCGAGTGACGCGCCATGCGCAAGCCACAACGGAACCTCGCGCCAGTCGCCACGACCGACCTTGCGCATCGCGTCGATGGTCGTCGCAGCAATCGCGAAGGCCGGCCCTACCAGCAGGCGCCCAACAAAAGTATTGCGTAACATTAGCAGCGCGCGTGTCGCGGTGCCTGCACGTCGCCACGTTTCGCCGGTGACGAAGTAGCTTTCCGGGTCGTGCTCGGGCCGCGTCAAATGCACGTCGTCGTGATGGCGCAGATGCGAATTGCGGTAGATGCCATACGGGAACCACACAGCGAGCGGAGCGAAACCGAGAAGGCCATTGACGAGGCGCGAGCGGGTAGGGTGGCCGTGTAGCAGTTCATGCTGCAGCGACATGTACCAGGCGCTCAGCAGCGCCAGCAGACCGGTGGTGAGCGGCAGTCCCAGGCTGCGCGCGTGCGTCGCGACGCTGAACCATCCCCCGTAAATCGTGACGATCAACACCCAGGTCGGCCATTCTGTGCGCCATGTCCAACTCGCGCTCATGCGCGTCAGGGCTTCGCGTTGCTTGTCGTCGAGGTAAATCGCCATCGGCAGAGTACGGGTCGGACCGGATCGGGATGCAGGGAGCGTCAGCAGACGCGTTAAAGCCGATCGTACGGGGACCTGCGCCGGTGACGAACCAATTTGTTGCGCAAAGCATCTGCAAAAAAGCGCTTAGGGCGGTAGGGTGGTTGTCGGGGCCCGCTATCAGCGCGCGGCGTTACCGGTTAATATCAGAGCACGAACGTTAAAATATTCGAGTTCTGATACCTTCCAAACCTCTGATACCCATGCACAAACCGGCCACCACACACGATCGACCTGACATACCCCGCATTGGCGAGGGCAAGCGCGGTGAGGAGGGGTATATCGGCTACCTGCTGCGTCAGGCGGGGGGCGCCCATCGGTTACGCATGGAGCGGGCGCTCGCTGACCTCGGCGTGACGCCGCCGCAGTTCACGGTGCTGACGATGCTGGTGGCGTACCCCGGGCTGTCAAATGCGGACGTCGCCCGCCTTGCCATGCTCACGCCACAAACCGTCAGCGTGATCGTCGCGAACCTGCTGCGCAGTGGCGCGATCGCCCGGCGGCCTCATGCGGTTCACGGCCGCATTCAGCATATCGATGTCACCGAGGCCGGCAAGGCGCTGCTCAAGCAATGCCGCTCACGCGTGAAAGCGATCGAGCAGCAGATTCTCGCGGGCTTCAGCGCCGATGAGGAGAGTGTGATTCGCCGCTGGCTGGTGAGCGTTGCTGTTGAGGGCGGTTCCGGCGAGGCCGAATGAACGTGGCTGACAAGCGCGGCTCATTAGCGCGGCTGGCGCGTGACTGACCAGGTGGCCGTCAGCCTCGCGGCAGCGAACCGCGCAGCAGCCGACTGCGCGCTAATGTGCGTCGGCCAGATGGCACTCGTGATCGAGTAACCCCTCTGCCGTGCCCGTGCCGTTGTCCACATCCAGTCCGCTATTGAGCACGAGCCAGCCGTCCTGATCGGCGGAAGGCCCCGCGCCGGTGACGAGGATCGTCTGCGTCGCCATCGACTGCGAGTCCGGGTGATCACGCGCAACGATGCGGAACGGGTCGTTGTCCTGCGACAGACTGGTGACGCGCATGATCCGGTAGCGAACGCCGTCTATCGTCTCCCAGTGCCACTGGCCAGGTTGATCGCGGCGGTAAGGCGCCAACGCGTCGATGATATCCGTCCGCATGCAATCCATATGAATATGCAATTGCTGTTGCGATCGGCGGAACTCCGAATTGATTTCCAGTCCGAACTGATCGGCGGCGAGCGGCTTCTTGAGCGATGCTTCCACGGTATTGCGTGAACTCCAGCCGTCGGCCCAGTAGTCCGGCGCATCGGGCGCCACGATGCTCGGGCTTTCGATGCCGGTGACACGCTCAGTCGGAATCAGCAGATGCTGGCTGCGTCCGCTGATGTCTTTCAGAATCGCGTAGTGGTCGGCCAGATCCACGCTCGTGCATTGGCCGGGATGACCGCTGGCGCGCGCTTCGGGCACGCATTGTCCGCCGACGATTTTCCATAGCGCGTCGGGATCGGCCGCAGCAAGCTCGGCGCAACTGCTCGCTACGACGGCGACAGCCACCAGAGCGGCTGCCTTGGCCATCACGAGACGTGCGCGGCCGCTGAATCTGCTTCCGGTCCTTACCACACGAGCTGACTCGCGCAAGCGGCCGTCAGCGGCCGCTGAAACTTTCCGCGCGCGCATCAAAGGGTCGGCGCCGGTAGCGCGCCGAGCAACTGCTCGAACGCTACGCCGATAGCCAGCAGCCGCCGGTCGCTTCCAAGTGGTCCGTCCAGTGCGAGACCGACCGGCAGACCTTCAGCGGTCAAGCCTGCAGCCAGCGACAGGCCCGGAATGCCTGCGTTGCTGGCAGGCTGAACATTGCGCAGATAAGCGTCCATTTCGTCGATGGGTACTCCGCCGTTGATCGACACGGCCGACGAACCTGCGAGGTCATCGATCGGCACCGCGGCGAGGCGGGTGGTTGGGAACAACAGCGCATCGAGCTGTTGCGTGGCGAAGGTCTGGGCATACAGTTGCTGAAGCTGCGGCCGCCACATGGTCAGGGCATCCTGATACTCATGGGCGAGCGGGTCGGCAAGCACCGCATCGTAGATGTCGCGTACATCCGGACTGGCAATGCGTGCCGCCAGCTCGGCCAGCGTTTTGACCGGCGCATCGTTGGCGACGAGCCATGCCGGCACATCCAGATGAGCTTCGTGAATCGCCACCGCCGAGCTGACCTTGCTGCTCAGTGGCAACAACTCGTCCATCTCGACCGGCACCAGCGTCACACCTGCCGCCTCGAGCCGCGTCAGCGCGTCCCGCACGACGTCTTCCAGGGCGTACTCCAGGCCGTCCCATAGCGGCGCCGGCAAGCCGATGCGCAGACCGCTCAGCGCAACCTCAGGCAACGGCCCGGCGCCGGTCACGATGCCGTCCAGCAGCGCAATGTCGGCGACGTCGCGCGCCATAGGCCCGACGGTGTCGCGTGTATGGCAGATCGGCACCACGGCGTCCGGATCGTGATAGCGGCGCTCTGCGCCTCCGTCGCCTACCGATGGACGAAGGCCCGCAGTACCGGTTAGCGCTGCAGGAATGCGGACGGACCCGCTCGTATCGGTGCCGAGTCCGGCTGGTACGATGCGCGCCGCAATGGCAGCGGCGGTGCCGCCCGAGGAGCCGCCCGGAATCAGGCCCGGATCGTAAGGGTTGCGAACGTGACCGGCATGCGGCGCGAAGTTCGTACTGGTGATGCCGCACGCCAGTTCGTGCATGTTGGCCTTGCCGAGCACGATTGCGCCCGCGTCGAGCAGGCGCTGCACGGTGGGCGCGTTCGCGCGCGGCACGAAGTTCTCCAGCGCGGGCGTGCCGGCCGAAGTGACAAGCCCTTCCGTATTGATGTTGTCTTTGACAACGATTGGCAGACCCGCAAGCGGCAATGCCGAGCGCGCTTCAGGTGTCATGGCGTCGATCCGCCTGGCCGCATCGAGTGCGCCCTCCATGTTGAGCGCAGTGAGGGCGTTGAGGGTCGAAAGCGCCGCAGCGCGAGCGAGTAGTGTGGCGACATAGTCCGTGGCTTTCAGCCGGCCGGTCTGGATCGCAGTCACCGCTTGCGTTGCCGTTAGGGCCAACTGTTCGTCGACGGTCCATGTCATGCGTGAGATCTCCTCGAATGACGCCTATTCTGTCACAGCCATTCCAGGCGCGTCATCGAGCAGACCGGCGCAAGCCGTTCTGTTCAGGTCAAACCCAACTGGTACACCAGCTCCCACTGGTGCGTGTCACGTATTGGTCATTGATGATTGTCGATCCACATACGTCCCCAACGATACGCGTAGGCCACCGCGTGTTCTTCGTCGAAGAAATAATCGAGCGCATCGAACGAATGCGCCCGGCTCGGATCTGCAGTGGTTTTGCCGATGGTCAGATTCGCGGCGAACAGCCCGTTGGGCAACTGTTGCGCGACCGGAGCGACCTCGTAACCTTTGTATTGGATAGCTTGTCGATTCATGATTTTGGCGATGATTCTGCCCATGTGCGTTGCAAGGGAAGCCAGACGCATAGTGTCGACCGGAGGGTCGGCGGGCAGGAACAAGCGTAGGCGCGGTGGCCTCGCCAGTGAACCAATCATTCGTCGCAAGCAAATTACGCTCGACCTGGAACTGTCTTCGCAATTTCGGATGAGGCGACCCCGGATGCGTCGAGACCACTATCCGGTGCGTCGCGCTGCCTGTCTGTTACTTGGCACACGCAGCGTAGGGGTGCTTTTTAGGGTTGATTCAGGCGTGCTGCGGCTTTGGCTTCGTATGCCGATGCAGGTAGCGGCGCCGTTTGACGGGCTGCGTGGCACCGGGGCGCCGCGTACCTTCGCCTGCCAGTTAGCTGGCGAGCGTGAACACCTTGGCCGTGCGGCCTTCGGGCGCCGCGCCGCGAGGCACCGACGTGTGCTGCGTGCTGAACGCGAGGGCAAACTGTGCGGCCTGCTGGCCGACTGTAGCAAGCTGGTCGACCACTTTCGGGTCGGAGCAGGTATCGACGGTTTCGAAGCGTGTCTCGAGCGTATTGATGCCGGCGCCGAACGGCGTGGGCCAGCCGCGCAAGGCGTGCACGATCGAGCGCAGCGACGTCAGTACCGAACCGGCGGCCTGCCAGCCATAGGCCGTGACCACGCAGCCCACCGCACGGCCGTCGAGGTAAGGACGCTCGTCGCCACGCAGTTCTTCGAGCGTATCGAGCGCATTCTTCACGAGACCGGAGACGCCGCCGTGGTAGCCGGGGGTGGCGATGATCAGCGCGTCGGCTTCGCGCACGGCTTCGATCAGCTCGAGCTGGGCGTCGGTGCGTTGCGGATCTTCAGGGGCGTAGTGCGGCAGGCTATGTAGGAACGTGCCGCCGAACAGGCGGGTGCGTGCACCGGCTGCTTCGGCGCCGCGCAGTGCAAAACCGAGGGCACGCTCGGTCGACGATGCCGCACGCGTGGTGCCGCCGATGCCGATGACGAGCGGCCGGCGTTGGTGATCGAAACTGGTCAACGAAATGCTCCTTCGGTAGCGGCTGCCGGGGGCGCGGCGCAGGGCTGCGCGCAAACTCGCCGGGCAAACGGGACTTGGCCCGCGGGACTTAAACCGCCATCTTAGTGATCGATACTAGCAGCACGAAGCGACTTTTCGTTCTAACGATATACGCCGGGAGGGTTATCGACGCAGGGCCGCCGTGAAATGCACCTGAAGCGGGCATGGATAAGCAAAGCGAAAACGCTTCGTTGGCTGTGGGCTGGGGCGCCGCTATGATTGGCCCGTCTCCTCCATGACTAACTCCTTGACATGGGTCTCGGCCCCGCTATCGCGAGATGACGGGGCCATTTTTTTGCCACGGTGCAATCCGGTCGCTTTGCGCAAAGCGGGCGAGACGTTTGTGCACGTCCTGTATCACCTTGACGGGGGTCTCCTGCAACTGCTGGTCGTGCAGCGCCAGCAACCGTTCCAGCGCATGTGCTTCGGCGTCTTCCAGGTGCCAGACATCTGCCCCGGTGGCCCGCGCCGCACTGCGCTCGAGCGCCTGCTCCGCGTGCGTATAGAGCGTGGCGTCAGCCGTGCCGAAACCTGCTTCCTGCAGATACCAGGCCACATACAGGACATGAATCAGTTCGCTCAGCAGATGGCCGTTTCCCGAGCCGGCACGCAACGCTTCCAGTGCGAGATGGCTGCGTAACGACCGTTCTCTGATCGATTGGACTGTAAGCGGCAGCAGCATGGCTTTCGCTGCCGATTTCCCTCTGGAACCTCGCAGGGCCGGATGTTTTCTTTTATTCATCTTGGGTAAAACTCACAGACTTGCTGGATTTTGAGTCGCGATTTTATATGCGCTCGCTCTCATATTGATTTAATTTTTTGATTTTTAAAAGTCAGCTGGAAAATAATCGTGAGGAGATCCCGAGTCCTTGCTGGAATGACGGGTAATCATCAGTTCGATTTAACTATTTGGAATCATGCATTCCGGGTCGAAAATATTCGAATCGCTTGCGGCCTGTGCTTCCGGGCCGTCCGATAGGGTGAGGCAGGTGTGCTGTGTCAACGTGCTGACATAATCGCTCGAATAATAAGGACGGTTTCGCATGCGGCATGCATTTTTATGGAACTCCAGAATACGGCGCTCCGCCGCGCTGGCTCGAATGGCCTTAAACCTGTGGCGCGCCGGCAACCCGCCCATAAAATCAGGGCGAATTCCTGTAGAGATTCGATCCGTTGTCACATCGATCTGGTACATGGGAAGGGACAACCCTCGTAGGAGACCGATGTGAGCATCCGAACTACCGATGTACGCCCCACGATTGCTGCGAAACACCCGTTCGAGAGTTGCTTCATGGACCTTGGAAGCCATTCGGCCGACAAGGCGCTAATCGCACTGACCGACGCTATGCATGCCGAACAGCGCGATATGAATGCCTACGACTGGATCACCCAGGCGCTACCCGGCGCGACGCTCAAGCCGGCCCACGCAATCGGCACGGTGGGCGAGTTGTACCGTTCCTTTACCCGGCCCGCGGAATTTGGCCGGTTGAAGGACATCTGGCGGTTGTGAGGAGCGCGAGCAGAGGAGGATAACGGGTTCGGTCAACGGCTCGATTTCGACAGCCGGTGGCCGAGTCCCAGATTGGTCGCGATCTGCCAGGCGTAGACCCGCGAGTACTGCACCCCGAAGCGCGCGGCGATCAGCTCGCGCAAGCGTACGTTGGTCCATGCATCGCTCGGGAAACCGTGCTCGCGTGCGGAGCCGCGCAGTGCGGCGGCGACCCACTCGAGCGCCGCGGCGTCGAGCGCGGACGAGCGGCCACCGACGCTCATCTTCTTCAACGCGTCGAGGCCGCCGCTCTCCAGCATGGCCTTATAGCGTTTGACGGTGGCGGTAGACAGATGAAGGGCATCGGCCACTGCGCTGACCGAAGAACCCGCCATCAGCATCTGGCCCGCGCTCATGCGCCGGACGACAGTGGGAAGCTCTTCGGTTCGGGATGGCATAGATTGACCGTCCGTCAAAGTCCGGGCGCATAGGCAATGCGAGCGTTCCATCTGGAAAACCATGCCCAGCCGTTGTCATTGAACCCAGAAAACGGCCGCGCAGGGGCGGATAGCATTACTAATAAATGATTTTTTATTGAATGTGTTGGAAAGGGATAAAAATAATTGCGGTCGTGATTTTTCCATTTTTCCTATGAAGAGGTGTGTGGGGAATTGGCGGTTCAGTAGGATTGAAACAATCCTACTGATTATTTCTGATTTCGATATCACCTTAATGGTGCTTGATGTTCGGCAAGACGTTTGCTAGCATCCAGTAACACTTTTACATGGTCTGCAGAATGTCGCAGAAACTCAATCCACACCGGGCTCACCGTCTGTCTGCCACGTCTCGTTGAGAAACGTTGTGCGGCGCTTCATCACCGCATTCTCTTATTTTAATGCGCGACTGATGGAAGAACATGAGATATCGCGGTTTTATCTATTCTTCCCATCGCGAATTTCGGTTTCACCGTCATTCTCTGACAGAAAACATCAATTGTTTTGGAATTCGATATAAACAGATTTATCCGTTTGGCCATCGCTTGACTCCTGAGCGACTGCGGAGTCGGAAATGGCAATTCGCGCTTAAGCGCAGGCGCGGGTGGAGCGCCGTATAGCGGTTTGTCTGCCGGAATGCCGGGTCAGTGCAACGTTTCAATGAGTTAGGAGAGCATAGTGAACCTGTTTATTTCGCGTGATGGCGGCGAGCCTGCCTTGCGGGTGCGGCGCATGGTCCTGATGGGCTCCGCGCTGGCGGCGCTGGTCGGTGCCCCCGTGGTGCTCGCCCAGGCTCCCGCGTCTGGGAGCAACGCGCCGGCCCAGGCGCAACCCGAGATGCAGCAGCAGGCCGTCGATGCGCTGAACAAGCTCGGCAACTACTTGCGCACCCTGAAGAGCTTCCGTATCGAGGCCGATAGCGTGACGGACGCCGTGCTGACAACGGGCCAAAACGTCGGCTTCCTGCATCGCACGGAGATGTCGGTGCAGCGTCCGGACAAGGTCAGGGTCGTGGTCACAGGGAGCCGCGCGCCGAAGGGCCTGATCTACGACGGTCACACGTTCGTGCTGTTCAACGACACCCATCACTACTACAGCCGGGTGCCGGCGCCGCCTACCATTCGCGAACTCATTGCCGACGCCGACGACAAGTACGGCGTCCAGCTTCCGCTCGTCGACCTGTTCTACTGGGGCGAGCAGTCGGACGACGAAAAGTCGCTGACGAGCGCGCTCTTTATCGGCCTCGACAAGGTCGACGGCAAATGGTGCAACCACTATGCCTATCAACAGCCGGGCCTCGACTGGGAGCTCTGGATCCAGACCGGCGCGCGGCCATTGCCGTGCCGGTTTGTCGTGACGGATACGACCCAGCCATCGCGGCCGCAGCATGCGGTCAACTATCAGTGGACGTTGAACCCCACCTTCGAAGCGGGCACCTTCACGTTCCATCCGGGCCCTGGCGCGAGGGAGATTCCGATGCGGCCACCGACCACGACGGGCGACGACCAACAGGGAGACGCGCAATGAAACCACTGACGCGATTGACCGGTATTGCGCTCGCCGTGATGTTTTCGGCAACCTCAACCTCGACGTTTGCCTTTGGTTTTCGTGGTGGCGCGCGGACCAGCATTCATGGCGGCGGTGGCGGTGGTTTCCATGGAGGTGCTGGCGGTGGCGGTGGCGGATTTCAGGGCGGTGGTGGAGGAGGTGGGGGAGGCTTTCACGGTGGCGGTAATTTCGGCGGGGCGCAGGGCGGTGGTCCGTCTCATGGTGGCGGCGGTCAATCTGCGCACGGAGGCGGTGGCGGCAGCAACGGCGGAGGGGGCGGCCAGAACTCGCACGGCGTTGGCAGCAGCGAACACAGCGGCGGCGGTGGCAGCAGCCACAACGGCGGTGGCAGTGACCACAACGGCGGCGGTAGCGATCACAACGGTGGCAGCGACCACAACGGCGGTAGCGACCACAATGGTGGTAGCGATCACAACGGCGGCAGCGACCACAACGGCGGCAGCGACCACAACGGCGGCAGCGATCACCACGACGATGGTCACCACGACGACGGACACCACGACGACGGACACCACGACGACGACCACGATCATCACGACGATGACTACGATCACCATCATCACGACGACGGCTGGTACGTCGACCCGGTGGCGGTCGGCGTGGCAGTGGGCGTGACGACGGCAGTCGTAGTCGGAACGACCGTCGCGGCTTTACCGCCGAGCTGCAATAGCGTGATGGTCGGCGGTGTGTTGTATCAGCAGTGCGGGCCGAACTGGTATCAGCCGCAATACGTGGGCCCGACGGTGAAATACGTGGTGGTCACGCCGCCCCGATAAACGCTGAACCCGCGCGCCGGCCAGGTCCAGGCCGCGCGCTGCAGCGGTGCCTGCTCACGCTCGCTGTCTTTATAGGGACTGTAGATGCCAATCGACTTCGAGGCGAGGATCGCACAGTTGCTTTTGCGGGCAGCGCGGCACAGGAAACTGGTTCCGTACGGCGCGTTCCATGCTATTTTCCCCGCGGATTACGCGTTAAACAGGCGCTATGCCGCCCTGGAGCGCACGGCTGCATCCATCTGCGATTTGCAGCTTGCCGATTACGCATCGCTCCTCTGCACTGACTCGGGTTTGCCGGGCCCGGACTTCTACGCCCGCTTCAAGCGTCTGCACGCCGAGCGTTATTACACGGTGCTCGGCGCAGACCGCACCCGCAAACTCAAACTCGTGGAAAAACAGCGCTTTGCCCGTGAAGCGCGCGAAGAGGTCTACCGGCATGCCCGAGCCGCCAAAGAGGAATTGCCCGCGGACGCGCAAGAGGCGCTCGAGGCCGCTGCCGCTGCGCGTTCCGCGGCACGCCCAGTCCGCAATGCGGTGCTAGGCGTCGCGCTCGTCACGAGTGGATTGCTCGGTGCTCCGGCGGCCGATGCACAGGAGTTCTCACTGTTCGGTGGAGGTTCCCGCGCCGGCAGCACCAATACCTACACATGGGCCTTCAATTACCAGGAAGGTCTCGGACAATACTTTGCAGCCAGCTTTAGCTGGCTGAACGAAGGCCATATTCCCGACCATCATCGTGACGGCCAGATGGTTCAGCTCTGGGGCCGCATTCCCGTCGGCAATCCTAAGTTCGTTCTGCAGGCGGGTATCGGCCCGTATCGCTATTTCGACACGACCACCGCCGATCAGGGCGGCAGCTATTCCGACACCCACGGCTGGGGCGTGGTCTATAGCGTGCGTGCAGCATATTACGCATCGAGTCGCTGGATTACGCAGCTGCAGCTCAATCGCGTGCATGTACAGCGTGGTCCGGATGCGACCAGCGTTATGTTCGGCGTAGGCTATCAGCTCGACGCACCGGATACGCCAGGTCCGCGAGACTGGGCAGCCGGCAGCAGCACTAACGTGACCAATAACGAGGTGGCTGTGTATCTGGGCAAGACTATCGTCAACTCGACGAGCTCGCCGTCTGCGCTGGGCGGCGCCATCGAGTACCGGCGAGGTCTTGCCAGATATCTCGATGTGACGCTCGGCTATCTGCATGAAGGCAGCAGCAAACTGGCGCGCCGGGATGGCATTACGAGTCAGCTCTGGGCAACCCGTGCGTTCTTTAACGACAAGGTGACGCTCGGCGTGGGAGCCGGCGCGTACTACGCGATCAACGAAAACGAGAACAGCGAATCACCGGGACCAGGAGCCGGCAAATTCTCCGGTCTCGTCACCATTGCAGGTTCCTATCGTTTCACCAGAAGCTGGGATGCGCGGCTTGAATGGAACCGGGTGGTGACCCGTTACAACCGCGATTCTGATGTGATATTTGCTGGTGCGGGCTATCGGTTCTGACGGCCGGTTGAAACGCAAGCCGAACCGGCAACGAGGGCGGCGCAGGTTGCGCAGGCGTATTGCTGAAGGAGGTACTCCATGGCCCATACAGGTTCCGTCATCGTCGCGTTGTGCCTGGCTGTGGGTAGCCTGGTTACGACGAGCGCTTACGCGGATGACGAGGCCGTCGCTGACCGCATCCAGTCGGCCGGCCGCGGCGCGCACCTTGGACGTGATCTGTGCGGCTTCACGGCCGCGCAAATCGCGACCTACAAGGCGAATCTGAAGCGCTCGCTTTCCTCGCCGCCCAGCTTCGACACGCAATGGGACTACGGATGGCAGCGGGCCACCCCCACCTTGCTCCAATACCAGTCGCTTAAAGTGGGTGACCCGCAGGACTACGAATCGCGGGTGCACCTCGTTTGCGCAACGCTGCACAGAATCGGCAAGCGGGTTACGAAGGCGCCCGACAACAGCAGCCAGACGAAGCCTTAGGTGTCCCGCAAAGCGATACAGCGCTCAGGCCGCCAGGCGGCAAATGCTTTACTTCACCTGTTCGACCTGACCGCGAATCTCGCCGCCGGGGTTCTTCGCGGTATGGACGTTGAAGTACCAGTTGCCGGCCAGCAGATCGCTTTCCTGCGCAGCGCTCAGCGTGGCGTCGCCATCAATCGGACTGGCCAGTTTGTCCATCGGGATCGGAACCGCCACCGGCGCGTTCTTGCCGACCGGTGCCGGGCCGTGGAAATGCGCCATGCTGGCGGGCCCGGTGAGGTCCGCGTAGGTGACCTTGTAATGCAACACCTTCGACGCGGTGTCGTAGGTTGCCGTCAATTCGCCGTGTCCGTCGCTGGTTTTGGGCGGCACTTCGGAGGAGGCGAGCAGGTGGGCTTGCAGGTTGAGCGTGTCGGCAACGGCGAGCGCAGGTGCGGCGAGACTCAGAGACAACACCAGTGCGGTAAGCGTTCGATTCATTTTCATGGACGTCTCTTGAAATGGACAGGATGTAACCTCCGACGCCGCGTGGCCTTGCGGCCATGCGGTGCGTCACCGGTTACTCCATTGAACGCTCGCTGTTTCCGGCTTATTCCCTGCCGCAACGATATTTTTTTGCCGGGTTCAGTTAGCCGCCAGCATCGAGATGCCCGCATCGCCGAACAGCGTCTGCACGTCGTTATCGGAGATACGTTTGGCCAGTGCAGGCAGGTCGGTCCCTTCGGGCTTGCCGATCAGCGCGTAGCTGAGATCGGCGTGCCGCCAGGTCACGACGTTCATGCTCTCAACGCGTCGTTCTGCGATCGTGGTGTCAGGCTTGCCTTCCTTCATGACGCATAGCGCGATGGGCGCGCCCTGCTGCGGCAGATAGACGATCTGCACCAGGGGTTTGTCTTTAAAGCGCAACCGTTGCACGCGCTTGAAGGTCAGGCCCGCCTGACTCAGATCCGGAATCCGTACGTTCAGACCGTCCTGATGCTGGATTTCGTCGACGGTTTGCGCCGTGAGTTCGGCATTGACCGGCACCTGTGCCACGGTCTCGCGCGAATAGAGCTGCTGATATCCCGCTGCAGCGGCGACCCAGCCTGGCTCTTCGGGATTGGCTGCCGCGAGCGTCGCAGTGGGACTGCTGTTCGGGGTCGCGCCAAAACCCGGCAGGAAGCGCGTTCCAATGCCGTAGCAGACTACCCCCGCAACAAAGGCGACCGCGAGCCACTGCGGCGCGATACGCAGGCGCGAGCGGATGGGCGCCGAAGGTGCCGTAAAGGCGTCGCGCGTGACGGCGGCGTCGTTGGCGCCCGGCGTGGCGGTGCGTTGTGCATGGGCGCGCGCCATCGCGGCAACGGCTTCGGTCAGGCTGTCCGGCACCGGCGGCAGCTTTTGCTGGGCGAACGCTTGCGCATACGGCAACTGCGACGCGCGTAATTGCGCGACGAGTTCGGCGGTATCAGGCGACACAGCGATCTCCTTTTCGATCTCCTGGCATTCTTCTGCAGACAGCTCGCCGTCCACATATGCCATCAACAAAACAGAGTCCATTTTCATGAGACCGGGTCCTTACTCGCAACTGTGACTTTTGTTTTTTGATTGTCCCGAACCCCGAACAGCGTGCCGATGGTCTGGCGCGCGCGCGACAAGCGGCTCATGACGGTGCCGATCGGGACCTCGAGCACCTCCGCCGCTTCACTATAACTAAGCCCTTCGACGGCGACCAGCAGCATGACGACGCGCTGCGCTTCCGGCAACTGTCCGACCGCATTGACAATCTGGTTATTGATCGCGTTTTCCTCCGGCGTGCGCGCCGCCGGATCGGCGACGGTTTCAAGCATGTCGTCGTCCCACTCCGTGCTGGAGCGGTTGCGCCGGCTGCGGGCGCGCAACTCGTCGATCCAGGTGGAGTGCACGATGGCGAACATCCAGCTGAGGGTGGAGGTGCCGGGCTGTAACTGGTGGGCGCGTTCGAGCCCGCGCAGGCAGGCGCGCTGCACCAGGTCTTCGGCATCGTGCCGGTCGCCTGAAATGCGTAACGCGAACGACCACAGGCGCGGCAGCAACTCCGGTAGCTGGCTGGGTAAGTCTGAGCCGGTCATCGACAGGTTCCTTGCTAGGTGTTCGGTGTCTTTGGACGGATGGCTGGATTTTAACGACAACTGGTGTTCTTCGCTCACATTGGCCTCGCCGGGCGGGCAAGGCGGGTCCGAACCGGGGACATGCGGATTTCCCGTGGCGACACGAAGCGGTTAAAGTTGAACTACTGCGGTCGAACTACTGCGGTCGAAGTAGTGCGCTGTAACGCAGACGAGGTACGGCAGGCGCCCGGCAGGGCGACCGTCTGCCGGGAAGGCGCGGCGGGCCAGCCGCGAGCCGCGGACGCGCGCTCTACTCACGACGAAGGGGGACGAGTGAGGCATCGAAAGCTTTCCCTGCGTCGACGCTGGCGCAAAGCATTCCGCACTTACGGAGCGCTGGTCGCGCAGAGCGTGGGCGGCCACCCGTTTCTCGCGGGTTTCGCCGGGACGGTGGTGGCGACTGCTATGGCGAGCCTGACCTTTCTGACACTCTACGATGGCCGGGCCGACGCGCTGCGCCATGCCCACGAAACCTCGGAGAACCTCGTATCGCTGATTTCCAGCGACCTTGCGCGCAATGTCGAGATCTACGATCTGTCGTTGCAGTCGATGGTCGACAACGCGCAGGACCCGGCCACCTGGCGCCTGTCGCCGGCGCTGCGGCAAGCTGTGCTGTTCGATCGCGCGACTACCGCCGCCTACCTCGGTGGCGCCTATGTATTGGGCATAGACGGCCTCCCGCGCGCTTCCCAGAATGGCGACCGCAATCCAGTGGTGCCGCTTAGCGACCGCGACTATTTTGTCGCTCAGCAGCGCAATCCGTCGCTGGGCCTGTTCGTATCGCATCCGTATCGTTCCCGATGGCGCGGCGGCAATCCGTCGATCGGGCTGACCCGGCGTATCAACGCACCCGACGGCAGCTTCGCGGGCGTTGCGATGCTGGCTATCCGGCTCGAATATTTTCAGCACCTGCTCGACAGGATCAACACGGGCACGTCCGGGTCTGTGTTTATCGTCCTCGACGATGGAACCTTGCTGGCCCGCAAGCCGTTTGCCGAAAGCGATATCGGCACCAGCATCGCCAAGTCTCCCACTTTCACGATCATGGCGGCGCACGCGGAGGGGTCGTATATCGCGAGTTCGGCCGTCGACGGCGTACGGCGCATGTTTACCTATGCGCGTGTGCACAACACGCCGTTGATCGCTGTGGTGGCGCCGTCGCTCGACGATGTGCTTGCCGAATGGCGGCGGCGCAGCCTGATTGCCGGCGGCCTCACGCTCGCGCTGGGCGCGGTGTTCGTGGTGCTGTCGTGGTTGCTTGCATTTACCCTTCAGGACAAGGTCGCGGCGCAGGCAGAACTGATCCGGCTCGCGGCGACGGACCCGCTGACCGGCCTGAGCAACCGTCGCGTACTCGACCGCCGGCTCGACGAAGAGTGGTTGCGCGCGCGGCGTCATGGCAGTCCGATGTCGGTGCTGTTTGTCGACATCGATCACTTCAAGCAGTTTAACGATACCTACGGCCACGCCGCGGGCGACGAAGTGCTGACCGCGGTGGCCGAATGCATCGCGTCGGCGGTGCGGCGTCCGGTGGATCTGGTGGCACGCTATGGCGGCGAAGAGTTTGCCGTGGTGCTGCCGGATACCCCGGCGGCAGGGGCGACGAGCGTCGCGGAGAAGATCCGCAAAAGGGTCCAGGGCATGAGCCTGTTCTATGGGCAGAGCGGCCACGGCAGCGTAACGGTGAGTGTGGGCTGCGCCACTTGTGTGCCGGCTCAGGGGGCGAGTGCTTCCGGGTTGATGGCTGCCGCCGATGCGCAGTTGTATGCGGCGAAGTCGGCGGGGCGGAATCGGGTGAGTGCGGCGGCTTGACGTTCGCGCTCTCGCGATCCACTTTTGTTATCGCATCTTCCAATACTCGAATTGTTCCGGTATCGGCCACGCCGTATATTGGCTGACACCAACACAACCACACTGTGACCCGGGTACGACTGGGTGTCATAGGAGCGAGACAAGCGATGAACCGAATCGATCTGGAGGGGCGTACCGTCGTCATTACTGGCGGGGCGCGTGGAATTGGCTATGCAGTGGCGCAGCGCGCGCTGAACTCGGGCGCCTCGGTGGCGCTGTGGGACGTCGACGCGGCGCGTCTCGAGCGCAGCCGCGGCGAACTGGCCGAACTCGGCAAAGTCTCGACGGCGATCGTCGAACTGACCGACGAGGCTTCGGTGAATAAGGCGGTCAGCGAAACGCTTGCCGCCCACGGCACGATCGACGTGCTGATCAACTGCGCGGGCATCACCGGCGGTAACGGCACCACGTGGGAGCTGGAGCCCGATGTCTGGCGCCGCGTGATCGACGTGAACCTGATCGGCCCGTATCTGACCTGCCGCGCTGTGGTACCGCAGATGCTCAAGCAGGGCTACGGCCGCATCGTCAATATCTCCTCGGTAGCCGGCAAGGATGGCAACCCGAACGCGTCGCACTACAGCGCCTCGAAGGCCGGCCTGATCGGCCTCACCAAATCTCTCGGCAAAGAACTCGCCACCAAAAACATTCTGGTCAACGCCGTCACGCCGGCGGCAGCCAAGACCGAAATCTTCGATTCGATGTCGCAGCAGCATATCGACTACATGCTCTCGAAGATCCCCATGAACCGCTTCCTGCTGCCCGAAGAGGCGGCCTCGCTGATCCTGTGGCTGTCGTCGGAAGACTGCGCGTTCAGCACCGGTGCGGTGTTCGATTTGTCGGGTGGGCGCGCGACTTACTGATGTTCAGTCAGACGTTGAGCACGCGAGTGCTGCGTGCTCATCAACGTATGTGGCAGCCTGGACGCGCATCGCAGCGCGCCATGAGGGCGAAGCCGTCAGCACGCTGCCGGCCAGCCTAGCCCGCGTAGACGGGGTAGTGACACCGGTCGCTGGGGCGTACGACAGTCAAGCCGCCACGTCCCACGAGCGGATCAGGAGCAGGAGACAACATGAATCCGAATTCGCCCGCATCCCTCGAGGCGATTAACAGCAAGGTCATGCGGCGTTTGTTGCCGTTTCTTTTGCTGATGTACGTACTGGCTTTCCTCGATCGCGCCAATATCGGCTTCGCGCAAAAAGCGCTGCAGCACGATACCGGTTTGTCGAACGCTGCGTTTGCGTTTGGCGCCGGGGTGTTCTTTATCGGCTATGCATTGTTCGAAGTGCCAAGCAATATTCTGCTGCATCGGGTGGGCGCACGTCTGTGGATGTGCCGCATCATGGTGACATGGGGCCTGGTGTCGGCGTCGATGTGTCTTGCACACACGCCCACCGCGTTCTACACGATTCGTTTTCTGCTTGGCGTCGCGGAGGCTGGTTTCTTCCCGGGCGTCATCTATTACCTTACGCACTGGTTCCCGCAATCGTCGCGGGCGCGTGCCGTGGGCGTGTTCTATTTCGGCGCGCCACTCGCGTTTATCTTCGGCAGTCCGCTCTCGGGCCTGCTGCTCGAACTGCATGGCACCGCGGGTCTGGCGGGCTGGCAATGGCTGTTTCTGATCGAAGGCGTGATGGCCGCGGCTGTCGGCGTATGGGCGTTCTGGTATCTCGACAATCAACCCGAAGACGCGCGCTGGCTCGATAGGGCGCAACGTATCGCCTTACGCGCCGCACTCGACGAAAACGCTCGCGATGCCGCCGCGCATGGGCCTCGCAATCTCCTCGCTGCGCTGCTCGACCGCCGCGTGCTGGGGCTCTCGGCGATCTATCTGCTGATCCAGATGAGCGTCTACGGCGTGATCTTCTATCTGCCGCAACAGGTGGCCGCGCTTTTGGGCACGACGGTGGGTTTGCGTGTCGGCCTGGTCGCGGCGCTGCCGTGGCTGTGTGCGCTAGTCGTGACGTGGCTCGTGCCGCGCCGCGCTGACCGCAGCGGCGGACATCGCGCCTGGGCCGTTGCGTTGCTGGTGCTTGCCGGGCTTGGCATCGGTGCATCGGGATTGACGCATAGCCCCTTGTTTGCGCTGCTTTCGCTGTGTTGCGCCGCCAGTGGCTTTATCGCCGCGCAGCCGCTGTTCTGGACCTTCCCCACGCGCTATCTGACCGGCGCAGCGGCAGCAGGCGGCATTGCCCTGATCAACTCGCTTGGCGGCCTGGGCGGTTTTATCGCGCCGTCGCTGCGCACCGCTGCGGAACACAACTTCGCTTCGACCTCAGCGGGCTTGCTGGTGCTCGGCGCGGCGAGTCTGCTGGCTGCCTTGCTGATCGCCACGCTGTTTCGCCGGTATAGCGCGCCGACGCCCCAACCGCTTACCCCATTGACGCATCACTGACGCATCACCGAGACACCGCGCCCGCCAGGCATCGACGGCCGCGCTTTACTGCACTACAAACGGAGCCTCTCTTATGGCCATGCCTACTATCAAGCACGTGCGTGCCTTTATCGTCCGTGGCGGCGGCGCGGATTATCACGACCAGCCCGACGGCCACTGGATCGACGATCACATCTCGACGCCTATGGCGCGTTACCCCGAGTATCGCCAGAGCCGTCAGTCGTTCGGCATCAATGTGCTGGGCACGCTGGTGGTCGAGATCGAAGCGAGCGACGGCACCGTCGGCTTTGCTGTGACAACAGGTGGCGAGATCGGCGCGTTTATCGTCGAGAAGCACCTGGCGCGTTTCCTCGAAGGCCAGCTTGTCACCGACATCGAGAAAATGTGGGATCAGATGTATTTCTCCACGCTCTACTACGGTCGCAAGGGTGTGGTGCTGAATACGATTTCGGGCGTCGATCTGGCCTTGTGGGATCTGCTCGCCAAAGTTCGCAAAGAGCCGGTGTATCAGTTGTTGGGCGGTCCGGTGCGCGACGAACTGGTGTTCTACGCAACCGGCGCACGGCCCGATCTCGCCAAGGAAATGGGCTTTATCGGCGGCAAGCTGCCGCTGCAACACGGCCCGGCCGAAGGCGCGGAAGGACTCAAGAAGAATCTCGCGAAACTCGCCGATATGCGCTCGAAAGTCGGCGACGACTTCTGGCTGATGTTCGATTGCTGGATGAGCCTCGACGTCCCGTACGCTACCAAACTCGCACACGCGGCGCACGAGTACGGTCTGAAATGGCTGGAAGAATGCCTGCCGCCGGACGACTACTGGGGTTACGCCGAACTGCGCCGCAACGTCCCGCGCGGCATGATGGTCTCCACGGGAGAACACGAGGCGACGCGGTGGGGCTTTCGCATGCTGCTCGAGATGGAATGCTGCGATCTGATCCAGCCGGATGTCGGCTGGTGTGGCGGCATCACCGAGCTGATCAAGATTTCCGCGCTGGCCGATGCGCATAACGTGATGGTGGTGCCGCACGGCTCGTCGGTGTACAGCTATCACTTCGTGGTGACGCGTCATAACTCGCCGTTCGCCGAGTTTCTGATGATGGCGCCAAAGGCCGATGAGGTGGTGCCGATGTTCACACCGCTGCTGCTCGACGAACCGGTGCCCGTGAATGGCCGCATGAAGGTGCCGGACACCCCGGGTTTTGGCGTGCGGCTCAATCCGGAATGCGCGTTGGTGCGGCCTTATCCGCGTTGAAATGCGCCAGATGCGCCGGGCACGTTGAACGGCATGTCGAAACGTGCGTCGAAAGGCGCACGATGCAATCCGATCGATCAAGGAGAAAGAAGTGCTGCTCAAGGACAAGGTGGTGATCGTCACAGGCGGATCGCGTGGCATCGGCCGGGCCATCGCGGTGGCTTGCGCTCGCGAAGGCGCCGATGTGGCGATCAACTACTGGGGCGATAACGACGCGTCGTACGGACGCCGCTCGGCCGTCGAAGAAGTGCTGGCCGAGATCAAGGCACTGGGCCGGCGCGCGCTGGCAGTGGAAGGCAACGTGGCCGCGCATGAAACCGGCACGGAGCTGGTGCGCCGCACGGTGGAAGCGTTCGGCAAGGTCGACGTGCTGGCGAGCAACGCGGGCATCTGTCCGTTTCACGCGTTCCTCGACATGCCGCCGGAGGTGCTGGAAACGACGGTTGGGGTCAACCTGAATGGCGCGTTCTTTGTGACGCAGGCCGCGGCACAGCAGATGAAGGCGCAGGGAACAGGCGGCGCGATCGTCGCGACCAGTTCGATCAGCGCGCTGGTGGGCGGCGGTATGCAGACCCATTACACACCGACCAAGGCCGGCGTGCATTCGCTGATGCAGTCATGCGCGATCGCGTTGGGACCGTATGGCATCCGCTGCAACTCGGTGATGCCGGGCACCATCGCAACGGATCTGAATGCCGAGGACCTTGCCGACGAAAGCAAGAAAGCCTACTTCGAGAAACGGATACCGCTAGGCAGGCTAGGGCGTCCGGAGGATGTCGCAGACTGCGTGGTGTTCCTCGCCTCGGACTACGCCCGCTATGTGACGGGCGCGGCATTGCTGGTAGACGGCGGTCTGTTCGTCAACCTGCAGTGAACGTGCGAGGCTCAGTGGGCGGGCAGCGGCGCAATGTGACCGGCGGGAACTGCGACCGCTGCTCCCTTGCTGCTTTCCGGTTGCGCATTCGCGTCGCGGGCAAGCTGATGCGAGACGCTACGCAGCAGGTCGATGAAATGCAGCGCGGGTTCAGCGAGCGCTTCTTCCTTGCGAGTCAGAATGCCGAAGCCGGACAGGCTTTTGCCGATTTCGACGGGCAGCGCCACCAGCAGTTTGCCGCGCACGTGATCGCGCACGACGGATTCGGGCAGCATCGCGACGGCGTCGTAGTTTTCGAGCAATTGCAGGGTGGCGAAGATCGAGGCGCATTCGGTCAGATTGACCGGCGTGGCGAGCCCCGCGCGGGCCAGTTCCTCTTCGAACAGCACGCGCGCCGGACTTGTTACGGGCTGCGCGACCCACGGCCAGTCGATCAGTTCGCGCAAGGTAATGGCCGAGCGCTGCGCCAGCGGATGAGCGGCGCGCACCACCAGCATCAAGGTTTCGCGGGCGAGCGGTTCGAAGCTGAAGTCGTTGTGTTGCAAGGGGCTGGTCAGCCGGCCAAGCGCCAGGTCCACTTCGCGGCGGTGCAGCAACTGGACCACCTGATCGCTGGTTTCACCGAGGATGCGCACATTGAGCAGCGGCCGTTCCGTCTTCAGCGCGGCGACCGCCATGGCCAGCAGGTCGGGCGCGGCGCCCATGATGGCGCCCACGGTCAGCTGTCCATGTCCGCCTTTGCGTTTGACGTCGAGGTCTTCGGCAAAGCGGGTCAGCTCCGCCAGCGCGCGGCGCGCATAGGCGAGGGTGACGACGCCAAGCGAGGTGGGCTGCATGCCGCGCGCGTTGCGCTCGAACAGCAGGAAGCCGAACGCTTCCTCGATATCGCCCAGCATGCGGGACGCGCTGGGTTGCGCGACATTGACCGCATCGGCGGCCTGATGCAGGTTGCGGGCGTCGTCGAGCGCGACCAGCAGCGCCAGATGCTTGAATTTGAGCCGGTTGACGAGGGCGACGGTGGCAGCGTTCTGGCTCATTGGGCAAATGCGGTGACAGATACGGTGAAAAGTGCATCGGAAGGCACGGCTTGCAAATGCAATCGCCGGGCATGCGATCCGGTTTCTGGATCGCCCAATCCCAACAACGGATTGAGATGCTATCGATCGAGGAATTATAGTCGGTTCAGACGCTTCCCCCAGAAAGCGCCCCGGCAGATCAAAACCCAACACGGGAGACAGGCCGCAATGGAGACAATCGCTTTCCGGATGGTGCTAAACCCCGGCATGCGCGACGAATACGAGCGCCGGCATCAGCAGATCTGGCCCGAGCTGGTTGATGCGTTGCAGCAGGCGGGCGTGCGCGACTACCGCATCTTCTTCGACGGGGGCACCCACCACCTCTTTGCCATCCTGACACGTACCCCCGATCATCATATGGACCGTTTGCCCGAGCTCGAAGTCATGCGCAAATGGTGGGATCACATGGCCGACATCATGCAGACCGCCCCGAATCACACGCCGCTGCAGCAGGCGCTGGAGCCGGTGTTTCATCTGCAGTCGGCGGGTTGAAGCGAGGAGGCTATTCCATGCAAGTTGTCGACCCGCATATCCATCTGTGGGATCTGAAGACGCACCATTACCCGTGGCTTGCGAATCCGGGCGTGTCGTTTGTTGGGGACGCGCGCGAACTCAAGCACGACTATCTGCTGGCGGATCTGCTGCGCGAAGCGGGCGAGATCCAGATTCTGAAAGTGGTGCACGTGGAGGCGAATCACGACCCCGCCGATCCGGTCGAGGAGACTCGCTGGTTGCAAGGCCTCGCGAATGAGGCTGGGTCGCGCGGCATGCCGAATGGCATCGTCGCGGGCGTTGATCTCTCTGCGCCGAATGCCGCGCAGGTTTTAGAAGGGCACGCGGCCTTTGCGAATACGCGCGGCATTCGGCAGATCCTGAACGTGCACGAGAACAAGCTGTTCGACTACATCGGGCGCCATCTGATGCGCGATTCCGTATGGCGCGAGAATTTCGCGCTGTTGCGGCGCTATGACATGTCGTTCGATATGCAAATCTATCCGTCGCAGATGGACGAGGCTGTGGCGCTGGCCCAGGCCCACGCGGATACGCAGTTCATCATCAATCACGCGGGAATGTTCGTTGACCGCAGTAGCGTGGCCGGATACCGCGCATGGCGCGACGGCATGCGCAAGTTGGCCGGCTGCCCGAACGTGACCGTGAAACTCAGTGGCTTCGCGATGTTCGATCACCAATGGACGGTGGAAAGCCTGCGTCCTTATGTGCTCGAGACGATCGATACGTTTGGCGTCGAGCGCGCGATGTTTGCATCGAATTTCCCGGTGGACCGTTTGTTTGGCTCGTATGAAGATCTTTGGCGCGGCTACGCATCGATCGTTGCGGATGCAAGCGCTGCCGAAAGGGACGCGCTGTTTCGCCGCAACGCGGAGCGCGTGTACCGGATCTGATGCGGATTGACGTCGTCACCCGGCGACGTGGCAACACAGCATCCGCGATGAAACGCGGCGCGCTTACGACGCCGCATGATGGAGGAGACAGGCAGTGCAGCAACAGACAACCGCTACGCCCCGGCTTGAACTGCGGCATGCGAGCAAATCGTTCGGGCGGGTGCGCGCGTTATCCGACGGCGACCTCAAGCTATTGCCGGGCGAAGTGCATGCGCTGCTCGGCGAAAACGGCGCGGGCAAATCGACGCTGGTGAAGATTCTTGCCGGGGTGCATCAACCGGATACCGGCGAGATTCTGATCGATGGCGTCGCGCAGAGCTTTGCGACGCCCGCCGCGGCACGCGATGCCGGTCTCGCGGTGATCTATCAGGAACCCACGCTGTTCTTCGATCTCTCGATTGCCGAGAATATTTTCATGGGCCGCCAGCCGGTGGACCGTATTGGACGGATTCAGTACGACGCGATGCGCAGCGAAGTGAATGGCCTGCTCGCATCGCTCGGCGTCGATCTGCAGGCGGATCAACTCGTACGCGGGTTGTCGATCGCCGATCAGCAGGTGATTGAAATTGCCAAGGCGCTGTCGCTGAACGCGAACGTGCTGATCATGGATGAGCCGACCGCGGCGTTGTCCTTGACCGAGGTGGAGCGGCTCTTTGCGATCGTGCGCAAGCTGCGTGAACGCGATGTCGCGATCCTGTTTATTACCCACCGTCTCGACGAAGTGTTTGCCTTGACGCAGCACGTCACCATCATGCGTGACGGTGCCAAGGTATTCGACGCGCCTACCGCGGATCTCACAACGGCGGCGATTGTGGCCAAGATGGTCGGGCGCGATCTGGAGAGCTTCTACCCGAAGGCGGATGTCGCGCCGGGAGAAGTGCGTTTGTCGGTGCGTGGACTGACGCGGTTGGGTGTGTTCAAGGACATCTCGTTCGAAGTCCGCGCGGGTGAAATCGTGGCGCTGGCGGGTCTGGTTGGCGCGGGACGCAGTGAAGTGGCGCGGGCGATCTTCGGTATCGATCCGCTCGACGCGGGTGAGGTGTGGATTGCCGGTAAACCGCTTGCCACCGGACGCCCCGCCGCAGCAGTGCGCGCCGGCTTAGCGCTGGTGCCGGAAGACCGTCGTCAGCAAGGTTTGGCGCTTGAACTGAGCATCGCGCGCAATGCGTCGATGACGGTGCTCGGGCGCCTCGTCAAACACGGACTCATCTCCACGCGCAGCGAAACGCAACTTGCGGCGCAGTGGGGCACGCGTCTGCGTCTGAAAGCAGGTGATGCCAATGCACCGGTCGGCACGCTCTCGGGCGGCAACCAGCAGAAGGTCGTGCTCGGCAAATGGCTCGCGACCGACCCAAAGGTCCTGATCATCGACGAACCCACGCGCGGCATCGACGTCGGCGCCAAAGCGGAGGTGTATAGCGCACTGGCGGAACTGGTCACGAACGGCATGGCCGTGCTGATGATCTCTAGCGAATTGCCAGAGGTGCTCGGCATGGCCGACCGCGTACTGGTGATGCACGAAGGATGTATCAGCGCCGAGATTGCACGCGCCGATGCGAACGAAGAACGGATCATGGGCGCCGCGCTAGGCCAGCCTGTGAACCCACTAGGGCACGCCGCATGATGCGCCACTCCCATACTCATCCTCATCCGGCGCCAGTGCGGCCTCCCGTCGCCGGTGGTCCGCCTGCGAAAACGGGCGGACTGGTTTCCGCACTGGCAAAAAGCCGCGAAACCACGCTGTTTGTCGTGCTGATATTGCTGATCGTAGGCACCGCTCTCGCGCGGCCGCAGTTTCTGAATCTGCAGAATCTGCGCGACGTGCTGCTGAATGTGTCGATTATCAGCTTGCTGACGGCCGGCATGACGGTCGTGATCCTGATGCGGCATATCGATCTCTCAGTGGGATCGACGGTCGGTATCAGCGCCTATGCGGTTGGCAGTCTGTATGTCGCGTTTCCGCATATGCCGGTGATCGTGGCGCTGGCGGCTGGTCTCGCGATCGGCCTGGTAGCGGGTGGCATCAATGCGCTGCTGGTGGCGGTAGGGCGCGTGCCGTCGCTGGTCGCCACGCTGTCGACGCTCTATATCTTCCGCGGCGCGGACTATGCATGGGTGCATGGCGGACAGATCAATGCGACCAGTTTGCCCGATGCCTATTCGCGGCTTGCGACCGGCGTGTTCTTCGGCGTGCCGACGCTCGCCCTGATCGCCATTGTGGTGCTGATCGGCTTGTCGGTGTATCTCAAGCAGTTTCGCGCCGGCCGTGAGCACTATGCGATCGGTTCGAATCCGGAAGCGGCGCGGCTCGCGGGCGTCAATGTCGAGCGGCGCGTGATGTCGGGCTTTCTATTGTCCGGTGCGATTGCGGGCTTTGCGGGCGCGCTATGGCTCGCGCGTTTCGGCACTGTGGATGCCAGTACTGCTAAAGGTATCGAACTGCAGGTGGTAGCCGCAGCCGTGGTGGGTAGCGTCGCGATTACGGGTGGTGTCGGCACCATCCTCGGCGCGACACTGGGTGCGCTGGTGCTGGGCGTGATCAGTATCGCGCTGGTGGTGCTGCGCGTGTCGCCATTCTGGGAGCAGGCTATTCAGGGCGCGCTGATCGTCGTGGCGATCGCAGCCGATACCTTGCTGGCCCGCTCCGTCGCCAAACGCATGATAAGGAAACGCGATCATGGCTAAACCCGATTCCGCGCTGCTGACCCGCAAACGCGAGACGCCGTTGCGCTGGGAAGTGCTGCTTGTGATTGTGCTGGCGTTGTCGCTGGCCTTGGGCCGCGTGTTGTCGCCGGTGTTTCTGACCGGCGCCAATATCAGCAACGTCCTCGCCGATCTCACCGAAATCGCGCTGATGGCGCTGCCGATGACCTTGATCATCGTCGCCGCTGAAATCGATCTCTCGGTGGCTTCGGTGCTCGGGGCATCGAGTGCGCTGATGGGCGTGCTGTGGCATATGGGTCTGCCGATGCCGGTCGTGATCGTGCTGGTGCTGATCGTCGGCGCGCTGGCCGGGCTGCTGAACGGCCTCGTGATCGTCAAGCTGAACCTGCCGTCGCTTGCTGTGACGATCGGTACGCTCGCGCTGTTTCGCGGCCTCGCTTATGTGCTGCTCGGCGATCAGGCGGTCGCGGATTTTCCGGCTGGCTACACGGCCTTTGGCATGAACAACCTTGGCCCGACGTTTATCCCGTTGCCATTTGTGATCGTGATCGTCGGCGCCGTGATTTTCACGGTGCTGTTGCAGGCCACGGCGTTTGGCCGCAGCCTCTACGCGATCGGCGCCAATCCGACCGCCGCGACGTTCTCCGGTATCGAAGTGGCGAAGATCCGCTTGCGCCTGTTTGTGATGTCGGGCGCGATGAGCGCGCTAGCCGGCGTCGTCTATACGCTGCGCTTTACCAGCGCGCGTGGCGACAATGGCGAGGGTTTCGAGCTTTCCGTGATCGCGGCGGTGTTGTTTGGCGGTGTCAGCATTTTTGGGGGGCGCGGCTCGATGGTCGGCGTGTTGCTGTCGCTGCTGATTATCGGCGTGCTGAAAAACGCGCTGACGCTCGATGACGTCTCGAGCGAAACGCTCACGATCGTCACCGGCGTGCTGCTGCTGGCGTCGGTGCTGATCCCCAATCTGGTGGCCCGCTGGCGCGCGATGCGCGACCGGCGGTTTATCGCCAGGTCGTCGGCGTCCTAGTTTTGCCGTACGGCTGTTGTACGGTGTGCCGTTCCTGATATCAACAACCCGGACGCATTAACGTCCGATTATCTAGCCAGGAGACACTTCATGTTCAAACCCCTACGTCAGGCCGGAGCCGTCGCGCTCTGCGCCACGCTGCTGGGCATCAGCCTCGCAGCAGGCGCGGCCGATCTCAAGAGCGGCCTGAAGATTGCATTCATCCCGAAGCAGATCAACAACCCGTACGAGGTGATCGCCGATAACGGCGGTATGGCCGCGATCAAGGAATTCGGCGGCGTCGGCAAGGTGGTGGGGCCGTCGGATGCGGGCGCATCGTCCCAGGTGCAATACATCAATACGCTGATCACGCAGCGTCAGGATGCGATCGTGATCGCCGCCAATGATGCGAACGCGGTCGTGCCTTATCTTAAGAAGGCGATGTCGCAGGGCATCAAGGTCGTCACGTTCGACTCGGATACGGCGCCGGAAGGGCGGCAACTGTTTGTGAATCAGGCCAACGCGGAAGGCATCGGGCGCGGGCAGGTCCAACTGGTTGCGAAGCTGATGGGCGGCGAGGGCGAGTTTGCGATTCTCTCGGCCACGCCCAATGCGACGAACCAGAACACCTGGATCAAATGGATGCAGGAGGAGTTGAAGAAGCCGGAATACTCGAAGATCAAGCTCGTGAAAATTGCCTACGGCAATGACGATGACCAGAAGTCGTTCGTCGAGACTCAGGGTCTGCTGCAGGCTTACCCGAATCTGAAGGCGATCGTTGCGCCGACGACGGTAGGCATTGCGGCGGCGGCACGCTACATCTCGACGTCGTCCAGCAAGGGCAAAGTGGATGTGACCGGCCTGGGCACGCCGAACCAGATGCGCGCGTTCGTCAAGAACGGCACGGTGAAAGCGTTCCAGTTGTGGGATCCGAACCAGCTCGGGTACCTCGCTGCCTATGCCGCTGCGGCGCTCGCTTCGGGGACGATTACCGGCAAGGAAGGCGAGTCGTTCGCCGCGGGTAAGCTCGGCAAGCGCACCATCGGGCCGCAGGGCGAAATCATTCTTGGACCGCCGACCACGTTCGATTCGAGCAATATCGACAACTTCAATTTCTAACGCTCAAGCGTCAGGAAGAGGGCACGCGGTTGTGCCTGGCAAAACGCCCTTCGGGGCGTTTTTGCTATCGGAAGGAACTATTCGCGAACCTTGCAAAGTTGTTTGGCAAAAATACATTGCGGGTAAACACCCGGTTAGCCGTTTGATCGCCTAAGTGGGCTATAAAATCTGTCAAGTAAGACGTAAATATAACCAAAAATAGCGATTAACCCTTCGGCCAAAATCATTCAACTTCAATGTTGCTTGACAACTATTCCCCCGGTTGATTATCTTGGCGTCCATGGTGCGACGCTGCATGGTGGTGCGTCCGCGGTGCGATCCGCGACAAGCAGACGCCGCACACCAAATTAAACAGCACGTCAGCACACGGCGGCACTCCGGAGGAGCAAATGGGCAAGGTTAGAGGCATGCGCTGGTGGATGATTGGACTCGTCACCTCGGGTCTGATCGTCAACTACATTGCGCGCAATTCGCTGGCGGTGGCCGCGCCGGAAATGAACCGGCTGCTGAGCATTTCGACCGCGCAGTACTCGTATATCGTCGCGTCGTTCCAGGGCGCGTACATGATCATGCAACCGGTGGCCGGCTACGTGCTCGATGTGGTCGGCACCAAGATCGGCTTCGCGCTGTTCGCCATCGCGTGGTCCGGCGCCTGCATGCTGCACGGCGCGGCCAACGGCTGGATTTCGCTCGCAGTGTTTCGCGGCATGCTCGGTCTGACCGAAGCGGCCGGCATTCCCTCCGGCCTCAAGGCCACCTCCGAATGGTTTCCCGCCAAAGAGCGTTCGATTGCTACGGGCTGGTTCAACATCGGCTCGTCGATCGGGGCGGTGATCGCGCCGCCGCTCGTCGTCTGGTGGGTGCTGCACGGCAACTGGCGTATGGCGTTCGTGTCGATCGGCGTGCTTGGGCTTGTGTGGAGCGTGCTGTGGCTGCTGCTGTACCGTGCGCCGAAAGATCAGCCACGCCTGTCCGATAGCGAGCGCGATTACATCCTTGAAGGCCAGGAAGCGCAACACAAGACGGCGACGGCTGCCCGCCCCTCATGGCGCGCTATCGTCAAGCGCCGCGCGTTCTGGGGTATCGCGATTCCGCGTTTTCTCGCCGAACCGGCCTGGCAGACCTTCAATTTCTGGATTCCGCTCTATATGGTGAGCGTGCGTCACATGAATCTGAAAGAGATCGCGATGTTCGCGTGGCTGCCGTTCCTCGCGGCTGATATCGGTTGCGTGCTGGGCGGTTATCTCGCGCCGTGGTATCAGAAGCACTTCAACACCTCGCTGATCACCTCGCGCAAACTGGTGGTGGTGACGGGTTCGTTGTGTATGATCGGACCTGCCTGCATCGGTCTGGTGACCAGCCCGTATGTCGCTATCGCGCTGTTCTGTATCGGCGGGTTTGCGCATCAGACGCTGTCCGGCGCCCTTTACACTCTCGCTTCCGACGTGTTCGGCAAGAACGATGTCGCAACTGCCACCGGCTTGACGGGGATGGCCGGTTACGCCGGCGCCACGCTGTTTTCGCTGGCGGTGGGTGTACTGGTGGCGCTGGTCGGTTATGACCCGCTGTTTGTCTCGCTCGCCTGTTTCGATCTTATCGGGGCCGTCGTAGTATGGCTCGTGTTGAAAGAACCGGCCGAGCCGCAGCAGCGCGCCGCCGATGCAGTTCCGCGCGGTGCCGACGCGGCACGCGCATAAGCAACCGCTACCTCTGTCCGGCCACGGCCTGCTGGACGGCGGTGGCAGAATCGGAGAAGTCGCAGGATGAGCAATCAGCAGGAATCGACGGGTAAGCCCTTTAAACGGCTTTTGTTGACCGGTGCGGCCGGCAATCTCGGCCGGCAGTTGCGCGGCGCGCTGGCGCAATGGGCGGATGTGGTGCGTCTGTCCGATATCGCGCCAATGGGCGAAGCGGCTGCGCACGAAGAGCACGTCGTGCTCGATCTTGCAGACCGTGCAGCGGTGGACGCGTTGCTCGAGGGCGTCGATGCTGTCGTGCATCTGGGCGGCATCTCCACGGATGCGCGCTTCGACGATCTTCTCGAAGCGAATATTCGCGGCGTCTACAACCTGTACGCCGCGGCGCAGAAGCATGGCGTGAAGCGCGTGCTGTTTGCGAGCTCCAATCACGCAATCGGCTTTCATCCAACCACGTCTGTGCTCGATGCGGATTCCCCGCTGCGTCCGGATAGTCTCTATGGCGTGACGAAGTGCTTTGGCGAATCGCTGTCGCGCTACTACTTCGACCGCTTCGGTCTGGAGACGGTGTGCATGCGGATCGGTTCTTCGTTCGAAGCACCGAAAAACCCGCGCATGCTGGTGACCTATCTGAGCTACCGCGACTTTATCGAACTGGTGCGCTGCTCGCTGTTCACGAATCGCGTGGGGCATGCGATTGTGTACGGCGTGTCGAACAACCGGGTCTTGTGGTGGGATAACAGCAAGGCTGCGTTTTTGGGTTATCGGCCGCAGGACAGTTCCGCCGAGTTCGATGGGCTGTTTCCGGTTCAGGCGCCGACTGAGGAATTCGACGATCCCGCGCAGCAGTTTCAGGGTGGGATGTACGTGGTCGGGCTGCCGCAGTCTTGAGTCGATTCTCGGGTAGCGCCGCCGGGGAGGCGACGGCGGTGAGGCAGTTCTGTGCCGTCACCGCCGCCTCACCGGTATCCTCCGCGCTTTCAGACCGCTAAGGCTTCCTCACTATAAAACGGATAGTCGGTATAGCCGGCTTCCGTGCCGCCGAAGAAGGTCGGGCGATCGTACGGATTCAGCGGCAGCTTGTCACGTAGACGCGCAGGCAGATCCGGGTTGGCGATGAAGTCCCGTCCGAAGGCAACCAGGTCCGCGTCGCCAGCCTTGACGATAGCCTCGGCCGTATCGCCCTTGAAGCCACCCGCCGCGATAATCGTGCCTTTGTAATGCTGGCGGATCAGTTGTGCCGCCACTGGGCGCTGATCCTTGCTTTCATCGTCGACATTCCCCAGCACCCGCGGTTCGATCAGATGCAGGTAAGCCAGATCCAGCTTGTCCAGTTGCTCTGCCACGTAACTGAAAAGGCCAACCGGATCGCTGTCCGACATATCGCCCCACGAGCCGCTCGGCGTGATAGAGCTGTAGAAAGATCTTGCCACCCTTGGCATGCACAGCATCGGTCACAAGGCGCCAGCCGGCGATCTGGCTGTCGTCGAAGAGACCCGGTGCGCCAAGATAACCGTTGCCGTTCGCAGCGGCGATAGTGGCTTCGCTGATCAGCAATGCCCCTTCGGAAGTACGTTGCGCGTAGTATTCGGCCATCAGAGGGCCTGGTTTGGCGCCGTCTTCGGCGCGCATGCGCGTGAGCGGAGCGAGCACCACGCGGTGCGCGAATTCATATGGGCCGACTCGAACGCCGGTAAAGAGTTTGGACATGATTCCCTCTGCTTGAGATCTGGTTTAGCACGGTGGACGTTCCGCCAGGTTTTTGCCTGAGAGTGTGGAAAGTCCGTTGCCTTGACGAGAACTCTATGCCGATCGTGCAGCGGGAAAAACAGGCTCACGTTCCGAACATTGCGGACATGGGTGTCACAAATGGCGCGATTCATCGCCGCGCGAAGCGCGCCGTATCACCTGTGGCGGTTGCCCGAACGCGCGCAGGAACGCGCGCCGCATCCGTTCGCGATCGCCAAAGCCGGTATCGCGCGCCACGACTTCAATGGGATGCAGACCCGACTCGAGCATCAGACGCGCCGCCTCGATGCGCAGATGCTCGACCGCCTTTGCCGGCGATTGGCCGGTCTCCGCCCGAAACGCGCGGCTGAATTGCCGTGGACTCAAATGGGCCGCTTCGGCAAGCTGCTCGACCGACAGTTCGGTATGAAGATTCTGTTTCGCATAGGCGAGCGCCATCTGAATCCGGTCGGAGCGCGGCTCCAGCTCGAGCAGCGCTGAATACTGCGACTGGCCGCCCGCGCGTCGGTGATAGACGACGAGTTTCTTCGCCACCAGTCGCGCGATCTCGGCCCCAGCATCTTTTTCAACGAGTGCCAGCGCCAGATCGATGCACGCCGTCATGCCCGCAGAGGTCCACACCGGGCCGTCGATGATAAAAATGCGGTCTTCCTCCAGCTTCACCGCGGGGTAGTCCTGACGCAGGCGCGCCGCGAAAAACCAGTGGGTGGTTGCGCGTCGTCCGTCGAGCAGACCCGCTTGCGCAAGATTGAACGCACCAGTGCAGGTCGAGCCGATGCGCCGCGAGGTCTGCGCCGAGCGCTGCAAAAAGGCGATCAGTGCTGCGCCGGGTTCGATCACTTCGTTATCGCCGACCACCAGCACGGTATCGAAACGGCTGTCGTCGAATGGCTGCGTCTCGACCGCGAAGCCGGTCGAGGTCTGCACTGGGCCGCCATGCTCGGACAGCAGCACGAACTCATAGAGGGGCTCGCTAGCCGTCACGTTGGCAAATTCAAAGACCGTCGTGACAGCCAGGTTGATGACCTGGAAGCCGTGGTACAGCACGATTCCAATACGCAACATGATGGATTCCCTGGGCGTTTCGCACCGATGGTCAAAGTGATGTCCTAAAAAGTGGCATCTATGACATTTGAGACTTCCGAGTCTACGCTTAATCTTCGTTCCATGCAGGCCGACATGGGTTGGCGCTAACGGAGAAAGTTGATGAACGACACGACACACAAGGGCACAGCGTTGATTACCGGCGCTTCTTCCGGAATTGGTGCGATTTACGCAGATCGCCTTGCCCACCGCGGTTACGATCTGATTCTGGTGGCGCGCAACCGCGAACGGCTCGACAAGCTGGCTAATCGTCTGACGAGCGCGACGGGCCGTTCGATCGAAGTGGTTGCAGCGGACTTGGGTAACAAGGCCGACGTGCGGCGCATCGAAGAGATTCTGCGCAGCGATTCGAGCATCACGATGCTGGTGAACAATGCAGGGATCGGCGGTGCCGGCCCGCTGCTCGTTTCCGACGTGGACACCATGGAAGCGATGATCGATCTGAACGTCACTTCGCTTACGCGGCTGACGTATGCGATTGCGCCGGCGTTCGTCGCGCGGGGAACGGGCACGATCGTCAATATTGCTTCGATCGTGGCGGTGGCGCCGGAAATCCTGAACGGCGTGTACGGCGGCACCAAGGCATTCGTGCTGGCGTTCAGCCAGTCGTTGCACCATGAGCTGGCGGCGAAGGGTGTCCGCGTGCAAGCGGTGCTGCCAGGTGCGACTCGCACCGAGTTCTGGGACGTCGCGGGCCACCCCGTTGAGAACCTGCCGCAGAGCATCGTGATGAGCGCGGACGATCTCGTCGACGCAGCGCTCGCGGGACTGGATCAGGGCGAACTGGCCACGGTTCCGTCGCTGCCCGATGCGGCCGACTGGGCCGCGTTCGAAGCGGCGCGCGCCGCGCTGGGACCGAACCTGTCCCGCAGTGAGCCGGCTGCGCGTTACGGCGTGAAGAGTGCCGCTTGAAGTACTGCTTGAAGCAAAGGAGCCGCGGTGTTCGCGGCTCCTTTATCCGTGCCCGGGCTTTGCTTGCCGACGCGGCACGGCTTTACGTGATTAGCGCAGCGCTTCCAGTTCAGCGAACTCCCGATCGCTCAGACTGATCTCCGCGGCGGCCACATTCTCGCGAAGATGGGTGCGCTTCGACGTCCCCGGAATCGGCAACATCACAGGGCTGCGCTTGAGCAGCCACGCCAGTGCAATCTGGCCCGCGCTGACGTTGCGTGCGGCCGCCATTTTTTGTAGCGGCGAGTCCGCTTGCGTCAGACTGCCGGCTGCGAGCGGATACCAAGGAATAAAACCGATGCCGTGTTTTTCGCAGTGTTCGAGCACGTCCTCGCTGGCGCGATCGGACAGGTTGTAGCGGTTCTGCACCGTCGCGACCTTGAAATACTTCGAGGCAGCCTGAATGTCGTCGACCGATACTTCGCTCAAGCCGGCAAAGCGGATCAACCCCTCGTTCTGCAACGAACGGACTGCATCGAACTGTTCGTCGCGCGGCACCTTCGGATCGATCCGATGCAGTTGCCATAGAGCAATCTGCTCGACGCCCAGATTCTGCAGGCTCTTCTGCAGCCTCTGCCGCAGATGTTCCGGACGGCCATCCGGCTCCCAGCGATCCGGTCCTGGTCGATGCAGCCCGGCCTTCGTCGCAATCAGCAGATCGGTGTACGGATGCAACGCTTCGCGGATGAGCTGCTCGGACACATCGGGGCCGTAAGAGTCCGCCGTATCGATGAAATTCACGCCGAGCTCGCGCAGGCTCTGCAATGTGCGCACTGCCTCGGCCGGATGGTCAGGCGGTCCCCAGATACCCGGGCCCGTAATGCGCATGGCGCCGTATCCCAGACGATGGATCTCGACTTCGCCGCCCAGTTTGAAAGTACCCGACGCTTCTGCCGACGGATTGCTCAGATCGCTCATTGCTCGTCTCCTTATGGTGAATGTCGTGAGTCTAAAAGATTTAACGAAACTCAACCGGCGAGCCGTCTTGTTGCCTGGCGTCTGAGGAGGGAAACAGGTGCTCGCCCATAAAGTCCACGAAGACACGAATCTTCGGCGAGAGATGCCGGCCGGAAGGCCATAACGCTCGCAGTACACCGGGATTGCCGGGCAGTTCTTGCAGCACATGCACGAGTGTTCCACGTCGCAATGGTTCGCGTACGGTGAAGCCAGGCACGCAGCTTGCCGGTCGACTGAAAGCGATGCTGCAGACAGGCGTGGTTCAGCAGATCTTCCGGCGTGGCAGGCGTGCCGCGCTCGGCCAGATACGCCGGCGAGCCGACGATATCTTTACGCGGGGCAGGACATCGAGCGCCGCGAATACGGCGGCGCGCCGTATGTTTCTTCAGCGCAGGATTTTCGAAAACAGGACATGCCTGAAACGGACCACCGGCTGCGCGCTGCGTTGTGCCTTGGCGAGCATAAACGCGCCCTGAAGCGAGGCGACGATAAAGCCAGCGACATCATTGCAATCGAAATCCGCCGGCAATTCACCTGCTTTAACCGCCGACGCCAGGCAGTATTCGAGGCATTGCTGCTGCTCCGCGAAGATCTCCACGACGCGATGGCGAATCGCATCGCTGTAGTCGCTTGCCTCCAGGGCAAATTTGCCGAGCAGGCAACCGTTGCGCGTCTGGTTCACGCAAAGGCGGGAGATGTTCCAGTCGATGTAGTCGCCCAGCCGTTTGAGCGGCGCAAGCGCATCGTTGCGCAGCGTCTCGTCCAGGACCTGGCGGCTATTGGCGAAGTAAAGCTCGAGAACCTCGAGACCGAACGCTTCCTTGGAGGCAAAGTGGTTCGTGAACGACCCTTGCGGAACGCCCGCGGCCTGGACGATGTCACGCACGCTAGCGCCCGCGAAGCCTCGTTCATGGACAACCTTGAGGCCTTCGGTAAGGATTTTTCCGCGGTGTGAGGGTCTTGGCATGGTCAGGAAATTGTACGGTCGTCCATATTGGGGCGTCAACGGAAACGGCCGCTGGAGAAGCCGGAACCTTATCCCGCTGGATACCAGGGGAATCCTTGACATCCATTATCGGTTCAATTTTAATACGGACAGTCGTATTGGTTGGTGGAAAATCACGAATTTTTATCGTGCGCGCTCATGGTGCGCGGCTTATCGCGCCGCCGGCCTTGCAAACTCTGCCCGGGTAGACGGGCAAACGTCAGAATTCAAAGGGATCGGAATATGGACCGGCTTCAGGCAATGAAAGTGTTCACGCGGGTTGTCGATACGAACAGCTTTTCGCGTGCCGCGGACACGCTGGATCTGCCGCGTGCGTCGGTTACTACGATCATCCAGAATCTCGAGGCGCATCTGAAAGTACGGCTGTTACAGCGCACGACCCGGCGCCTGAGCCTCACGCCGGATGGCGCCGCTTATTACGAACGTTGCGTGCGCATCCTGGCGGACATTGAGGAAACGGAAAGCTCCTTGTCGCAGGCGAGAAGGACGCCGCGCGGCAAGTTGCGCGTCGATATGCCGAGCGCGCTCGGCAAGCTGGTCGTGATGCCCAAGATCGACGAGTTTCATGAGCGCTACCCCGACATCGAACTGATGGTGGGCTTCGGCGACAAACCCGTCGACCTGATTCAGGAAGGCGTGGACTGCGTGATCCGCATTGGCACCCTGCAGGACTCGAGTCTCGTCGCGCGACGTATCGGGGTGTTTCAGCGCGTGACGGTGGCGAGCCCGCTTTATCTCGAACAACGCGGTACGCCGCGGACGATCGAAGATCTGCAGGATCATGTCGCCGTTAACTACTTCCTGGGCCGCACCGGGCGCGTGATGGATCTGAGCTTTGGCGTCGACGGGCAAACCGTCGATGTGAAGATGCGCGGCAATATCGCCGTGAACGACGCGGAAGCTTACGTCGCGAGCGGCCTGAAAGGGGTGGGTCTCCTGCAGGCGCCGCGGTTTATGGCGTTGCCTCATCTGCGTTCCGGCGAACTGGTCGAGGTGTTGTCGCAATGGCAGCCGTCGCCGCTGCCGATCTCGGCGGTGTATCCGCATAACCGGCATCTGTCGCCTACGGTGCGGGTTTTCGTCGACTGGGTGGCGGAGCTGTTTGGACGCTGCCCGCTGTTCTCGGGTCAGGAAGATGCCGAACAGCGTTGCCTGCCGACCGTTGCTGCTGAACCGGCTATCCGGCGCAGTGCCCCAGTGGTGGCTGCGGATGATCTGGAGTTGGCGGTCTGAGCTGACGAGCACAGCTTGTCCAGCCGGGCCCAACTATGCGGTAATCTCCTGACGCTCCATTGAGCAAGTTGGTGGCGTAGGCCTGCGGGCCCACGCCGCCAACTGCTCTTCGTCGAGCCCACCACGAGGTGACCTATGGATTATCTGGAGAGTCTGCGAGTCTTCCGTGCCGTCGTCGAATCCAGGAGCTTTACGCGTGCCGCGGACATGCTCGGCCTGACCACGCCGATCGTGTCGCGCTCCATTTCCGGACTCGAACGCCGTCTCGGCAGCCGTCTGTTCAACCGGACTACGCGACAGGTTTCGCTGACCGAAGCGGCAGAACACTTCTACGAAGGTTGTGCGCGGATTCTCGACGATCTCGAAGCGCTCGAAGCCGACGCGTCTGCGCAGACCCGCGAGCCGAGCGGCGTGCTGCGCCTCGTCGCGCATACCACCGCCACCGTCAACCGGCTGGTGCCGCTGGTCTCCAGCTTCAAGCTCAAGCATCCCAAGGTAAGTCTTGACGTCACGCTCACGGAGCGGCCCGTCGATCTGGTCGCTGACGGCTTCGACCTTGGTCTCGTGCTGCCTTTTATGCTGAGTTCCGACACGGTTGTCACGCGGCTGCTCGAGCGCATGCCGTTTGCCATCGTCGCGACGCCGGATTATCTGAAGCAGCATTCGCGACCGACGCATCCGTCGGAGCTGACCGAGCACATGGTGGTCGTGCTCTCGCCGGCGTTTCGCAAGCCCCAGCTAACCTTCCGGCTTGGCGCCGAGGATTTGACGGTACCGCTCAGATACGATATCGCCTCGAATAACGCGGTATTCAACCGGGAGATGGTGCTGCAGGGGTTTGGGATTGGCGTCTTGCCCGCAGGCCTGGCCCAGGCCGAGCTGTCTGGCGGACGACTGGTAGGCATTCTCGAAGAATTCGAGCTCATCGATGCCGTGGTCGATCTGCGGCTCGCGTATAACACGCGCACGCTGTTGCCTGCCAAGGTCAAGGCGTTTGTCGAACACGCGGCGGAGTTCTTTGCCGATGTGCTGGCCGTCGAGGCAGCATCGGATCTGAAGGGCAGGGCATAGGTCGGACGATTTAACCGTAGGCCGATAATCGGGCTCACTAGGGCTGACGCCGACGCGCCCAACCAGCCCAAGCCGCTTGCCGACTGGATTCTTGTCGCAATCACAACAATCAGATGTGCCCAGGAGATTGCTCCGGCAAGTCTGCATCTCTAATCTGTGCACATGCACACATCACCCGAAAACGACGACTGCTTCGCGATCCGGCAAGCCGCCCGCCATATCTCCCAGCTTTACGAGCGGCATTTGTCTGAAGCAGAAGTCACACCGACGCAGTTCAGCATCCTCACCGCGCTGCGGGACGGCGCGAGCCTGACGATGCTCGAACTCGCACAGGCGATGGTGATGGATCGAACCACGCTGGTACGCGCGCTCAGGCCTTTGCTTCGAAACGGTCTGATCGCCAATGAACCGGATGGACAGGGCGCCCGGCGTCTGCAACTGGTGCTGACCGCCTGCGGTCGCGCGAGGCTGGATGAAGCGATGGTGCATTGGCTGGCCGCTCAGGACGAGTTTGAGCGCAAATTTGGACCGCAGCAGGCTGCCATGCTCCGACGCGAACTGTTCCGTCTGACCCGCGACGTTTCGAAGGCTTAAAGAAAGATTGGGCCGTTGGCCCAGGCAGTAAAGGCAATTTTCCATTCAATTTTGTGCATATACACAGGTGAAAACATGTCGAGTCCTTCAACACCCGTTCCGGTCGTTCCCGCGGCCCCTACCGAAGCTGCCAAGGGCAGGCGCATTCCATGGATGCGCCTTGCCTATGGTCTCGTGGCGGTGGTCCTTGCCGCCGCTGCGGGCTACTGGTTCCTTGTCCTGCGCTTCGAGCAATCTACCGACGATGCCTACGTCGGCGGCAACGTGACGGTGATGGCGCCCAAGGTCAACGGCTTCGTCACGGACATCCTTGTGCAGGACAACCAGCACGTCAGCGCAAACCAGGTGCTGATCCGGCTGGACGCGCGCGACTATGACGCCAGGCTTGCGCAGGCCACGGCAGAAGTGGATAGCGCCCGTGCCGCCGTATCGGAGTTGCAGGCACAACAGGTCTTGCAGGCGGCGGTGATCAACCAGCACCAGGCGGAAGTGCGGGCCTCTTCGGCTGAACTGACGCGTAGCGCTCAGGACCAGACGCGTTACCGCGAACTGGTCAAGGACGACGCCGTGTCCAACCAGATTGTCGAGCGTGCCGACGCGGATTTCTCCAAGGCACAGGCCGCGGTGCAAAGCAGTGGGGCAGCGGTGCTTGCTGCTCAACGCGAACTGGATGTGCTGGGCGCGCAGATCGCCGATGCGCAGGCACGCGTCAACACGGCGCTGGCCGCGCAACGGGTCGCACAACTGAACGTCGAATACACGACGATCCGCTCGCCGGTGGATGGCTATATCGGCAACCGCACCGCGCGGGTCGGTATGTTGGCCAATATCGGCGCACCTTTGCTGACGGTGGTGCCGTCCACCGATCTCTGGGTGGACGCGAACTTCAAGGAAGATCAGCTCAGGAAGATGCGGATCGGCGACAAGGCCGACGTGGCGCTCGACGCATCGAGCATCCCCGTGCACGGCTATGTCGAAAGCCTGGCGCCTGCTACCGGCGCTACCTTCAGCGTGCTGCCGCCCGAAAACGCGACCGGCAACTTCACCAAGATCGTGCAGCGCGTACCGGTGCGGATTCGGCTGAACGTGCCGCGCGGCATGGAGAACGTGTTGCGCCCCGGTCTGTCTGCGACCGTCGAAGTGCATCTTGCGGACGGCTCGCAAGCATCGAGCGCTCATTGAGCGGACAAGGCCAACATCATGACAAGCGCTCATCCCCTCGATCCGGCCTCCCAGCCGATGCGGCAACGCGTGTTTGCATTCGCACTCATGTGTCTGGGATTTTTTATGGCAACCCTGGATATCCAGATCGTCGCGTCCTCGTTGAGGGACATTGGCGGCGGCCTCTCTGCGAGTCAGGATGAGTTGTCGTGGGTCCAGACGGCTTATCTGATCGCGGAAATTCTCGTGATTCCGATGTCCGGCTGGCTTTCCAAAGTGTTTTCAACGCGCTGGCTGTTCGTCGCCTCTGCGGTGGGTTTTACCATTACCAGCATGCTGTGCGGCATCGCTTGGGACATCAACTCGATGATCCTGTTTCGCGGCCTCCAGGGTGCCATGGGCGCAGCGATGATCCCGACGGTATTCACCACGGCTTTCGTGCTGTTCCCCGGCAAGCAGCGGCTGGTTGCGTCTACCACGATCGGCGCGTTGGCTTCGCTTGCGCCGGCGATCGGGCCGGTAATCGGCGGCTGGATCACCGATCAGTGGTCGTGGCACTGGCTGTTCTATCTGAACGTCGTGCCTGGTGTCGTGGTGGCTGCGCTGGTGCCGAAGTATGTGAATGTCGATAAGCCCGACCTGTCGTTGCTGAAGAAGGGCGATTACCTGGGAATCCTGCTGATGAGCGGATTTCTCGGCTGCCTCGAATATGTGCTGGAAGAAGGTCCGCGCAAGAACTGGTTCGGCGATCACATCATCATTACCTGTACGTGGATTTCGGCGATCTGCGGCTTTCTCTTTCTCGTGCATGCGCTGACGACCGATGACCCCATCGTCGATCTGCGCGCGCTGGTGGTGAGGAATTTCGGCATCGGCAGCTTGCTGTCATTCATCACCGGAATCGGGATCTTTGTGGCGGTGTTTCTCACGCCTGAATTTCTCGGCCAAGTTCGCGGCTTCAGTTCGCTGCAGATCGGTATCGCGCTGCTTTCGGTTGGAGTATTCCAGTTGTTCGCCCTCGGGGTCTATGCAATGGTGGCGCGCTTTGTCGATATGCGCCTGTTGTTGCTGTTCGGGTTGATCTGCTTCGGCCTCGGCTGTTACCTGTATGTACCGCTGACGCACGATTGGGGCTGGCAGCAACTGCTGTTGCCGCAGGCCTTGCGCGGCATCGGTCAGCAGTTCGCAGTGCCACCGATTGTCACGATGGCGCTCGGATCGCTACCCCAGTCGCGGCTGAAGTCAGCCAGTGGACTGTTCAATCTGATGCGAAATCTGGGCGGCGCGATCGGCATTGCGGTTAGTGCGACCATGCTCAACGACCGCCTCAACTTCCACTATCTGCGGCTCAACGAAAGCGTCACGACTGGCAGTCCGCAAGTCGAGTCCTTGCTGACCGAGCAAACCGCGCATTGGTCATCCGTGGCAGGCGATGTGCTCAACACGACCCAGTCCGGGCTCGCCAATCTTCACGCACTGGTGTTGCGCGAAGCCCTGGTGCTGACCTACTCGGACACCTTCTATGTGCTGTCGCTGTGCTTCATCGTGGCGATAGCAAGTGTGCTGTTTTCCAAACCTTTCTCTAACAGTGCGCCGCCGCCTGACGCACATTGAGGCCAATCATGAAAAAGCTTCTGATAGAAATTATGGCTTGTGTTTCGCTGGCCGCATGTGCGGTTCAGCCGGCTACTCACGCTGATTTGCCGGCCACGGTGAGAACCGTCGCACCGGCTAGCTGGAGCGTCGAAGCACCGAAGGACGCTGTCGATGCAAAGACCTGGTGGGCGCAGTTCGGCGATCCGGTACTCGACGAACTGGTGGACGCTGTGCTGACCGGCAACCTGGATCTGCAGGCCGCCGCGGAGCGTGTCAAGCAGGCGCAAGCGATTACCACGCAGAAACACGCGGTGCTGCTGCCGGAACTCGACGCGACCGCGACCGCTGCCGATAGCCGTATCAACACGCCGCCGCCGCTCGGCTACGTGCGTGAGGGCGGCGCAGGTCTCGCGCTGAACTGGTCGCCCGATGTGTTCGGCGGAGAACGGCTCGATCTGCTGGCGGCCCAGGCGCAACTGGTCGGACAACAGCATGCCGAGGATGCACTGCGGCTTGCGCTCGCAGCCAACACCGCATCGGCCTATGTCGATCTGCGCTGGGCGCAATCGGAACTGCAGATTCTGCAGGATAACCAGATAATCCGGCAACGTGCGTTGCAATTGACTCAGGAACGTCTCAAGTACGGCTTGTCGACGCAACTCGATGTCGCTCGTGCACAGAATCAACTGGATGAACTGCAGGCGCGAATCCCACGCGCTCGATCGACGATCGAACATGAGCTGAGCCTGATTGCCGTGTATTCGGGCCGCACGCCGGAGTCGGTGGATAAGCTGGTGCTGGCCACGCCTGGTCCGATTCCTAACCCGGAAGGTGCCGCGCCTACAACGCTGCCGTCCGAAGCCTTGCTGCGCCGTCCCGATGTGCTGGTGGCCTATGCCACCGTCGAACAGCGTGCCGCGGAAGTGGGGGTGTCGAGAGCGGAGCGTTACCCGAAATTTCAGCTGAATCTGAGCGATGGCTTGCTGGCCGCTTCATATATTGGCTTGCCGACATTGACCGATAACCTGTTTAGCGCGGCATTGAACGCCAGCAGTCCGATTTTCAACGCAGGCCGGATCACGGCGGATATTCAGCAGAGCGAAAGCAAAATGCGCGAATCGCAGCTGAATCTGCAGCAGACGATGTTGCAGGCGCTCAGGGAAGTGGAAGATACCCGCAGCGATCTGGTCAGCACGACAGCATCGACACAAAAACTGAACGATGCGCTGGGTGCGTCGGACCAGTCGCTCAAGCTGGCGAACCAGTTGTATAAAGGCGGCGCGACGGACTTCCTCGATGTTTTGTCGGCGCAGCAGACGTATCTGCAGGACTCCGATTCGCTGAATCAGGCGAAGCGCGAGCATGCGTTGGCGGCGGTGGCGTTATACCGCTCGCTTGGGGGCGGGTGGAGTCAGTCGGCGGGACCAGCGCTTGCTTCCAGCGATCATGCTGCCGGCGAATGAGAACGGCCGGAAAAATAACGGTTGTCGGACGCTTTGCGCTTTCGCTTTGCTAGCTGATGAATTAGATTGAACAAGGTCGGCGCGTCGCCTACCCGTTTAATTGGCAATTTTTAGACCTTCCCGCAGACGAATGACGCTGGCCAACGATTGGCAATGACAGGAGATGAACGTGAAGACAGCCGGAATCTTGAGCGCTTTATGTCTGACAGCGGCGGTTGCGATGCCCGTTGCCGCTTATGCGCAAGCTAGCGACGCGATGTCCGCACCAGACACCAGTTCGATGACGAGTTCCAAAAAAGCCGTTTCGAAGGCAGACCGGGCGCTTGCGCGGGCTGTACGCCGCGCGCTATCGAAGGCCCAGGGGTTTAACGTTTCGAATGTGTATGTGCGGGCGCGCAGCGGTGCGGTGACGCTGTCTGGTAGCGTCGATACCGGAGATCAGATTACTCAGGCTGAAACGGTTGCGAAGTCAGTGTCTGGGGTGAATTCGGTGTCGAACAAGCTGACGCTGTTTCATGGGGGGAATGGTTAGGCGAGCGGGCGGCTAAGCGCCTCACTGAGTCCATGTGTCTGTCTCGCCACGCTGCTGATGTTGCCGCCGGCCCGACGCCCGCGTGGTGTCCTGTTATATGATACTCAGTGAATAGTTACTAATGTGGCGTGGCATATGCACACCCTGACTGAACATCCTATTGATTCCGCTACGAAGCAGACTGCATTCGCCTTTCTCGACAGGGCGGCCCAGGCATTTACGGTGACAGGCGCAATACTGTTCGGGAGCCGCGCGAAGGGCGAGTTTCGCCCGGATAGCGATGCCGATATTGCCGTTGTGCTGCCAGGAAGCAGGGGCGAGTTTATGGACGCCAAATTGACGCTGGCGGATCTGGCTTTCGATGTGCTGCTGGAAACGGGAATCCGGGTTCAACCGCTTCCCGTTTGGGAAGAGGAATGGGCACATCCCGAGTTGTATTCCAATCCTGAGTTGCTGCGCAATATCGAAAGCGATGGGGTGCGTTTGTGGTGAACGCGCGTGAGCTGTTGGCGAAGGCGATTCGCGCATCATCGTCAGCGGCATTGTTGCTCGGCGACGGCGACGTCAACGGGGCATGCAATCGCGCCTACTACGCGATGTTTGATGCAGCTCGCGCAGCACTTCTGGCCGCCGGTGCGCCTGTCGATCCAAACGTGGTACGAACGCATAACGGTGTCATCGCTGCTTTTGGTCTGCATCTGGTGAAGGCGGGGCAGGTCCAGCGCGATTGGGGCCGCGCGCTCAATCGTGCGCAGGAAATCCGGCAGGTAGCGGACTATACGGGCGAAAACGTAGAGATGGCGGTAGCGTCGTGGGTGGTCGAGCAAGCGCACTTATTCATCGTAGAGATGCAGGCGACGTTTCGAATTGACGTGCCAGAGTGAGCGTAGCGAGTAGCCCGTGCTCTTAAATCGGTTTTAGGGGCGCTGAACGCCCCGTTACGCATGAATCTCGAACCCAGTCGCATAGCGATCGGGTTCGCTACCGTCCCACACTCGGCCATCTATCAGTCGCCGCGAGACGCTTTCAGCCGGAATCGCAATACCCATACTTTCCGCCGCATCACGATACAACTCGGTCTGATTGATCGCCGCTGCGATCTCGCGATAATCGTCGCGGTGCGCGATCATCCCCCAGCGTTCGTATTGAGTGAGAAACCATACGCCATCGTCCGCTCTCGGATAGTTCACCGTACCGTCTTCGAAAAACCGCACCGGTAGACGACCAGGCGTCAGCGATCGGCTATCGTGCGTTAGCCGCTTTGCAATCAACGCTTCATCGATACCGATAAACTCCGGCCGCACCAGCCAGCGCGCAATCTCGTTGCGATGTCCGTCGCCGTCGAGCCAGCGGCACGCTTCGAGCATGGTCTGCACCAACGCTTTCGCCGTATGGGGATGCTGGTCCACGAAATCGCGGCGGCAGGCGAGCACCTTCTCCGGATGGTCGGGCCAGATTTCGCTGCTGTACGCGATCGTGCGACCAACGCCGCGCGCTTCAGCGGCGGCATTCCACGGTTCGCCGACACACAGCCCATCGAGCCGGTCTTCGGCCAGCGCCGCGACCATATAAGGCGGCGGAATTACAACGCTTTCGATATCGCGCAACGGATGTACGCCCTGCGACGCCAGCCAGTAGTAGAGCCACATGGCATGCGTGCCGGTCGGGAAAGTCTGCGCAAACACCGGCTTGCGACCGAGCGTCGCCAATGCACGCGGCAGCGTTTGATATTCATTTAACGCGTCGGCAAGGCGGTTCGAAAGCGTAATGGCCTGACCGTTGCGGTTGAGCACCATCAGGACGGCCATATCCGTTTGTGGACCACCCAGGCCGAGCTGGACGCCATACGCGAGACCGTACAGCGCGTGAGCGGCATCCAGTTCGCCAGCAAGCAGTCTGTCACGCAGCGCAGCCCATGACGGTTGACGCAATAACTCCAGAGTCAGGCCATGCGCGTGCCCGAATTCGAGCAGCTTCGCCGCGACGAGCGGTGCCGCGTCAGCGAGCGAGACAAAGCCCAGCCGCAGATGCGTTTTCTCTAGCCGCATAGGTGCGGAGGGTTGGCTAATGGGAGCAGGTTGGTTCATGAGCCACGCTCTATTTGGGCAAGTCTGCGGCCATGACGATCTGGCGCGCGACCTCGACGAGCTTGACGCCCTGGTTCATTGCACGCTTGCGCAGGTTTGCATACGCGGCGTGTTCGGTCATTTTCTGCTGATCCATCAGCAGACGTTTGGCGCGGTCGATCAGCTTGCGCTCGGCCAGTTCGTTTTCGGCTTGAGCGAGGCGTTCGCGTAGCTGGCTTTCCTGGGCGAAGCGGGCGAGCGCTACCTCGAGGATCGGCGCGAGCTTTTCTGTCGCAAGTCCCTCGACGAGGTAAGCGGTGACGCCAGCGCCTACGGCGTCGCGAATCAGTTGCTGGTTGGTGTCGTTGCTGAACATTAGCACGGGGCGCGGGGCGGTCGCGTTCATTACCGCCAGCTGTTCGAGCGTGTCGCGTGATGGCGATTCAGTGTCGATGATGATCACATCGGGCCGCTCGCTTTCCACTCTCCTGTGCAGCGCCTGCGAGGCCGCCGTACCTGCCAGCATGTCGTAGCCTAGCCGCGCGAGGGCTTCGCGCAGATCGCCAATCGGCTTATCGGTGTCGGTTACGAGCAGTACACGCAGCATGGGTCGGCAGGGGGGCGGCGGCTTTTGGCGGGTCGGGTGAGGCTTTGTGGGTTTCGCCGTTTAGTCAGCGGGCGATGGACGCCGAGAGTCTGGAAGCAAGCTATATGCCATTGATGCTCGTTGCTGTAAGCGGTTTTGGGCTGAACATGCAACCGCCGGCGGGTCTGGGGCGCACCGCGGTGGTGCGATGCGAACGCAGCGCACAGGAGTGGCGCGTGATAGGCGACTGTGTAGTTAAGCCGTGCTCGCTTCTGCTTCTGGCATTCACAGCGAAGGTGATGAATTCCACCAGACCGCTTTCGCTCAATACCCCCCGGCCATCGTAATGGCCCTTACGACGTGCGTCGGCCGCTACGAGATGGGTGTAGTAGCCGCTTGCTCTCGCGCAAAACCTCGCATGGGCGACCAGATCCCCTGCGTGAGTCCCAGCGCCGAAAGTCCGATATGCGTACGCTGGTCATGGCGATTCGTTTGGCGGCTAACGCGGCGAATGTCAGAGAGGCGTTTCCCGGTTGATGTCACTCACCTTCGCACGCTCCCGCAGTGCTAGCTGCTCGGTGGTAACCCCTATTCCCCACCCCAATCCCAAGGACCACAATCCGCCTCATCGAATTATAGAACGTCGTTCTATCAGATAGAACAACAATCGGAAATCCAGTAAAGGCTCGTGATGGTTTCTCTCCCGCTTTCCGGCATTCGCGTGCTGGATTTGTCCAATGTCCTTTCCGGCCCGTTCTGCACCTATCAGCTTGCGCTGCTCGGCGCCGACGTCCTGAAGATCGAGAATCCCGCTGGCGGCGATCTCGCCCGTCGCCTAGGCGCCGATCCGCAAGCGTCGGCGCGAAATATGGGCGCGTCGTTCGTGGCCGTGAATGCCGGCAAGGAGTCGCTGACGCTCAATCTGAAGCACGAGGCGGGCAAAGAGATCCTGCGCAAGCTCGTGGCCGAGTCCGATGTGCTGGTCGAAAACTTCCGCCCGGGCGTGATGGACCGCCTGGGGGTGGGCGCGGCAGCGCTACTCGAAGTGAACCCGCGGCTCGTCTACTGCGCGATCTCGGGTTTCGGCAATGACGGTCCGTTGGCGCATCGTCCCGCTTATGACCAGATCATCCAGGGAATGTCGGGGGCAATGAGCGTGACAGGCGATGCCGAAAGCGCACCGTTGCGCGTCGGCTACCCGGTGTCGGACACCGTCGGCGGCATGAGCGCAGCGCTGGCGATCTGCGCGGCTGTGGTGGCAGCTCAACGCACCGGCGAGGGAAGGGTGATCGATGTGTCGATGCTGGAAGCGACACTCTCCAGCATGGGCTGGGTGGTCTCCAACTATCTGAATGCCGGCGTGACGCCCACGCCGATGGGCAATGAAAACTTCACGGCCGCGCCGTCCGGGACCTTCGTCTGCGGCGAGGGCATGCTGAATATCGCCGCTAACGAGAACAAGCAGTTTATTGCGTTATGCGAACTGATCGGCCGGCCGGATTTGCCGCGTGACGAACGCTTTAGCGAGCGCAATTCACGCAAGCAGTATCGCCTCGAACTGAAGCACGAGATCGAAGCCGCGCTCGCTCGCGACGTCGCCAGCAACTGGGAGCAACGCATGACGGAGGCCGGCGTGCCAGCCGGCCTCGTACTGAGCGTACCGGAAGCAATCAGCCAGCCACAACTGGTCGAACGCGCTTTCGTCCACGAGTTGCAGGACGGTGAGACGGTCCAGCGTGTGACCCGCGCGGGCTTTCGCTTCGTCGACGCCAAAGGAGAAATTTCGAGCGGTGCGCCTACCTCGCGCGCGCCGCATTTGTCCGAGCACACAGACGCGCATTTGCAACGTCTGGGGTTCGACGCCAGCGCTATTGCGCAACTGCGAAAAGACGGCGCTATTTAAGCCCGCGTCCCGAAGAGACCTGAATGGGGAAATTCATGAGACAAGCATCAGATACGATCGCCCGTAGCGGCTTTGCGGACGCCGTGGAGCACCGCGTCGATCAGGAGAGCCAGGCACGCGGTATTGTCGCGCGCCTGGACCGGTTGCCTGCCACGCGGCATATCTGGACCATTGTGTTCCTGCTATCGCTCGGCGGCTGCTTCGAGTTCTACGATCTGTTTATGACCGGCTATATTGCGCCGGGGCTGATTGTGAGCGGATTGTTCGTCAAGACGTCGACGTCGATCTTCGCCATGAACAGCATCGCAGCGTTTGTGGCGTCGACATTTCTCGGGCTCTTTATCGGCACCATGGGACTCAGCTTTCTTGCCGATCGTTTCGGACGCCGACGCATCTTCGTGGTGGCATTGCTGGGCTACACGGCGGCGAGCCTCATGATGGCGTTTCAGCAAAGCGCCCTCGGCGTGAATCTCTTTCGTCTGCTTGCGGGGATCGGACTTGGCGTCGAGATGGTGACCATCAACACCTACGTCGCGGAGCTGATACCGAAGAATCTGCGTGGCCGCGCCTTTGCAATCACGCAGATCGTGCCGTACTGCGCGGTGCCTGTGGTCGCATTGATGTCGTGGTGGCTCGTGCCGCAACAACCATTCGGTCTCGATGGCTGGCGCTGGGTCGTGCTAGCCAGCGCCGTCGGCGCAGCGATCGTATGGGTTATCCGGCTCGGCATTCCCGAAAGTCCGCGCTGGCTCGTGACGCGTGGCCGACTCGATGAAGCGGCGCGCGTGACGCAGCAGATCGAGCGCATTGTCGAGCGCCAGTATGGCCGTCCATTGCCGGCGGCGGTTCCGCATGCGCACAGCGTGCCGACCGTCGAGCGCCGCTTTCGCGACATCCTCAAAACGCCGTATCTGAAGCGCACGATCATGATGTCGGTCTATAACGCGGTCTCGGTGATCGGCTTTTACGGCTTTAGCAACTGGATTCCTTCGCTACTCACGAGCAAGGGCATCAATCTCGTGCATAGCCTGCAGTACTCCTTTCTGATGTCGATTGCGCTGCCGCTCGGGCCTGCGCTGTTTTTCTACTTTGCAGACAGGATCGAACGTAAGTGGAGTCTGGTCGGCTCGTCGGGTGCGATCGCCGTATTCGGGCTCGCTTTCGCGCATCAGACCGGCTCGCTGGGGCTCATTGTTTTCGGCTTCTGTATGAACCTCGCACTGACCATCATGACTTACTCGTTTCAGACCTATCAGTCTGAACTGTATCCGACCGAAATCCGTGCGCGGGCGATTGGCTTTGTCTACTCATGGAGCCGCCTGAGCGCGATCTTTTCCGGCTTTCTGGTGGCGTTCTTTCTGCGCGACTTCGGCGCGAACGGCGTGTTCGTCATGATCAGCAGTTGCATGGTGTTTGTGATGCTGCTGATCGGCGTCATGGGACCCGCCACGAAAGGCCTCGCGCTCGAAGACATCAATCGCTGACACAACCGACATCACCGACACAACCGCTATGACTCAAACCCCGCTCGACCCCGCCACGCTCGCTGCCGATTACTGGAGCACCTCGATCATCGATATTCACCCGGGCTCGATCCAGGTGCGCGGCTATCCGATTCAGGAGCTGATCGGGCAGATCAGTTTTCCGCAGATGATCTGGCTGATGCTGCGCGGCGATTTGCCGAGCGCGGGTGAGGCACGTCTGCTGGAAGCAGCGCTGGTGGCCTCCGTCGATCATGGTCCGCATGCGCCTTCCATTGCGATTTCGCGTATGGCGGTGAGTTGCGGATTGCCGCTGAACGGTGCCATGGCCTCGGCGCTGAATACCCTCGACGATGTGCACGGCGGTGCAGGGCAACAGGCCGTCGAGCTCTTCCATGCGATCGAACGTGCGCAGGCCGACGGCGCAACGCTGGAAGCAGCGGTTCAGACATGCATTGACCACTTCATTGCGGAGCACGGCAAATATCTGCCGGGTTTCGGGCACCGCTTCCACCCTGTCGATCCGCGCGCGGGCCGCCTGCTTGGCATGGTCGACGAAGCCGCCGCCGAAGGTGTCGTGTCCGGACGATACGCCGCCATCGGGCGTGCTATCGAGGCCTTGCTCAAGCAGCGCAAAGCGAAGCCAATTCCGATGAATATCGATGGCGCCACCGCCGTCATTTACGCCGAGCTTGGCTTCGCCCCAGAACTGGCGCGCGGCGTCTTTTGCCTGTCACGCGCGGTCGGCATTCTGTCTCATGCGTGGGAGCAGCGCGGCCGCGGCGAGCGCAACAAGGGACCGATGCCGCGCCAGATGGCCTATCGCTATACCGGGCCCGCAACACGCCATCTCGAGCAGGAAGAGGAGGGGCAATGAACTGGTCTCCCGTGCCGCCCATCGTCGGAACCGCGATCCTGACGGCCATGCCGCAACCGATGCGCCGCCACGACGTGACGGAGTGGTCGCGCGCCAACAAGGGCGGGGCAGTGGTGGATTCGTTTATCGAAGGGCCATGCTTTGACCCGCATGGCAATCTGTATCTCGTCGATATTCCGCACGGGCGGATCCTGCGGATTTCGCCGGAGTTCGAATGGAGCGTGGTGGCCGAATACGATGGCGAGCCTAATGGTCTGGCGTGGCATCCCGATGGCCGACTGCTGATCGCAGACTACAAGAACGGTATCCTCGCATTCGATCCGGAGAGCGGCGCGGTCAGCCCGGTCATCGCACGGCGCAACAGCGAGCGTTTCAAAGGACCGAACGATCTGATCGTCGCGAGCAATGGCGATATCTACTTTACCGATCAGGGCCAGACGGGCTTGCATGACCCCACGGGGCGCGTCTACCGGCTGCGTCCCGATGGACGGCTCGACTGTCTGATTACGAATGGCCCGAGCCCGAATGGACTGGTGCTAAGTCCCGACGAAAAAGTGCTGTTTGTGGCGATGACGCGTGACAACTCGGTGTGGCGCCTGCCGCTGCTCGATGACGGCAGCACCAGCAAGGTGGGGCGCTTTGCTCAGTTCTATGGCGTCAGCGGCCCCGACGGCCTGACGATGGACCGCGACGGCAATCTGTTTGTCGCGCATGCATCGCTTGGCGCGGTGTTCGTGCTGAATTCGCATGGCGAGGGGATCGCCAAGATCGAATCATGCGCGGGCCGTACGATCACCAATGTCACGTTTGGCGGACCGCATCACAGCTCTGTATTTATCACGGATTCGAGTACCGGGTCGGTCTTGACGGCGCAGTGGAATACACCCGGCCGCGGCGGGTAAGATAGCGTTCTGTCACGCATAACGCCGGCCAATCCGGCGTTTCTCAACGCTGCTCCCCAGCGCTTTTCACCGCTCGCCCCACACACTCCCTATGGCTGCCTCAAGATCTTCCAGCGCTTCCGGTCCCTCCACCGCGGACGCCGACGCTGCCGCGGGTCCTTCGCACGCACCCGACGGCGTCGCCGCGCTCGATCGCGCCTTCGCCATCCTGTTCGCATTTCGCCCTGACGATAAAGGCGTCTCCCTCGCCGAACTTGCCGCTCGCACGGGCCTCTACAAAAGCACGATCCTGCGGTTGATCGCGTCGCTTGCGCATCACCGGATGCTGCTGCGCTCGGACGACGGTCTCTACTACGTCGGTCCGGCAACGCTGCAACTGGGCGCGCTGTATCAGCGCAGTCTGCAACTAGGGGATGTGGTGTTGCCGTTGATGCGCCGCCTGCGCGACGCCAGCGGCGAAAGCGTATCGTTCTACGTGCGGCAGAAAGATCTGCGCGTGTGTTTGCATCGCGTCGATTCGACCCACGCGATCCGCGATCACGTGCGCGAGGGCGACGTCCTGCCAATGGACAGAGGCTCAGGCGGACGCGTACTAAGCGCGTTCGACGGCGGTCATGGAGAACTGTTCGAGCGAATCCGCCGCGACGGCTATTACCTGTCGGTGGGAGAGCGGGATGCCGATACGGCGGGGGTTTCGACGCCGGTGTTTTCGGCGGCACGGCCGCTTGCCGGCGTGTTCACGCTGGCAGGGCCACGTTCGCGGGTCGATGAGGCGCTGATGTTGCGCATGCGTCAGCCGATGCTGGACGCGGCAATCGAGGCCAGCGAGCAGCTCGGCGGCGATGCGACTCCACTGCGCGCCGCTCTGGCATTACTCAAGCCGGAGTAGGCGCGCGAGAAGTTTCGCTAGCGGGTGGAGGCAATCAACAGGCCATCAACACGATGGCTCTTCAACACCAGCCCGCAAGGCGGCAGCAAACGCGCCGCCATTTCAACTACGATTAGCGACGACGGAACTGCGTATTGCGGGCGCCGCCGCCACCGGAGGCGCGTTCGTCCTTGTGACGGAAATTGATCCGTCCTTTGGTCAGGTCGTAGACCGACAGTTCGAGCGTCACGCGGTCGCCCGCGAGAATACGGATGTGATTCTTGCGCATGCGTCCGGACGCATAAGCGCCAACCACGACGCCGTTGTCGAGCGTCACGCGGTAACGGCTATCCGGAAGTACTTCGTCGACGATACCGTCAAGTTCAAGCAGTTCTTCTTTCGCCATGCATTACTCCTGGTCGATGGGGTAAGGGTGCCTTGCTCAACGGCAAAGCTTGTAATGAGGTAGGACGGGTGCCGTCACGGCGCACCCGCAGAGGATGGAGCGGCGCGGCGCGCGAGGCGCACCTTGCGTAGATGGGGGCAGTTTTGCGATTGCCAATCAAAGATCGGCCACCGACTGGCCGTCTACACGGCCGTCGATCAACTGTTCAGCGTGCGCCATGCAAGCGATGCGGGCCTTGCCCGTGCCTTCGAACGGCCACAGATACGGCAGGCGGAACACCCGGCCGTCGGCTGCCGGATTGGCGCCAACGCGGCAGATGCGCACCGAGGCTTCGTAGCCTGCGTCCGGATTGCGACTGGTCGTGCCGTCAGCGGGACGGCGCGGATACACGAGCGGATGAATTTCGTAGCCCTTGTAGGTCTTTACAACTTGATTCATGAAGTACTTGTCCTGTAATACGTGGCTGCCGTGTCAGGCGTGTTACGCCCGGCACAACAGGCCCGGCAGCGCAGCACCTTGGGGCGCGCCGCCATGGAAAAAGAGTGGCACAGGCCCGATGGCAGGGGGCTTGAGCGCAGCCGCGCAAAATCGCGGATTGGATGGAGAAGAAACACGCTAATGTCGCGTGGACATCAGGCGCATGAAAACTGCACAACTCGCGACGGCGAATGCATGTTACGCATTGCCGGAGTGACGGGATCGCCGACAGGCGGCGGTCGAACAGTCGGGGGTACTGCGGAGATGCCGATTGGTGCTGCCGATGCTGCAGGTGCCGAATACAGCTATTCCAATATGATGCACTAAATGGGCCAGCTTGGATAGCAAAACCTGCCGCGCGAGCAACGGCGGGCCTGAAAACGGCACGGCAGACGCTCTCGCGGACCCCGTTGCGAGCGGCGAGAGGATGCCTGGACGGACGGCAAGGGAGGGCGCCAGCGCTTCCGGCCGGCGACTCTTTATGATGATCGTGTCAGCGGGTGGTTTCCGCGACGCGTTTCTTCAGTTCACGTGAGGCGGCGAGCGGAATGCGGGCGTCATCCCAAACGGCTAGCCACTCGACTTCCTTCGACGTGAATACCTGCCCGTAATTGCGCAGCGTGTATTGCAGCGAATCAATGATGTGATTGCGGATGATTTCCGGCGTGCCTTCATCGTCAAGCACGGCGCGAAACGCTTCTAGCGTGGCCATCTGTTGCTCCGTGGAATAGGGATTACCCATAGGTGTTTCCCTTATCGCACGAAAAAATTCTGCCCGCCACGCGAACAAAAATGCATCTGTGTCTGCGGACCCCACAGCCCCAGGTCGGCAAACCGCCAATGGTACGATCTTGGCGCGTCCAGCTCCCGTCATTTTCGAGCGGGTCGAATACGAAGCCGGCAGTGCGCCGCGCTTCGCTCCAGTCAATTGATCCGGTACGCCGCTTCGAGTCAGGCAAGCCGGATGTCATAAGGAAATCTGCATGCGCCTGCTGCTTGCCATCATCCTGCCGTGGTTTCAGTTCTTTACGATTGGCCGGCCGTTCGCCGGGATCATCTGCCTGATTTTGCAGATCACATTGATTGGCTGGATTCCAGCGGCGATCTGGTCGGTGTATGCGCTGAGCCAGTACAAGGCCGACCAGAAAATCGAACGCGCGCTAGGTTCGCGCAGGTGAGACAGTTGCGACGGAACCCGGGTGTCCTTTAATGCATGGAACACGGGTTTCGTCGGCTGGGCGGGGGCTCGGGCGGGAAGGCACGCCGTTTGCTTGGTGAGGCTACCCGAAGCACATAACGAGAATCACCATGCGCCCTGACCACACCGCTGCCGACTACGCCTCGCCCCGCCCGGTACTACCGCTCGCACCGCCCGAGGCAAACCCTGAGGCTTCCCGTTCACAACGGCATGGCGGCTCGCTGGCTCGCGTCACGTTCTGCTTCGCGTGGCTGTTCGGACTTGAAGCATTTCTGGCGGGCGGCGTGCCCGAGTCAACTGGCCTCGACATCGACGGCCATCGTTAAGCCCAGCGCTTGAAAAAATCGCCAGCCACGCGCGCAGCTTTTACATTGGCCGGCTTACCTTGAGGGTTTCAAGCGAGCGGCGGCGCCATTCGCCGGGGGTGAAATGGCCAGTGAGCGGATTGATACGACGCGCGAACCCGATCAGCGCCCATATGGCTAGCGGCGACAAGATAAAAAATGCGAGCAGCATGATGCGTTCACGGTGATGGAGTGCCGTGAGTGTAGTCCGTTGCCTGCTTGAGAAAATCAGCTGAAATGACAACACACTGTTCATTCAACGCGAATGAACGGGCGCGGCCGGTTTCCACCTGGAACGCCGTCGCCGGACAGCGCATCCATTCCCCAATGCGGCGGCGAAATTTTCGGTAAAGAGACTATTTTTTTCTGCGACGGAATATCGGCGCGCAAACGTTAAAGTGAGGTCGAAAATAATCTGGATGCGATTTCATGAACGCCAATGTTGGATTGACGAGCGCCAAATTACCGCCGGTTATCTGGATGACGGGACTGCCAGGTGCGGGTAAGACCACGATAGCGCAGGCACTGAACACAGCATTGCTGGAGCAGGGCACAAAAGTCGTGGTGCTCGACGGCGATACGCTTAGAGAGGGCCTGTGTTCGGATCTGGGATTTTCAGATCTTGACCGCCTCGAGAATGTTCGCCGCATTGCTCATGTCGCCAGACTGTTTCAGCAGATGGGTCACGTGGTGCTGGTCGCCACCATTTCGCCGCTCGCCGCTCAGCGTGAGTTGGCCCGGGGGATTATCGGCGCTGGCTTTCTGGAAACTTTCATTTCGGCGTCCGCCGAGCTTTGCTCGCAGCGCGATCCGAAGGGCATGTACGCGCAGGCGCGACTCGGCAAGATTGCACAATTCACCGGCGTCTCGTCCGCTTATGAGGTCCCGGCCAACCCGGATCTCGTGATCGAGACGTCGCGTTGCCGGGTCGAGAGCGCGGTGGCCACCATTATTTTGCGTCTGGGCAAGCGTGTGCGAACGGAGAGCGTGAAGGGCGCGGGACATCAAAGCCGCTAGATTATCTCCACGGCGTCCGGTACCTCGATCACCACATCCGATTGTGCCACCGCTACGCAGGGCAGGATAAACCCGTCGGCCTTCTCTTCGCGGCTCAATCCCGGCCATTCGACGATGTACGAGACCGCGCCGCTGACCAGCCGGCACATACACGTCCTGCATGTGCCATTGCGGCACGAGCGCGGCAAACGCAGATTGGCGAAGCCGGCGGCTTCGAGCACGGTCAGCGAGTCTGGCGCTTCGAACGTGCGGCCGAGTGGCTCGACCCGCACCGAGAACGGGGGCTTGGTTTCGGACATTGCTTCAGACAGCAACCATCGTGCGTGGAATTGGAGTCAGCCCGTCACGATACCTCAGACTCGCCTGTCCGACTGCGAATACCGGTGAAGTTGCGTCTCTACTTGCGCTGCCCCGGTGTCCCCATTGATGGGTTCGGCGCGCGGCGCAGATACCGGTAGACCGTATTGCGCGCGAGGCCGAGTTCGCGTGCCGCAGCGGAGACGTTGCCGCCGTGGCGCGAGAGGGTTTGCGCGATCAGGGTAGCCTGCCACTCTTCCATCCGCGCCGGCGAGGCTGGCGAAGCGGACGTGCGCTGGGGCGCGGCGGCTACGTTTGCGTTGTGCGTCGTCGTCGTTGCGGACACTGCTTCTGTCGCAATCTCCCGCGCCCTTGCGACGTCCGACGCATCGTCGCAGTCCTGCAGGAAATCTTCCGGCAGATGTTCGATCTCGATCTGCGCTGCACCTTCAGCCATGATCGCGGCCGTACGCAGGACGTTCGCCAGTTGCCGCAGATTGCCAGGCCAACGGCACCGTCTGAAACACGCGAGCACGTCATCCGAGACGCGCACCGGCATCCGTTCGCCCTCGCACTGCGCGGCGAGGATGTGCGACACGAGCGCCGGCATATCCGTGCGTTCGCTGAGTTCAGGCAAGCTCACGACCAGCCCGTTGATCCGGTAGTAAAGGTCTTCACGGAAGGTGCCGTCTTCGATCATCGAGCGCACATTGCGGTGGGTTGCGCAGACGATCCGCAAGTCGACCGGAATCGCCCGCGTGCTGCCGAGCGGCGTCACCGTGCGCTCCTGCAGCACACGCATCAGCCGCACCTGTTGCGCGAGCGGCATATCGCCGATCTCGTCGAGAAACAGCGTGCCGCCATCGGCCTGCACGATCTTGCCGACGCGGCCGCGTTTTTTTGCGCCAGTAAATGCGCCGTCTTCGTAGCCGAACAGCTCGGCCTCGATCAGCGTGTCGGGCAGGGACGCGCAATTGACGGCGATAAACGGCGCCGTGCTGCGCGGCGAATCGTGATGGATCGCGCGGGCCAGCCATTCCTTGCCGGTGCCCGTTTTGCCGAGCACGAGGATCGGAATATCGCGGCCGCGGACTTTCTCGACACGGCGCAGGATCGCCGCCATCCGCGTGTCGCCGGTATCGAGCGTGGCGAGCGTCGCCGGCGTTACCGCACGGGCTGTCGGACGAATCACCGTGGCCACGCCCGATTGCCCGCCAACGCCGCCGGCCTGCACGAACTGACGCGGCGCAGCAAATTCACCGCGCGCGATTACGCGCACACCGCTCGGCAGCATCAGCGTCGTGCATTCGCCAGGCGCGCAGAGCGTCTGTTGCAGCAGGGCCGCAAATGCGCTGCCGAACAGCGTTTCGAACGATTGCCGTTGCAGCGCCGCAAGCGGCTCGCCTAATTGAAACAGGGCGCTGCGATTGGCCGACAGAAACGTGCCGTCAGGCGCAAATGCCGCGAGCCCTTCGTACAGTGTGCCGATAAATTCGGCGCGCGCATGAAAATGGATCCGCACGGCATCGGCAAACTGATTAGCAAACAGATGGTTTTCGATCATCTGCGCGGACATCCGCACGAGCGCCAAGGTGTGCTTATGAAAACCGCGCGTGTCGCCGCTCACATCCAGCGCGCCGATGATGCGGCCATACGGATCGGCAATCGGCGCACACGAGCAGGTCAGGATGCGGTTCGCGTGAAGAAAGTGTTCGTCGGCATGAACGACCGCCGGTTGACGCTCGACCAGCGCAGTGCCGATCGCGTTGGTGCCGCGGTCCGCTTCGGCCCACGACACGCCTGGACATAGCGCGACCCGGTTGGCCTTTTCGATAAAGTCGCTGTCGCCGAGACTATGCAAGATCACGCCGTGATCGTCGGTGAGCAGCACCATGCTCTGGGTGTCGACGATCTGTGCGTGCAGCGTCTCCATCACCGGCAGCGCGTGCGCATACAGCGAGTGATTGCGCTCGACGAGCTGGCGCAGGGCCGTTTGGCGCAATGGATGGAAATCAGGCGTTTCCGAAGCGCGCAGTCCCACCTCGAGCGAACGTGCATGGGACTGCGCAATCAGATCCAGATGGCCAGCCAGGGCGTGGCCAGGGGCAGGCGCCATAGGGGGCGCGCAAGGGCGATGGGTCACTGCTCGTCTCCGGTTGGAATTCGACACAGCGGGTACATTGCCCGTCCGTTGCCATCCCGCAGCGCAGCATGCCGCGCCGTCGAAGTTTCATCTTACAGGATCGGGCGTATACCCCGCACGCCACACGCTGCGGGCTATTCCGTACTTGATTTCGCCCGCAGAGGTGCAATGATTTGAACTATGGGACGCGTTCGCGCCGTGCCCCATTGAGGCCTTGCCCGCCTCGCTAGCGCCAGTTTGGGAGTACGCCATGGTGCACACGGAACACACGGAAGTAGGGGTTGTCCTTGCACTGCTTGCGACGTTTATCGCAGTCATAGGCATAGCGGTCGTGATCCACGGAATGTTGTTCGACGAGAACGGGGTGACCCTCTCGGGGGCCGCAACGGTGGCACTGGGCGTTATCGCCTCTGCCGCTTTCCTGAATCTCTGGCCGCGAGATCACTCGTAGACAGCTCGGTGACAGCCTGCGAGGCTGTCCGACGCAAGCAGGTCGACGACGGATGCGTAAGTACACCCGCTGGCGGGCGCGGCTGTGTCCGCAGCGCGCGCAGTGTGAGTAGTGTGGCCCCGGGCAGCGTTTGACCTGCACCAGAATTGGGCCACCTCGAAGGAAAACTTGCGGCGCGCCGGAACTCGTCTACAGTAATGAAATCACCCGCAGCGAGCGTGCTTGCGCGCGTTTCTGCGGTTGGTGTAGCCCGCGCCTCGAGCACTGAGGGAGGCACTTAAAAACAGGCGTGCGCGGCCTCGAGTGATCCACCCTGTCAAACCAAGGCGAATCCCATGCAGATCATTTTCCCGAACGAAACCCCTGAGTATTCGGGGCGCGAACTTACCCTGGCGTTCCCGGCAATGATTGATGGGGAAAGGGTGGAGTGCATGATCACCGCCGAGGCACTTGAGGACCACTACGGCGCAGCATCGCCGCGTCTGGAAGATATGGTCGGCGCTTTCGCCGAGCATCGGGCGCGTATTGAAGCTGCAACGCGCCGTCTGCTGTCGGAAACGCGTGCGCAATGCCTGGTTTTGCGCAGCGGCTATGTGCGCTTCTACGAAGCGAACTGGCGCAACTGACGCTACCTCTGGGCACTACTCAGTAAGGCTAATCAAGCAAAGCCTGGCGCTGCCAGGCTTGAGCGGCAGCGCCTGCCTGCTCGCCCGCCGCCCAACCGATGCTCAGTCGGCGCCCAGATAGAAATAGCGGAACAGAAAGATCGCCGCGATGATCCACACCACCAGCTTGACCTGGCGCGCCTTGCCCGTCAGCAGCTTCAGTCCCGCGTACGAGATAAAGCCGAACGCCACACCGTTGGCAATCGAATAAGTGAACGGCATAAGCAGCGCCGTGAGCGCGGCGGGCACCACTTCGGTGGCGTCGTCCCATGGCAGGTCGACCATTTCACGCAGCATCAGGCACGACACATACAGCAGGGCCGGTGCGGTCGCATAGCCGGGCACCACGCCCGCGAGCGGCGCAAAGAACAGTGCAAGCAGAAACAGCACCGCGACGGTGATCGCCGTGACGCCGGTGCGCCCGCCCGCCTGCACGCCCGATGCGCTTTCGATGTAAGCCGTGGTCGACGAAGTGCCCAGCAAGGAGCCCGCGAGAATGGCGGTGCTATCGGCGAGTAGCGCCTTGTTCAGACGATGCATCTTGCCTTCGACCAGCAGGCCCGCGCGGTTGGCGACGCCCATCAGCGTGCCGGTTGCATCGAACAGTTCGACGAGAAAGAACACCATGATGACGTTGAGCACACCACCTGAGAGGGCCGCGCGAATGTCGAGGTGAAACAGCGTCGCATCGATCGACGGCGGTGCTGAAAGGATGCCGTGAAACTGGTTACCGCCAAAGAAAAAGCTCAGCACGGTCACGCCGACGATACCAATCAGAATCGCGCCGCGTACCCGCAGATAATCGAGCGTGACGATGGCAAAAAAGCCGATCACCGCGAGAATCACATGCGGGTCATGCAGATTGCCGAGCGTGACCAGCGTAGCCGGATTGCCGACCACCACACCGGCTGACTTCAGCGAAATAATCGCGAGAAAGAGACCGATACCCGCAGTGATGGCGATGCGGATCGAATGGGGAATCCCATTGACGATCACCTCGCGCACGCGGAACAGCGTGACGATCATAAACAGGCACCCGGAGATAAACACCGCGCCGAGCGCAGCCTGCCATGTGAAGCCCATGCCTTTGACGACCGTATAGGCGAAATACGCGTTCAGGCCCATGCCTGGGGCACACGCAATCGGATAGTTCGCGTACAGACCCATGATCAGCGAGCCGAGCGCCGCAACCAGGCAGGTCGCGACGAACACGGCATCTTTGGGAATGCCTGCGTCGCCGAGAATCGCCGGGTTGACGAAGATGATGTACGCCATCGTCAGGAAGGTGGTCAGGCCTGCGAGCAGTTCGGTACGCAGATTGGTGCCAGCTTCGTCGAAGCCGAAGTATCGTTTTACGGAGTCCATTAGGCGGGTCTCGGATCGTGATGAAGTTACTTGTTGTGGTGATCGGCAGGCGCCGCCGCTTCACACGGCGGCGGACGCTCGCAAAGCGCTACGGGCGGATTGTAGTCACGATTGACGCTGATGTACCGGATCGGCATGGCTGGCGTGGAGCCGATGCAACAGTCCCGGATGCCGGGCCGCTTGTGTGTTATCGAAGGGGCGAGATGATACCGTGCCGGCGCCCGGACGGTGCGGCGCGACACCAGGCAAGGCGCGGCAAGTGCGCTTGCCGCAGCAGACACGTTTACTGCACGCAGCCAGCCGGAATACCCGCCATTGCATGCCGCTGTGCGACGATCCGTCCGGCCTGCTGCGCGTTGTAGGGATAGTTGATCCAATCCTGCGGATCGTAGCCCGCCGCACGCCACTGGATGTAATCCGCTTTCACTTCGGCGCGGGTTTTGGGCGCATACGGGTTGCATGAACCCTGCGATGTCTGCGCAAATGCGGTGCTTGCGCAGCATGCCGCCAGCAGTGCGCCGAGGGTGATGCGAGAGAGGGTTTTCATCACAAGCTCCTTTGGAGCGATCAGTACAAACCCTGGACTCAGGGTGCGGTTTGCCTGATTCGACACTTAAGCTGCCGACGACGGCTTGCCCATCCTGTCCAGCACGGCACTCAGCAAATCGATCGGCAGCGGAAACACGATGGTCGAGTTCTTGTCCGCAGCGATCGTCGTGAGCGTCTGCAGATAGCGCAGTTGCATCGCCTGCGGCTGCTGCGCCAGCGTCTGGGCCGCCTCCAGCAGATGCTGCGAGGCCTGCAACTCGCCTTCAGCATGAATCACCTTCGCGCGCCGCTCGCGTTCGGCTTCGGCCTGGCGGGCGATCGCGCGGATCATCGTTTCGTTAATATCCACATGCTTGATTTCGACGATCGCCACCTTGATGCCCCAGGCATCGGTCTGTGCGTCGAGCACCTTCTGGATATCCGCGTTGAGTTGCTCGCGATCGGCAAGCAGGTCGTCAAGTTCGTGCTTGCCGAGCACTGCGCGCAACGTGGTCTGCGACAACTGGCTGGTCGCCTCGAAGTATTTCGCCACCTGAATCACAGCGCGTTCCGGATCGACGACGCGGAAATACACCACCGCGTTGACCTTCACCGAGACGTTGTCGCGCGTAATCACGTCCTGTGGCGGCACGTCGAACACGACGGTGCGCAGATCCATGCGCACCACCTGCTGGACGATCGGGATGATCAGCACGAGCCCCGGTCCCTTGACTTTCCAGAAGCGGCCGAGCATGAAGACCACACCGCGTTCGTACTCGCGAAAAATACGTATCGACGAGGCAATCAGCACGGCCACCAGCACGATCAGAATGCTGCTGAAGCCGAATGTGAAACCAATCATGAGGGGTCCCCTTCTCCATGTTGTGATCCTTCCGGCACCACGGTCAGCGTGAGGCCGCGCCGCGCCGTTACACGCACCGCATGGCCGGCCGCAAGCGGCGCCGCGCTACACACCTGCCAGCGCTCGCCATGCACGCGCGCCCAACCCACGCCTGCATCCCCGCCTCCGTGCGGCACAAGCCCTTCCTCGAGCACCACGCCGAGGCTGCCAATCAGCGCTTCCGAACCGGTCACGACCGGCCGTCGGCGCGCGCGCAGCGCCACGCTCGATACCGTGAATACAAACAGCGCACTGAATGCGGTGACGGCCGCGATCACCGGCAAGGGAATGCCGTAGCCCGGCACATCGGTATCGATCAGCATCAGCGCGCCGACCACGAACGCGACAATGCCGCCAAAGCCCAGCGCGCCGAAGGTCGGCAGAAACGCTTCCGCGACCAGGAAGGCGAGGCCCAGCAAGATCAGGCACAGTCCCACGTAATTGATGGGCATCATCTGCATGGCGAACAGGCCGAGTAAGAGGCTGATCGCGCCTACCACGCCGGGCAGCACGAAGCCCGGATTGGCGAATTCGAAAAAGAGGCCGTACATGCCGATCATCAGCAGAATCAATGCCACGTTCGGGTCTGTGATAACCGCGAGGAAATGGCTGCGCCAGTCGGGTTCCAGCGTGATGATTGGAGCGTTGGCCGTATGCAGCGGCTGGTTGCCTGAAACGGTGTTGACCATGCGGCCGTCGAGTTTGCGCAGCAGATCGGGGACGTCGCGCGCGGTGAGGTCGATCACGTGCTGGGCCTGCGCTTCGTTAGCCGACAGGCTCACGGCTTCGCGCACGGCATGCTCGGCCCAATCGGCATTGCGGCCACGCAGTTGCGCGAGGCCGCGAATATAGGCGGCGGCATCGTGGACCTGCTTGCGCATTTCGGTCGATTGCGAGTCGAGTGGCAGCGCGGCAGGAGCGCTTGAGGCTGCCGCGGCGCCTGATGACCCGGATGTTCCTGATACGGACGTTGGTGCACCAGCGCTTCCCTGGCCGCCTGGGTTCATCGCCGGCAAGCCGGGTGCGCTTTGTCCCGCTGGCTCCGCGCCGCCCAGACCGACCTGCACCGGCGTCGCCGCGCCGAGATTGGTGCCGGGCGCCATTGCCGCGACGTGGCTTGCGTAGACGATATACGTGCCCGCGCTCGCGGCCCTCGCACCGCTCGGCGCCACGAATGCGGCGACGGGCACAGGCGAAGCCAGAATGGCCTTGATGATCTGCCGCATCGAGGTATCGAGACCGCCGGGCGTATCGAGCTGCAGCACCGCGAGCGACGTCTGTTGCTGCGCCGCGCGTTGCAGACTGCGCACGATAAAGTCGGCGCTCGCGGGTCCGATAGCGCCGCTGACGGGGATCACGATGACGCCGCCGGGCGCCGGCGCAGCCTCTATGCCAAGGGGAAGGGTGCTGGCGAACGCCAGCAGGAGGCCTAGCGCGGCGACGCCGCGTAGAAACCGGACCGCTAGACCACCGGGGATACGCCGGGGGTGCGGGCCGGATTGCCGGAACGGGAGAAACGGGTACGTTCTCATCGCGGACGGCCAGAGCGCCGTATCGGACCCGACCGTCCCAGATGAGACGTGGCGAGTGTGATCGAGCGGCGCCGGCCGAAAAAAGGGCCTGCTGCTTACAGCTTAGTCCGATTCCGCGGGATGCGTGAGATCGGCCCGCTCGAGCCGGTAATCGGTCGGCCGCATGCCGGTCCATTTGCGAAACGCGCGATGGAATGCGCTTGGCTCGGCGAAACCCACGCGTGTAGCGATTTGCGCGATGCTACGCCGAGTGTCCTGCAGTTCGGCGATGGCAATATCGCGCCGCAGGTCGTCCTTGATGGATTGGTAGGTATAGCCCTCCTGCTTCAGATGCCGCCGCATGGTTGCTTCCGCAACATGCAGACGGAGTGCCATCTGATCGGCGGCGGGCCAGCCGGCCGCCGGCAGCGCACGCAGCACCTTGCGGACCCGCGCGGCCAGCGAGCCTGGATTGCGATACTTGACGACAAAGTTGCCCGGCGCATCGCGCAGAAACGGCTTGAGCGACTGCGCGGTCTGAACCACGGGCAGTTCGAGAAACGCCGGCGCCAGGTCGACGTACGACGCGTCCTCGCCGAACTGCATGTCTTCGCAGAACATCAGCCGGTATTCCTGCGCGGCAGGCGGCTCGGCGCAGCGAAAGCGCGCCGCCAGCAGCGGAATGCGCCGTCCGACCAGCCAGCACACCAGTCCGTAGACCAGGATGAAATACGTTGCGTAGGCGAACATGGTCGGCTGCGGAGTGCCGTCCCGATGGTTGAACGTAATCCGCACGCGGCCGGGGTCTGTGCTGAGTTGTGCGCTCAGATCGTCGAGCACCAGGCGCATGAAACTGAGCGCCCTTGCCAGGGCCTGGCCGCCGGTGCGTGCCGTCAAGGTTGCCTGCGTCATGGCGATAAAGCTGCCGCGACGCATGGGATGCGGGTCTTGGCCGAAAAACTCGTCGTCGAGCGCGTTTGCAATGGCGACCCACAGCGCGCCGTATTGCGCTGAAGAAACCCGGCTTTTCGGCGCGGCCAGCATCTGCGGCGCAATGCCGGCGGCTTCGACGAGCGGCTTCACATCGAGACCGCGCGCCCGCGCGAGCGCCAGCGTTTCTTCGACGAGGCTCAGCGAGATCGTCCCTTTATCGTTTTTCGGCGTCATTGAATCGGAATGGGTTGCATGGCATGGGCCTCAAGCTCGGTGGGCGGCCAAGGGTGGGGCACAACCGGCCCAGGCTGGCAAACGCGCTCAAGATTGCGCGTGCCGGAGAACAGCGACCCCGTCAATTTACGTGCAGAAACGTTGCCGGATCACGCGGGCATGGCAAATGCGCTCACGCAGAATGATCGGGCAGAGCATCGAAGCTGTCCAGCGGCTTGCTACACTTGTTCAATCTGGACGGAGACACAGGCGTAAGCCATGGACCATTTCTACACCGATGAACAGCGGATGATCCGCGACGCGGCTCGCGACTTCGCGGTCGATTGCCTCGTGCCGCATGCGGCGCAATGGGACCGCGAGGCAAAACTGCCCGATCAGGTCGTCACGCAGATGGGCGAGCTGGGTTTTCTCGGCATGATCGTGCCGTCCGAATGGGGCGGCTCATACACCGACTACATCGCCTATGCACTAGCGCTCGAAGAAATCGCCGCCGGTTGCGCCTCGTGCGCGACGCTGATGAGCGTGCACAACTCGGTCGGCTGCGGCCCGATTCTCAACTTCGGCACCGAGGCGCAGAAAAATGAGTACCTCCAGGATCTCGCTACCGGACGCCGGATCGGCGCGTTCTGCCTGACCGAGCCGCAGGCCGGCTCGGAAGCCCATAACCTGCGCACGCGTGCCGAGTTGCGCGACGGTAAATGGATAATCAACGGCAGCAAGCAGTTTGTGACCAACGGCGCGCGGGCGAACATCGCCATCGTGTTTGCCGTGACCGATCCCGAACTGGGCAAGCGAGGCATCTCGGCTTTTATCGTGCCCACCGATACCCCCGGTTTCAACGTGGGCCGCCCCGAGCACAAGCTCGGCATCCGCGCCTCGGATACCTGCCCGATCTCGTTCGAGGACTGTGCCATCCCCGAGGCGAATCTGCTCGGCCAGCGCGGCGAAGGGCTGCGCATCGCCTTGTCGAATCTCGAAGGCGGACGCATCGGCATCGCGGCGCAGGCACTGGGCATCGCCCGCGCAGCCTTCGATGCGGCGCGTCTCTATGCTCGCGAGCGGATCCAGTTCGGCAAGCCGCTGACGGAACACCAGTCCGTTGCCAATATGCTGGCCGATATGCTCACGCGCCTGAACGCGGCCCGGCTGCTGGTGCATCACGCGGCGCGGCTGCGCAGCGCGGGCAAGCCGTGCCTGTCCGAGGCATCGCAGGCGAAGCTGTATGCGTCCGAGATGGCCGAGGAGGTCTGTTCGCACGCGATCCAGATTCATGGCGGCTATGGCTACCTGGAGGACTACGCGGTGGAGCGTCACTATCGCGATGCCCGCATCACGCAGATCTACGAAGGGACGAGCGAAGTACAAAGAATGGTGATCGCGCGACACGTTTGAGTGCAGAATGAAACGCCAATAGAACGCACATGCGCCGGACGCTACGGCAGCATCTGCACGAGACGGGAGCTAGCCCTGAAGCGCTGACCCCCTTCGACAAAGGAGACGACGATGACCGAGCGAACCATTCCGATTTCGACGAAGGCCTTCCTCGATGCGCGCGATCTCCTGTTGCGCCATCGCACGGACTACGAGCGCGCGTATAGCGAGTTTGCCTGGCCGGTGCTCGATCAGTTCAACTGGGCGCTCGACTATTTCGATGTGATTTCGCAAGGCAACGACAACCCGGCCTTGTGGATCGTCGACGATCCCAGTGGCCCGGGTACGAAGTTCTCGTATGCGCAGATGTCCGAACGCTCGGCGCGGATGGCGAATTTTCTGCGCGGTATCGGCGTAGGACGTGGCGACCGCCTGCTGCTGATGCTGCCGAATCGCGTTGAACTCTGGGACGTGATGCTGGCGGCGATGAAGCTCGGCGCGATCGTGTTGCCCGCAACCACCCAGCTTTCCGCCGACGACGTGCGCGACCGCATCCAGATCGGCGAGGCGAAATTCGTCGTGGTGGACAGCGCGGAACTGGCGAAATTCGATGGCCTCGATATCCCGCTGACGCGTCTGTCGGTCGGCGCGCCGCGTGACGGCTGGATCGATCTTTCCGCCGCTTACGATTCCGCCGCGCAGTTCACGCCCGGTGGTCCGACGCGCGCCACCGATCCGCTGCTGCTGTACTTCACGTCAGGCACCACGTCGAAGCCCAAACTCGTGGAGCATACGCATCAAAGCTACCCGGTCGGACACCTGTCGACGATGTACTGGATCGGCCTGCAACCGGGCGATATCCACTGGAACATCAGTTCGCCCGGCTGGGCCAAGCACGCGTGGAGCTGCTTCTACGCACCGTGGAATGCGCAGGCCTGCGTGTTTGTCTTCAACTACGCGCGCTTCGTGCCGAAGGAAACGCTCGATGTGCTGGTGCGCTGCAACGTCACGACGCTGTGCGCGCCGCCGACCGTCTGGCGCATGCTCGTGCAGGAGCCGCTGGCCGACTATCCGGTCAGGCTGCGCGAGATCGTCGGCGCGGGCGAGCCGTTGAATCCGGAGGTGATCGAGCGTGTGCGGCATGCATGGAACGTGACGATCCGCGATGGCTTTGGCCAGACCGAGACGACCTGCCAGATCGGCAATTCACCCGGCCAGCCAGTGGTGCCGGGCTCGATGGGCCGGCCGCTGCCGGGCTACCGCATCGAACTCGTCGATGCCGACGATCATCCCGTCAGCGAAGGCGAAATTGCCTTGCCGCTCGCGCAGCGCCCGCTTGGCCTGATGACGGGCTACGCGAACAGCGCGAATGCAACCGTGCAGGCGATGCGCAACGGCTATTACCACACCTCCGACGTGGCGCTGCGGCGCGACGATGGCTATTACGTGTACGTGGGCCGCGCCGATGACGTGTTCAAGTCGTCCGACTATCGGCTCAGTCCGTTCGAACTGGAGAGCGTGCTGATCGAGCACGAGGCGATTGCCGAAGCGGCCGTGGTGCCGAGTGCCGACCCCGTGCGCCTGTCCGTGCCGAAAGCGTTTGTCACGGTTCGTCATGGCTATGAAGCCGGCCCCGAACTCGCGCGCAGCGTGTTCCAGTTTTCGCGCGAAAAACTGTCCCCGTACAAACGGATTCGCCGTCTGCAGTTCAGCGAGCTACCCAAGACCATCTCCGGCAAGATCCGCCGCGTTGAACTGCGGCGCCGCGAACTGGAACGGACCGCCGAACCCGCGCGTCTGCCTGGGGAGTACTGGGAAGAGGACTTCGCGGATCTGTCGGGCGGGAATAGTAAATAGATCGAAGCCGTTGCAGCGCAATGCTGCACTGTCTACCTCTTTTTCAAACGCTATGAGCCGTCCGCCCGGTTACGCGCAGCGGCGATAGCACAGCATTTCCAGCCGGAGACGCATGATGATCGAACTCGACTACGCAAACGACGGCGCCGTCGCCCTGCTCACGCTCAAACGCCCGCCCGCGAACGCTTTCACCCCGGACGGACTCCTGCAACTGCAACACACGGTCGAACGCCTGAACGGCGAGGCTCGTGTGCGCGCGATTGTCATCACCGGTGACGGCCCGAAATTCTTCAGCGCGGGCGCAGATCTGAACACCTTCGCGGATGGCAATCGCGATGTCGCACGTACCGCCGCTGCGCGCTTCGGCGCCGCCTTCGAGACGCTGCAAAACGCACGCGCCGTGGTGATTGCCGCGATCAACGGCTACGCGATGGGCGGCGGCCTCGAATGCGCGCTGTCCTGCGATATCCGGATTGCCGAGCAGCACGCGCAGCTCGCGTTGCCGGAAACGGCAGTGGGCTTGCTGCCTTGCGGATGCGGCACGCAGACGCTGCCGTGGCTGGTCGGCGAAGGCTGGGCGAAGCGGATGATTTTGACGGGCGAGCGCATCGATGCCGCGACGGCATTGCGGATCGGCCTCGTCGAAGAAGTGGTGGAGAAGGGCGCCGCACGCGAGGCCGCTTTAGCAATGGCGGCACGTGTGACGGCGCTCAGTCCGCAGGCGGTCTCTTTCAGCAAGACCCTGATCCATCAGGGCCGTCAAGGTGTGCCGCGTTCGGCGGCGCTCGCGGTTGAACGCGAGCGCTTCGTCGATCTCTTCGATGGGCCGGATCAACGCGAAGGCGTCAACGCGTTTCTCGAGAAGCGGCCGCCGCAATGGCATGTAGCATAGGTTGGGTCAAACCTCGCTCAACGGTTCCGCAACGAACTCAGCGGCGGCAGGCGGTGCGTTATCGGCCGCTGCCTTGACCCGGTTGACCCACAACACAGCCGCGATCGTGATGCCCGCCGCCACCCAGCCCACCGTGCCATAACCGGCAATCTGTCCGCTCGCGGTATTGGTCAGCATCAAGCCGCCGAGCCATGCACCGCAGCCCATCCCCAGCGCCTGCAAAGCGCTGTTCGCACTGAGAAATGCACCCCGGCGGGTAGGCTCGGGAACCGTCGTGAGCAGGGCCTGCATGGGGATCATCCGTCCTGACATCGACACCATAAAGAACGGGAAAAACAGCACCATCGCCACGAACGGAAGATTGGGCAGGTGGGTCACGAACAGCACCGGCAGCAACGACACCAGAGCGGCAATGCGGAACACCCGATGCTTGCCGTAGCGGTCAGCAAGGCGCCCAATCGCACGCGACGTAAAGAACGTCGCGAAACCTCCGCCCATATACATCCACGACAGATTTGCGGGCGCCACGGCGTGATTGAGCACCAGCATCGGCGAGATAAACGGAATCACCAGCATATGCGACACCATGATCATGAAGGTGAGCGCAAACGCATTCAGATGCCGCGGATTGGTGAGCAGGCGTCCGAGGTCGGGCAAGACCTGGTTCAACGGCGGTGGCCGGCGGCTCAGATGCTGGGCGAGCGAAGGCACGATCTGCATGCCGACAAACCAGATCACCACGGAGAGCACCACCAGCAGCAGGAACGGTGCCGCCCAGTTGAAGTGCGCCCCGAGCATGACGCCGGCCGGCACGCCGGCAATCGCGGCCAGCGAGAGCGAGGTCATGATGATGCCGGTGGCCGCACCACGGCGCTGCACCGGAACCACGTCGCCGACGATCGCCATGACCACCGAGCCCAGCACACCGCCCGTAATACCGGCAAATGCGCGCGCCGCGAGCAGCAACGGAAAGCTGCTGGCGAGCGCACAGCCCAGGTTGGACACCGCGAACAGTGCGTACACCGTCAACAGCAGCTTGCGCCGGTCGAAGCGGTCGATATAGGTGGCGGCGAACAGCCCCGACAGTCCCGAACACCACGAGTAAGCCGACACTGCCGTCGCGAAGGCCGCTGGTGTAATGCCGAAGGTATGCATGATCTGCGGACCCAGCGGCATCATGACCATGAAGTCCATGATGACAGTGAACTGCGTCAGCGCGAGCAGCCAGAGTAGACGCCGTTCGTGCTTTGTGCTGATGGAATACATCGGCAAGATCCTTGAAAAGGGTAAAGCCAGCCGTGGGGCTGGCGATGATGTTGGCGAGTTTGCGCGGGCTCAGTCGTCGAGGTTTTCGTGCACCGCTACGGCGCCCTGTTTCCAGTAGCTCGCCGCACGGATGCGCGATTTGTCGACGCCGCGCTCAGTGCACAGGTGATACCGCACCGCGCGCATCGTGGCGGATTCGCCGGCAGCCCAGACATAGCCTTCGCCATCCGGCAGATACGTTTCACGGACCGCTTGCAGCAATGCGTCGCCGCGATACGGTGAGTCGCTGCGGTAGCGCCACACCGCATGCAGTTCGGCCTGCGTATCGAATTCGATGCGCGCCGACGGATCGGCGACTTCGAGGACCGCCGCCACGCGGGTGCCGGCAGGCAGCTCCTGCAGACGTCGGGCGATGGCCGGCAGGGCGGTCTCGTCGCCGATCAGCAGATGCCAGTCGAAAGCGGTGGGAATGACCAGTGAGCCGCGCGGACCACCGATGCCCAGATATTGCCCGACCTTTGCCTGCGCTGCCCAGCTCGCGGCCGGCCCGGCTTCGTGCATCGCGAATTCAATATCCAGCTCGCGCGCGGCGCGGTCATAGCGGCGTGGCGTGAAATCGCGCGCCACGGGTCGCGGCTGATCTTCCGGGAACACCGGGCCGTTCGGGCCTGCCTCTGGCAGCACCGGTTTGTCGGCGCCCGGCGCCGGGAAGAAGACCTTGATGTGATCGTCGAACGAAGCCGATTCGAAGTCGTGCAGATCGTCACCGGCGAGGGTGACGCGAATCAGATGAGGCGTCAGCGGATGAACCCGCGTGACTTGCAGCAAACGGAATTTCAGCGGATGACGTACGCGGGTAACCGCGAGATCGGACCTGGTCAGCATAAATGTTCTCTCCGGTGATGTCGGGTAGCGCGCGGGATTCTGGCCACCTGGGCTCAGATATCTCCCGCGCCGGCGTCGGTGCCGGTGTTCGTGCCTGCGTCCGGCTTGCCTTCGATTTCAGCCGTGGCGCGCGCGAGGATCGCGGCGATGCGGCGTTGTTCGTCGGCCGGTACGTTGTCGCGGCGGAACAGCGCATGCTTGAGGGCACGGCGGGCTTCGATCAGCTCGGGCAGCCAACCGCCTTCGCTCGGATCCAGCGGCTCTTCGCCAGCGAAGGCGCGCCGCACGGAATCCATCTTGCGGGCAATATGGTTCAGCTTGGCGAGCATCATCTCTGCCCGTTCGCGGTTGTCAGCGAGGTGCTGGCGGCCGGCGTCGGCCAGTTCGTAGCGCTTGCGGTTGCCTTCGAGCTGGACGGTCACGAAGCCGATTTCTTCGAGGTAGGTCAGCGCGGGGTAGACCATACCGGGACTCGGACTATAGAAACCGTTCGAGCGTGTTTCGAGCGCCTTGATGAGTTCGTAGCCGTGGCTCGGCTGGGCGTCCAGCAGGGCCAGCAGCAACAGTTGCAGATCGTCCGAGCTGAATTTGCGGCCGCGCGGGAAACCGTCTCCGTCGCCGCCGAAACCCCCAGGGCCGCCGGGACCGCCAAAGCGGCCGCTACGGTCACCGCCGCGTTCGCCGCGATGGTGCTGATGGCGGCCGATGGCGTGCCACAGGGCGTGCAGCGCAAAGCGCTCGGGAAAGGCTCCGCGGGCGGCGAAGAAGTCTTCGAAACCACGGGGTGAGCGGGCGTGGCCGCGGCCTTCGCGCTCGCCACGGCCTTCGTGGCGTTCGCGGCCGCCCTCGCGGTATTGCTCGCGGCTGAGGGCATGCCACAGCGCATGCAGCGAGAAACGGTCGGTGGAATACATGCCGTCGATGTCGTGATGACGGCGGGAATGATGTGAATGACGCATCTGCGTTCTCCGGGTGTGTCTTAAGATGTGTCTTAAGATATATATCTAAAGATACTCTGTCAAAGAGAAAATACGGGGATGGATCAGTTTTTTGTTTGGTGTGTGGAGGGCGGGGGCGCCGCGGTCGAAGTGCTGAGGCGTTATGCGCAGCACAAAATTGAGGTGTTGCCTGGTGCGGGGGTTGGGAGACAGTGGAGGCGCAGGCTATCGCGTCCGATCCTGGAGTAGCATTCGAGTTGCGAAATACGGCGCTCGCAGATTCAGAAGCGGCAGGCGGCGTAGCCGATGCAGGAACGGAACGGGTGGAGGATCTGTCGAGATGAAAAAAATCGTTTTGCTGTTGAAGGTGGTCAAGAACGATCTTCGGGTGCTCTGGTATGCGCTGAGGCACCCGGACCGTCCGGTATGGCTGATGCCCGCATTCGCTCTTGTGGCGTTGTACGCGATCGATCCTTTCAATTTTGCTGTTCCATTCGTCGGGATTGTGGACGACGGTGTGCTGGTCCCGATGGCATTGCATTTGATGGTCCGCTTTCTACCAACCGAATTGCAACGTCTACGTCGTCGATGAGATCCCACGCGGATAACTGGATCGTCGAGAGCATGGATGTGCCGGCGCTAAAGAAATTACATGGACCACAAGACATTGCTCGCAGCATACAAAGATGCGTTAGCGACTCACCGCTGGGAGGCAGTCGCACCGTTGATTCACGAAGACGCGTGTTTCATTTTCAGTGAAGGGACTTACTTCGGAAAGGCGGAAATCGAAGGTGCCATCAGAGCGACCTTCGATCTCATACAGGGCGAGCGCTACGTTATTAAGGATCTCGTTTGGACTTATGTCCACGACGACAGCGCTGCCTGCACATATGGCTTCGAGTGGAGTGGACTGATCGAGGGCCAGCCAGCCTCGGGAACGGGCCGAGGCACTACGGTCGTCGTACGTGTCGGAGATGGGTGGCAAATCATTCAGGAGCACCTTGGACCGTCTGCAACCCGGCCGTCTCACGATGTCTGACCAAAGCGGCAGTCAATCTGCATTGCGTCAAGTTGCAGTGTCGAGGCTTCTCTTCGGCGCAACGATTGCGATGTTTCTCTCGGGGCTCGGCACATCGGCGGCCGCACCACAGATCGTTCTGTTTCTGGTGAAGGAACTCGGCGCCTCGCTGCCGCTGGCGGGACTTTATTACATGACCAGCCTTGCGGCGCCAGTCACGGGGTATCTCGTCGGCCGTTATTCCGATCGAACCGGGAATCGCCTCGGTCTTTTTCGCCTGTGTGCTGTGGCGGGCTTTCTGGGCTGGGCGGGGTTAGCCCTCTCCACTTCGGTCTGGATGCCCTTCGTCATCGCCATTGCTTTGCTGGCCGTTTCCGGTGCTACCGCCTCGCAAATTTTTGCGGCCGTTCACGATGAACTCACTGATAAGCCCGGCGACGAAAATGAGAGTGTCGTTGCCGTCGTCCGTATGGCGCTTACCGGCGGATGGATCGTCGGGCCTGTCCTGGGATCGTGGGTGGCGGCTGCCTACGGCCTGCGCCCCATGCTCTGGATGACCGCCATCTGTACGCTGTTACAGATCGTACCTCTCGGAACGCTGAATCCACCCGTCAAGCTCAAACCGGAGCCGGCGAGTGAGCCCGCGCGGCACTCCAGCCTACGTGCCATGCTTCCACTGCTGACGTTCACAGGACTCTTCGTGTTGGTCTACGCGGGGGAGCCAGTGAAGTACGGATTCCTGCTGATTTACATGGAAGAGCACCTCAAGCTGAGTCCGGCGGTACGGGGCGCGGTCATCGGAATACAGCCGTTCATCGAACTGCTGATCATGCCCTTCAGCATCGGCCTGGGCCGCAAGCTTGGCAACGTGTGGCTGATGTGTATCGCGGCCGCCATGGCGGTGCTTGCCAATTTTTGCTTTGCGCTCTGGCCGTCTGCAGCGGGCATGTTCGCCGGACAGATCCTCATGGGCGGTGTCTGGGGCATATTTATGGTTCTGGGCATCATCGTCGCGCAACGCCTGCTTCCCAGCGCGGTAGCGACGGCGTCGGCAATCTTCATGAGTTCGACGGCTCTCGCCTCGGCGTTAGGAGGCGTCGCGGGCGGTTTCGGAGTGGCATTCCTGGGTATTCCTAATGTCTTCCTGCTGCCAGCGCTCTTCGCCGGCATTGCCGTTATCGGACTGGCATTGATGGCACGCACTGAAAGCTTCAAGGTGTATTGATTTCGACGAGTCTCTTCGCGCGCCTTTCCCTGGTCGGAGAAGCCGCTGAATCTGAAAGGCAACATGAAACGACTGTTCCTCACCGCGCTCGCAGCCGCCTCCTTCGCGACTTGTGTTCATGCGCAAAGCAACGCGTCCGGCCCACTTGTTACACCCTCAGGCGAACTGCAATTTGAGCGCGTCGATCGCGGTTTCGTGGCAACCGTCGACAACGGCATTTTCGATCGCTTCGGCGCGAATACGCTCACGCATTTCGATGACATCGGCGGCGCAAATGACGCCGTCGCGCGAATGCTTGTGCAGACCGATTCCGGGCCGGTGCTGTACGACTTTCGCCACCATCCGCCACTGGTGGAGCGCCTGACCATGCGCATGATGGTTAAGCGCGTTTTCTGGCAAGGCGACGAAGTCGTGATGCAAGGCCCACAAGGCTGGTTTCGATTCAAGCAAGGAGTGCTGACGAAGCTGCAGTCTTCGACGACGACGTACCACTGATCACGCACACAGATCGAATCACCCGTTCGCGAGAAGTTGAAGGTCCGCTGTAGGCGAGGGGGTGCCAACACGTCGAATCGCGCCTTTTCTGACGTGAGATCAATCCGTGGACGTGGATGAGTGAACGGTAGGGAGGTCCCGGAAGTACGACCGTAACGCGTCTACAGCGGCCCGTACCTTGGCGGGCTGGCCGTCCTTGCGCGGTGTCACGAGTGTCACAGGGAGTGCCGGAAACGTCCACTTCGGCAGAACATGCACCAGACTGTGATGCTTGAGCGAGTTGAGTACCTCGATATACGAAAGGCGCGCTATCCCGAGCCCCTCCTCACACATCTGTTGAATCGCAGGTTGCGTCGTACTGACGACGCGCACGCCAACGTGCACCGTCTGTTTCATCCGCCTCTCGCCAAAGAGCGTCACCGGTATGACCGGCGTTGCACCATCCGAAGAGTCGACGGACCGGGCAGCGTCGACCTGCCGCTCAAGGGCTATCCATTGATGGTCGCTTAAGTCCTGTGGACTGTCAGGCGTGCCGTTGCGCGCCAGATAGGCCGGAGAGGCACACATGATGGTTTCGAGGTCGCATAGCTTCTGGGCGGTCCACCCGGAGTCGGCCATGGTGCCTATCCGGATGGCGAGATCGACTCGCGCATCGATCAGATCGACCATCTCGTCGCTCACCAGCAGGCGCAGGCGTAGTTGCGGCCAGGTGGAAAGGACCGACGCCAGCGCTGGTGCGATCCGAGGTCCAAGGCCCAATGGCGCGGCAATACGTAACTCCCCGGTTGGCGCATCCCGAGCCTGCGTTAATGAATCGGTTGCGGCCTTCCATGACGCCATCAGTTGCAGGCAATGGAAATAGCACTGTTTGCCGTCTTCAGTGAGTGTCAGTTTGCGCGTGGAACGATGCAGCAGGGTGACCGCAGACTGCCGTTCCAGCGCCTTGATGGTCTGGCTTACCGCCGAAGGCGTCATCCCCAGCCGCTTCGCCGCTGCACTCATCGAGCCGCGTGAGACCGTCTCCGCGAAGACCACCAACTGACGTAGATCTTGCATTTTGTAGCTCAGCTTAAAAGATATCGTAGTTTGCGCTGTATTTTAAAGTCGAAAATTGACCGGTAGCATAACTCCTCATGCTTTTATCGTGGGAGGGATCATGAAAGTTGCGTTGATTGGCTCGTCCGGCTTCGTCGGCAAGCATCTGCAGAAGGAATTGCTTCACCGTGGGCATGAGGTCACGGTGATGGTTCGAAAGAATGGGGGCGTTGCGTCACAACCGGGCCTCAATGTCGTGACCGGCGACGCCTATTCGCCGGAGTCGGTCGCAAACGCCGTGCGCGATCACGATGCCGTCGTGTCGGCTTTCAACCCAGGCTGGAACGACCCCGAACTATTCGATAACTTCCTCCGTGGGAGCGAAGCGATTGTTCGCGGAGTAGAAGCCAGCGGCGTGCGGCGTCTTGTGGTCATCGGTGGCGCGGGTAGCCTTTTTGTTGCACCGGGCGTCCAGCTTGTCGACACCGATTCCTTCATCGCACATGTCCCGCCGAACATCGTACCTGGCGCGAGGGCGGCTCGGGACGCGTTGAATTCGATGCGCAGCAACACGGCTCTGGACTGGACATTTGTGAGCCCGCCAGCATTCCTCGAAGAGGGCGAGCGGACCGGTACCTACCGTCTTGGCGGAGAGCAACTGCTGATGGATGGCGACAAACCGGCCGGTATTTCGGTAGCCGATCTCGCCGTGGCGGTCGTCGACGAGCTTGAAACGCCTCGTCATATCAAGGCGCGATTCACAGCTGCGCGCAAGGCGGCCGGCTAACCGCGTCAAGACCGCTTCGGCGATGCGCCCATGTCGTCGCGGTACTGCCGGATGTCCTGTGGCGCGAGGCCGTAAGCACGCCGAAACGCTCTGGTGAAGTCCGACGCGCTCCGAAAGCCGTGAGCATAGGCGATGTCCTGCACTGGGACGCCCGGCCATGCGACGAGCTCGTCGGCGGCGGCGCGCAGGCGCACATGCCGGATATAGGCGCCAAGCCCTCCTTCGTGCTCAAAGAGGCGATAGACCGCGCGTCGTGAGAGGCCGAGCGACTCCACGACGCCATCGGGCGAAAGATCGCCGTCGTGCAGATTCCGATGCACGTAGCGGCGTGCCTGGTCGAACGCCATTGCCCGGGCGAGCGCGGGCTTGCCGCCCTTCAGCCCCGCCTGCTCGCCGAACGCGTCCGCGATCAGCAGCACGATCTCGCGCAGGATCCGGTGAGCATCCCAAGGCGCCATGTGGCGGACGTGAGCAGCAAGCGACAGGACGCGGCCCGTGAGATAACGCACTACGGGCAAGTGTGGCGAGAGTGTGCGTCCGTGCAGGACCGATGGGTCTGGGAACACATTACATAGCAGCGTGCCCGGCAGAAAAATCGTGACGTGCCGGCAGGGCGCGCGCTTGAACTGCACGGGCTGATTGAGATCGACGGCGAAGATGCCGCCCTCGAGCGCCGTGCCTGTGCGTTTGCCGGGGTATATGAGCTCGTTGCCGGGCGCAGTGTCGAAAAACACGTGGAAGACGATGCTGCGCGCGTTGTCCTGGGAGATGCGCGCGATCGTCCGGTCTTGCGTGATGCGGTCGGTGTGGCAGTCGGCGAACAGGAATTCGCCCACGGCATAGCGGTCGATCCAGCCGCGAAACGGCTGCCTGCGTTCGTCGCGCGTCGTCAGGAGGTTGACCACCCCAATCATACGGTCGCACCACGCCAGCAACTGCTGCTGGACGGGCAGCGCGCAAACGTCGAAATGCTGGTGCGCGATTTCGAGCCGCTGGGCCGGATCCAGGACGATGGGCAGATCCTGGAAGTGTGTCTTGACGGCGGGCATGGCGAGGATTCGGTGGATCGGATGGTCTGGCAGGGCGGTTCTGCGGTGAGCCGGCCGAACGTCACCTGGACGCGGCGCCCGTTGGCATAGACCACTGGCGGCCTCCCGGGGCTCCGAGCGATTTTACAACTCGTAGCCTCGACCTGTTGAATTCACCTCGGCAGGTGTTCCCTCCTCAAAGGCCACCTACGATAAATCGCACGGTGCCCTTGATCGCGACATTCGACTTCTTCGGTTTTATCGTCGACAATCCTGTCGCAGAAATTGGTGCGCCGGTCATTTGCGATAGCAACAGTGCCGATTGGCAAACTTACACATCAATCTTTCATCGACATCGCAAATGCAATTACAGGCGGCATCGGAGAGTCCCAATGCGTGGGTCGAACGGGTTGTAAGCGGTCTTCTTTCTGGCAACGATGAACGAAGCCGTATCGGCTCCGCGTTCCGCCTCCTTGCCGCGTTTGGAATCAAACAGGCATGGGTCTGCCTCTTTGGCGGTCTTATGGTCGCGCTGTTGGTCGGCAGTCATTTCTGGTATCCAGCGGATGCGGCGCTCCCTCGGTACGATGCGCTCACAATTGCAGCCGTTCTGATTCAGGCGCTTCTTATCGCATTCCGCCTTGAAGAGTGGGACGAAGTTGTCGTAATCCTGCTCTTCCACATCGCCGGAACAGGCATGGAACTGTTCAAGACGGCTGTCGGATCGTGGATATATCCCGAGTTCGCGTACCTAAGGATTGGCGGTGTGCCGTTGTTCACCGGCTTTATGTATGCATCCGTTGGGAGCTATATCACCCGGGCATGCAGGGGATTCGACCTGCGGTTCTCCCATCATCCTTCGCTGGCGGTGACGGGCGCGTTGTCCGTCGCGATCTATGTCAACTTCTTTGCCCACCATTATCTGCCTGACGTTCGATACCTGTTGATGGCATGCGTCGCGATTGCCTTTCGCCGCTGTACCGTGTTCTTTCTGATTGGTCGAAGCTACCACCGGATGCCGTTATTGCTCGGTTTCGTGCTTATCGCCACGTTCATCTGGCTGGCAGAAAACATCGGCACGTTCAGTCACGCCTGGTTGTATCCAGGCCAGATGCATGGGTGGGCGATGGTGTCCGTGGGAAAACTGGGTTCATGGTTCATGCTGACCATCATGAGTTACGTGATGGTGACATTGATCAATCGCCCCCGGAAGCTGTGATGGAGCTGGATTTTCTGGTGCGAAAAATCATGACAAGATTCAACGAGCAGAAGGCGATGGCGCCTCCCTGGAAAAAAACAAGACTGACAAACAGGTTTATTATTTTTTTAATGGGTATGGAAAATAGTCCATGTATCGTTCGTCGCAGAGTGCCGGTAATTAACGGCTGAGCCTCCCCGCCAACAAACACGAGTTCCACACCCAATTCGTTGGCAAGATATTTTACCTTGCCACTTCCAATTACCGTTATATGAGTCATGTCACTATTCTGATTGAACAATCCGAATGGTGAGTCTCCATTTGGAAATCGGGCGATGAAAGTTCCACCGTCTTTCAGTATTCTTTTTGCTTCTCTTAGAAAGGTCAGAAGATTTTCCTGACTAACATGTTCGAGAACGTCGAAAGCCACTACCAGATCGAAAGTATCGTCTGGAAATGCGCTCAGATCGGCTGTGCAGATGCAATCAAAATTGAGACGCCTGGCGGCTTCAACCAGATCCTTGTTGATTTCCGTGCCGACGATATCCCATTGCTTTTTTCTGGCGTAGGTGAGAAAGCTGCCGTTACCAAAGCCAATCTCTAGCGTGCGTATCTTTCTGTCGGTTTTAATATTCGCCTTTTTTATTTCCGCATCGAAGTAGCAGCTTTCTGATTTTCCTAATCTGCCAAAGTTACTGACTTCCCAATTTTTCCATTCGCGGTATGATTTTCCATACTCCGCACCGGGTTTTCCGCTGGATGAGGGAAGTGCATTATCGGGCATAACTCTTCTCCTGTGCGATGTCCCCGAGTTGCCAGCGTTTATGCCTTGTTCGGTGACTTTCGATGCTTCGGGTTTTCGAGCGAATCGGAGCATCTGTCGGAAAGATGCCTGTTTGCCGCCTGAGCCAGCTGGAGAAAATGGGCGATTTCGTATTATAGTTGGGCCAACTCTGTCCGCTGCGGACAGAGTCGCGCTCTTTTACGCCGCCAAAATTACCTGCCCCGGCGCTATTAAAAGATCGACTGTCCGGTAAGTGTGGTTAGCCATTCCAGTGACTTCACCCCCGCCAACGAATTCCCATTGCTATCCAGCCCTGGCGACCAGACGCAAACCGCCATTTCGCCCGGCAGCACGGCGACAATTCCTCCACCAACCCCGCTCTTGGCCGGCAGTCCCACGCGATAGACAAAATCCCCCGCCGCATCATAGGTACCGCAGGTCAACATCAGCGCCGACAGGCGCTTAGCCGAACTGCTGTCAAGAATCCGCTCACCGGTCGCCGGCACGACACCGCCATTGCTCAGAAACAGCGCCGCCTTCGCCAGCTCGACGCAACTCATCGAGATCGCGCATTGCCGGCAATACGCATCCACCACCGAGTGGACCGGCATTTCCATGTTGCCAAAGCTGGCCATGAAATGCGCCATAGCCTGGTTCCGATCGGCGTTTTGCAGCTCCGATTGCGCCACGCGCAAATCGTAGTCGATCGTCACTTCGCCGGTCAGCCGCCGCATGAACTCTACCAGCGCGGTTTCCGCCTGCACGAACCGTCGGCACAGCACATCGGTGACCACCAGCGCGCCAGCGTTGATAAACGGATTGCGCGGCTTGCCTTGCTCCGCTTCGAGTTGCACCAGCGAATTGAACGGCGTCCCTGACGGCTCGCGCCCAACGCGCTGCCATAGTGCATCGCCGAGCAGCCGAAACGCCATCGTGCAGGCGAATAGCTTGGAGATACTCTGGATGGAAAAGCGGGTGTCGGCCTCGCCGGTCCGGAACACCTCACCGGCGTTCGTGACAATGGCCATGCCGAAGCTGTTGGCTGGAACCCTGGCCAGCTCGGGAATATAGTCGGCAACGCGACCGGTACCCAGGTAGGGCTGCAGATCGTGGTGGATCTGTTCGAGGATGCCTTGGTAGTTCATAAGCGAGGGCGAGCGTGGACGCCGGGATTTTACTGGCAAGCCGCTGCAAATGGTAAATCGGCCGCCATCCCCACTGCCTGCCCACGCCCAACGCGCCCCACGCGATCAATACACCCAGCGCCCGCGCTCAGTGTGCCCCAGCCGCACCCGGACCACCGCCGCCCTTGGCAGGCCGGGTAATCCAGATCAGCGGAATGATCAAAATAAAAATGATCGCGGAGATAAAGAAAATATCGTTCAGCCCCATCATGGCCGCCTGCGTATTCACAGTGAAATCGAACAGGGCGTTCGACGATTGCGTATTCAGATGCAGTAGCGACTGGGTCGAGTTGATCTGCTGGTTGAACAGCGGATTATCGATGGTGGCCTGCTCCGTCAACCTGGCATGGTGAAGCACGGTGCGATTATTCCACTCATTGCCCGCGATCGACGTACCCACCGCGCCGCAAAACACCCGCGCAAAATTCGATAAACCTGCTGCCGCCGGAATCTTCTGAGGCGGTTGCCCGGACAGAATAATTGCCGTCAGCGGCACGAAGAACAACGCCATCGGAATGCCTTGCAGCAGCGTCGGCAGCACCAGATGCCACGTGTCGATCTCAATCACGTATTTTGAGCGCATGTAAAACACGATCGCAAAGCCGATAAAGGCGAGCGTCGCGATAATGCGCGCGTCCGAGCGCGGCAGCACACGGCCCATCACCGGCGCGAGAAGCACCGCGAATATGCCGAGCGGCGCGGTCACAAGACCGGCGTCCACTGACCGGTAATTCAGGTACTCCTGCATCCATTGCGGCAGCAGCACGAGGTTGCCGAAGAACACGCCATAAGCCACGGAGATTGCAATCGTCCCGCCCAGGAAGTTGCGCTGCGTGAACAGACGCAGATCGACGATCGGGTTTTCTTCGGTGAGCTCCCACACGAGGAAGAACGCAAAGCTGACCAGCGCCGTGATGCCGAGAATGACGATCACCGGCGACGAGAACCAGTCGAGGTCTTTGCCCTTGTCGAGCATCACCTGCAGCGAAGCGACCCAGGTGATCAGCAGGCCGAGCCCCACCACGTCGATAGGCGGTTTGCGGGTGGGCGTTTCGCGGGTGCGGTAGATCATCCACGTGACTCCGGCCGCGAAGATGCCCACCGGGATATTGATGTAGAAAATCCACGACCAGCTATAGCTATCCGTGATCCAGCCGCCGAGCGCCGGTCCGGCAATCGGGCCGACCGTTGCGGTCATGGCCCACAGGGCGAGCGCTGTCGACGACTTCTCCTTCGGATACGAGCCGAGCAGAATGGCCTGCGACAGCGGAATCAGCGGACCAGCCACCGCGCCTTGCAAGACCCGCGCGAGCAACAGGATGGGCAACGTGGGTGCGATGCCGCACAGCCACGACGACAGCACGAACATCAGAATTGCGCCGACGAACAGCTTGACCTGGCCGATGCGCTGCGTGAGCCAGCCGGTCAGCGGAATCGACACCGCGTTGGCGGCGGCGAACACAGTAATGACCCAAGTGCCTTCGTCCACCGAGACGCCCAGGTTACCTGAAATGGTCGGAATGGCGACGTTCGCGATCGACGTGTCGAGCACGTTCATGAAAGTGGCGAGCGCAACGGCGATTGTCGCGAGTACGAGCTGGCCGCCTTTAAGCGGCGGTGGAGGCGGCGGCGGGGCCGATGCGGGCGCAGGTGCGGGCTGGCTCAATCGATTCTCCGGAGCGGTGTCTTAAGCGATGCGGGATGCCGGCTTGCTGGACGGCAGGCGGCTCACCGCTGGCCCAATGGCTGTCAAAAGCATACCTGCATTCCTCAAGTAGGGTTGTCGACGTGCACAGCGCATGCTGGCCAGGGCTCGCCAAAGGCGGCAAAAAAAATCACGAAAGCGTATGCTCGCGGCTGTGATTTGCCCGGCGTCGCGCAAACGGCGTCGGGTCGTTCGTTGATGTGCATCGAAGCAAAAGACAGAAAGCAAAGGGAGTCTGATATGGCCTGGGAAGAATTCGAACATGGCTGGCGCCTCGCGCCTGCCGTCCCGCCGGCTGATGCGCCGGCTCGCGCGCTGGTGGTTCTGCTGCATGGCGTCGGCAGCAACGCGCAAGACCTCCTTCCGCTCGCCGATAGCTGGAGCGAGACATTTCCCGATGTCGCCTTTACCTCGCTCGACGGTAGTGAACGCTTCGACGGCGGCTTTGGTGGCCGCCAATGGTTCAGCCTGCGCGACGTAAACGAGGCTAACCGCATTGGCCGCGTGGCGGATGCCTACCCGCCGCTACGGCGCATGCTCGAAAGCGAGTTGCAGTATTGGCAGCTTCCTTTCGAAAAGCTTGCGCTGGTGGGTTTCTCGCAAGGCTCGATGATGGCGCTTCATCACGCGGCGACGAGCGACGACGCGCCCGCTGCCGTCGTAGCGTATTCAGGACGCCTTGCTTCCCGCATCACCACGCAGGCGCGCACGCCGCTGACGCTGGTGCACGGAGTCGAAGATGCGGTGATCCCAGTCCTCGAACTCGAGCGCGCGGCCCATGCGTTCAGCGATGCCGGCTATGCGGTCGGCGCATTTGCGTTGCCCGGCATTGGTCATACGATTTCGGGCGAAGGATTGGTACTGGGACGCGATGCGCTCGTCCGTGCACTGGGAGCAAAGGCCCCTTGAAACAGGGCGAAACTCGGTCCGAAATGAAATGGAAAATAAAGTAAGCCTAAAGAATTTGTTCTACTTGCCGTTAATGGTTCAATAGCGCGAAAATCACGCGCGCTGCATAAAGATCTTGCTGCACCCGCGGGGGTGTTGGGTGGGCTTGGTGCGGTACAACGGGGATTCATCGCAGCGCCTGCAAGGGCGATAACGACAAACGCAGAGCCTTCATATGGCCAGACCGAAGCCGCATCATTCACTGTTCAGGGGACTGTTCCGTCACACCGTGGCGGTCGACCTCGGCACGGCTAATACCCTGATCTACACCGACGACGGCGGCATCGTCCTCAATCAGCCGTCGGTGGTGTGCTTCCAGAAGCAGCCCGAAGCCGGCCAGAAGCGGGTGGCGGCAGTGGGCGCCCAGGCCAGACAACTGCTCGGCCGCGCGCCCAACAATCTCGAGACGGTACGGCCGATGCGCCACGGCGTGATCGCCAACTTTTCCGCCGCGGAACACATGATTCGCCAGTTCGTGGAGATGGCCCGGCCCAGACCGCTGTTCGGCCGCCGTGCTGCATTCACGATCTGCGTACCGGCCGGGGCAACCCAGGTCGAGCGTCGCGCCATCAAGGAAGCCGCCGTGGCGGCGGGGGCCTGGAAAGTGAGCCTGATCGGCGAATCGCTGGCTTCGGCAGTCGGCGCGGGCTTGCCGGTATCGTCGGCAACTGGCTCGATGGTGGTCGATATCGGCGGCGGCACGACGGAAGTCGGGGTGATCGCGCTTGGCGGCATGGCCTATAACGGCTCGGTTCGCGTCGGCGGCGACCAGTTCGACGTGGCTATCATCAACTACGTGCGCTCGCTGTATGGGGTGCTGCTCGGCGAGCAGACCGCGGAACACGTGAAAAAGACCATTGGCTCTGCCATGCGCGACGTGCCGATGGAGCGCATGAACGCCACCGGACGCAGCGTCGACGACGGCCTGCCGCGCACGGTCGAACTGAACAACCACGATATCGCCGATGCCATCGAAGGGCCGTTGCGCCAGGTGATCGGCGCCGTGAAAACGGCGCTCGAATGCGCGCCGGCCGAACTGGTAACCGATATCGCCAGCTCGGGCATCGTACTGACCGGCGGCGGCGCGCTGCTCGCCAACCTGGGACGTCGTCTGACCGCCGAACTCGGACTCGGCGTGCGTATCGCCGATGAACCGCTGACATGCGCGGTGCGCGGTGCGGGGACGGCAGCGGAAGCCGGCCTGCTGGACGAACTCGTCTACGAATAACGCGTGACGGGCGATATCGAGCTCTCCAATGGCTTGCGCATGCCCTACGTCGAAGCAGGCGAGGGCGAACTGCTGCTGTTCGTGCACGGCTCGCTGTGCGACTACCGCTACTGGCAGCCACAACTCGACGGACTGGCGAAGCATTACCGCTGCGTAGCGGTGAGCCTCACTCATTACTGGCCGGTGACGGATACGCCGGCCGACATGCCGTTCAGCTGGAGCAATCACGCAGACGAACTGGCCGAATTCATCGAGCGCCTGGGCTCTGGGCCGGCACATGTCGTGGGGCATTCGCGCGGCGGCTGCGTGGTGTTTCATTTTGCGCGGCGCCACGCGCAGCATGCGCGCACGGTGACGCTCGCCGACCCGGGCGGGCCGTTGCAGATTGCAGGGCGGCCTGTTGCGAGCCTGCCGGAAACGGTCAATGCATTGCGGGCGCGGGCCGCTCAGTTGATCGAAGAAGGCAATGTGGACGCGGGCCTGCAACTGTTCGTCGATTCGGTGAGCCGTCCTGGCTTCTGGGCGAAAAGCACGCTGGCATTCCGCACGATGGCGATCGACAACGCCCACACCCTGGCGCGCCAGTTCCGCGATCCGCTGCCGGCCTATACGCCGGAAGATGCCGCGCAGGTTCGCTGCCCCGTGCTATTGATCGACGGGGAGAAGAGTCCCGAGATGTTCAGACGCACCGCCACTGCGCTCGCATCGTGGTTGCCGGATGCGCGGCGCGAGACGGTGCGCGGCGCATCGCACGGGATGAATCTGGCGCACCCTGCTGCGTTCAATCGCTATATCGACGAATTTATCCGCAGCGTGGGCGGCGACGCCTCACAGCGCTGAACCGGCTGATTCAGCCAGCCAGTTCAGCTAATCCAGCATTAAGCCTTGCGATGCGCGTCAGCGTCGAGCGCGCGCTCGGCTGCTTCGCCGACCAGACCGTGATAGTACAGATGCACGCCGATCGCGAGCGAGTCGTTGCGGATTTCCTGGAAGGCTTTCCACGCCTTGACCGGCTCCTTGAACACCAGGTAGTGCGCTTCATTGGCCACCAGTCCGGCGACCTTATGCAGGCCGTGGCTATTGAGCCTGGAAACAAGTTCGTCGAGGCTGCTGTGCGTGCGCGCGTCGGTACGCGGATAAAGCATATGCAGCACGGCGACGTTTTGCGTCTTCAGTGCTGCGGACAACGCCACCACGATGTCCTGATGGTTCAGCGCGGTAACGATGCTGTCTTCGGTGTGGTTGAGATCCGGAAACAGCGTTTCGAGCGATGCGTTCATCTGGTAATCCTGTTCTTCAGACTGGATAAAAAGGCCCGCCGCGAACGGCGGGCCAAAGACAGCGATGTGTTTTGCAGGGGAAGCAACACACGCAACGAGTATCTCAGACGGCGCGCGCTTCTGCTGCTTAGGCAGAGCAAAACATTGTTGCAATAACTACGCTATCTTTCAGTTGGCTGGCTGAGTCTAGCTGGCCAATATTCGTAGGAATGAATTGGATTTAATACGATTCGCAACGAATGTTGCTTAGGTCGAGATGGATTGTTGTGGCCAATCGCCGCAATTAATGGACGAGGTGGCCGTAAAATGCAAAGCCTGAGCCGGCTTTAGAACCTTCGTAGTCCGGCACGAGTGCGATGTGATAGCAAAAAAGGAACACGTAGATGAACGACTCTAAGACACACGCAACGCTGAAGTTTTCCGACAGCGACCAGACCGTCGATTTCCCGATCTACAAGGGCACGCTGGGCCCGGACGTAATCGACATCCGCAAACTGTACAGCCAGACCGGCAAGTTCACGTATGACCCGGGCTTTATGTCGACGGCGGCGTGCAACTCGGCGATCACTTATATCGACGGCGACAAAGGCGAGTTGCTGTACCGCGGCTACCCGATCGATAACCTTGCGGAGAATGCGGACTTTCTCGAAACCTGCTATCTGCTGCTGAACGGCGAACTGCCGAATGCAGCGCAGAAGGAAGAGTTCGTCGAGACCGTCACGAAGCACACGATGGTGCACGAGCAGATGCACTTCTTCTTCCGCGGCTTCCGTCGCGACGCGCATCCGATGGCGATTCTGGTGGCCGCTGTCGGCGCACTGTCCGCGTTCTATCACGACTCGCTCGACATCAACAATCCGCAGCATCGTGAGGTGTCGGCGATTCGCATGATCGCCAAGCTGCCGACGCTGGTGGCGATGGCATACAAATACACGGTTGGCCAGCCGTTCGTGTATCCCAAGAACGAGCTGTCGTATAGCGCGAATTTCATGCGCATGATGTTTGCGAACCCGGCAGAGGAGTACAAGGTCAACGACGTGCTGGTGCGCGCACTCGATCGCATCCTGATCCTGCATGCGGATCACGAACAGAATGCGTCCACGTCGACGGTGCGTCTGGCCGGTTCGTCGGGTGCGAATCCGTTCGCATGTATCGCAGCCGGTATCGCCTGCCTGTGGGGCCCGGCACACGGTGGCGCGAACGAAGCCGCGCTGAACATGCTGGAAGAGATCGGCTCGGTCGACAACATTCCTGAGTTCATCAAGCAGGTGAAGGACAAGAACTCGGGCGTCAAGCTGATGGGCTTCGGTCACCGCGTGTACAAGAACTACGACCCGCGTGCCAAGCTGATGCGCGAAACCTGCCACGAAGTGCTGGAAGAACTGGGCCTGCACGACGACCCGCTGTTCAAGCTGGCCATGGCGCTGGAGAAGATCGCGCTGGAAGACGAGTACTTCGTGTCGCGCAAGCTGTACCCGAACGTCGATTTCTATTCGGGCATCGTGCAGCGCGCACTGGGTATTCCGACCGCGATGTTCACCTGTATTTTCTCGATGGCACGTACGGTGGGCTGGATTGCACAATGGAACGAAATGATTGCGGATCCGGAGCAGAAGATTGGCCGTCCGCGTCAATTGTTTGTGGGCTCCACGCCGCGTGAAGCCAAGCCGATCGCGCAGCGCTGATTGACCGCCGGCATGGCCTGAGTGCCGCCTGATTGCGGACGCTCTGCGGGCGTTGTCTCCAGACAGGGGACAACGCCCGCAGTCCGTTTACGGCAAAACTGCATGACGCGTGCCACCGCACATATGCACCGGTCCGGCGCATCGTTCGTAGCGTTTTGTTACGCCTTCGAAATAGCTTACCGGCGTAAATCCACCACCTACCTGTGTTAAGTTCGTTCGACGGGCGCAGACCCTCTACAATCGGAACGAAGCCCATAGCACAGGAGCAAGCTGATGCAGCAACCCGAAGCCCTTGGCGGACTCTCAGGCGGCGTCGACCATGTCGAACACGAACCGGATGGCGCATTTATCCCGCCGGAAAACCTCAACGTCGCTAGCGCGAACCAGTTCGTGCTGAAGTCGGGCGACACCTTTATTGTCAACGACCCACTCGGCGATATTACCGGCCACGACGACGGCCTGTTCGTCAACGACACGCGGGTCCTCTCACAACTGCGGCTGACTTTCGGCGGGCGTGCACCGTCGCTGCTTTCAGGCAGTGTCAGCAGCGATAACACTGCGTTCACGGCGCACCTGACCAACCGGCCGTTGCCGCCTTTGGGCGGTGACAGCACGCCCGAGGGTGTGATCCACGTCGAGCGCGTGCGCGTACTGTCCGGCACGGTGCTCAACGAAGCGATCGAACTGACCAACTACGGCACGAAAGATGCCGTCGTGCCGCTTTCCATTTCGTTCGCCAGCGATTTCCGCGACATGTTTGAAGTGCGTGGTCTGAAACGCGACAAGCAGGGCAAGATCGAACCGGCGCGCGTCGAAAACGGCGAGGTGCTGCTCAGCTACGTAGGGCTCGACAATGTCGCACGCAACGTCGGCATTGCGTTTTCGCCGACTCCGGACAAGCTCTTTGCCAACCGCGCGGACTACACGGTGCAATTGCCGGCGCAAGCCTGCGTGTCGATTTATCTCGCCGTCAATGTCGAGGTGGAGGCAGAGCAGGCCGCTACCAATGCCGACGTCGCAAAGTCCGTTCATTCGCTGAACGAGGCGCATCTCACGCAGATCGATGCAGCACGTCCTCGCGTCGGACGCGCTGCCGTGCGCGCGGCGCTGGTCGATGCCCACCTGGTGATGCGCGAGCGGCGCCGTGCGACGGCGCGCGTGCGTTCGAGCAATCCGCTGTTTAACGCGTGGATCGACCGCTCACTCGCCGATCTCGGACTGCTCACCACCGATCTGGAAACCGGTCCTTATCCGTATGCCGGCATCCCCTGGTTTTCGACCCCGTTTGGCCGCGATGCGCTGATTACGTCGCTGCAAACGCTCTGGTTGCAGCCGGGACTGGCGCGTGGCGTCCTGCGCTTTCTTGCCGAGCATCAGGCGCGCGAGAATTCGGCGTTTCGCGACGCGGCGGTCGGCAAGATCATGCATGAGATGCGCAAGAGCGAAATGGCCGCCACCGGCGAAGTGCCGTTTGCGCTCTATTACGGCGGGGTCGACTCGACGCCCCTGTTTATCGTGTTGGCCGGTGCCTACGTGGCACGTACCAACGACCTGGGTCTGATCGACGAGTTGTGGCCGGCGCTGGTGCGCGCGGCCCAATGGGTCTCAGGCGTGTGTGACAAGAACCGCTTCGGCCTGCTCGACTATCAGCGCGAATCGGATGGCGGTCTTGCGAACCAGGGCTGGAAAGACAGTCACGATTCGGTCTTTCACGCAGATGGGCGCTTCCCTGACGGGCCGATTGCGCTGGTCGAGGTGCAAGCCTATGCGAGCGCGGCGTTCGACACCATGGCGCATTTCGCCAGGCTGCGCGGTCTGCTGGACGAGGCCGCCGGTTATAGCGAACGCGCGAAGGGCATCCGCCAATGCGTGGAAGAGAAGTACTGGATGGAGGAGTTCGGTTTCTACGGCATTGCACTGGACGGCCATGGTGAACTGTGCCGTGTGATGGCGTCGAATGCCGGCCATCTGCTCGCCTTCGGCTTGCCGTCACGCGAGCGCGGCGAGGCCGTGGTGCGCGGTCTGCAGTCGACGCTGTTCCACACCGGCTGGGGCGTGCGCACGCTCGCTGCAGGACAGGCCCGTTTCAATCCGATGGCGTATCACAACGGCTCGGTCTGGCCGCATGACAACGCGCTCTGCGCGCGCGGCGTGGCACGCTACGGCGGCAAGGCGACCGCGGTGAATCTGCTGCAGGCGCTGTTCCAGGCGGCTGTCAATTTCGACATGCGTCTGCCCGAACTCTTCTGCGGTTTCCCGCGCCGGCGCGGCGAGCCGCCCACTGCGTACCCGGTCGCGTGTCTGCCACAGGCATGGGCGGCCGGCTCGCCGTTCATGATGCTGGAAGCGTGCCTCGGTGTGACCGTGGATGCGGCGAAGCGCGAAGTCCTGATCGAACAGCCGATGCTGCCTGAAGGTATCGACTGGCTCGAAATCGGCGATATGCGTGTCGGCGATTCGAGCGTGACCATCACCTTCCGGCGCGTCGCGGGCAAGGTGGTCGCCTCGGCGGAACAGGGCGATGTGCGGGTCGTGGCATTGCTGTAAACGCGGGTCCTGGGTTGGTGGTGCATGCGGTGTTCCGGGTGGTAACATTTGTTGTCAACTTACTCCCTGGTCCATCGCATGCCCGACAGTTTTGACCAGCTCGCCGCCCTGATCCGGGCGCGCTTCTCTGAACTCAGTCCGCAATTCCAGATGGGAGCCGCGTTCCTGCTGGATCATCCCGACGAAGTCGCTGTTTCTTCCATGCGCAAGGTGGCCGAGCGGGCTCAGGTGCAACCCGCCTCGCTCGTGCGGCTGTCGCAGCAACTCGGTTTTCCCGGCTGGAATGAACTGCGCAATCTGTTCGTGGCGCGCGTGCGTACGCGGCCCGAGCCGCTCGCCAGCCGCGCCCGTTCACTCGTCAAGACCAATGCCAAAGACGCGTTGGCGCACGATCTGCTGGTGGCGCAACAACACAATCTCGATGTCACGGCCGCGCATAACACGCGTGTCACCGTTGAAACCGCGCGGTTGCTGCGTCGCGCGCCGCATGTGCACGTCGCAGGCTTTCGCTCCTGTTATGCGGTGGCATTTGGTCTGGTGTATGGATATCGATTGTTCCGCTCGTCGGTGTCGTTGCTGACGGGTGAGGCCGGTACGCTGGAGATGCAGCTGCGCACCATCGAACGCGATAGTGCGACTGTCGTTATCAGCTTCGCACCTTATTCGGTGGAGGCAGCCCGCGTGGCCGAGGCGGCGCTCGAGAAGGGCAGCAAGCTGATTGCGATTACCGATAGCGCGGTGTCCCCGATCGCGCTGAATGCCGACAAGGTGCTGATTTTTTCACACGAAAGCCCTTCGTTTTTTCCTTCGCTCGTCGCGGCCACCGCCATTGCGGAATCGCTGGTCGCGCATCTGCTGGCGCTTGAAGGCGCCGACGCGGTCGAGCAACTTGAGATTGCCGAACGCTCGCTGCATGCGAAGGGCGCTTACGTGCCTTGAGGATGCGCGGAGCGGGGCTGCTGCTGACCTGCAGCTCCGCGACATCCGCGCCTTTTACTCTGTTTTTTGTGCCGCTCGCTCCGTTCGATACATGCTCGGCCGTATTGACAACATATGTTGTTGAGAGGTATAAATTGGAATCGAGTGTTGAATCGATGTCATCGTGGCTGAAGGCGTCCTTTTACCGCGCCGCACATGATGAGCGGGTCACTGCTGCATGTTGCGGCGCCACAGCAAACCGGGTTTAAGCGAGGCATAACCGTCAATGCAGGAATGGAGTCTCTTTCGTGTCACCGGGCAACCGGATGACATCGGCTACAGATTGGGCGAACTGGTGCGGCCTGTGATGGCAGCGTACATGCAGCAAAGCGCTGCGTGGAAGCAGGTGAGCCGGTGGCGTGGCCATCCATTCGTGGAAGCGCTACGGCGGGCAGCTGAAGCGTATTTCCCGGCGCTGGTTGCCGAGTTGGACGGTATGGCTGCGGGTCTGGCATGGCCCGTGGAAGATGTGTTCCTGTGGAACTGCCGCGGCGAACTGATCCACAACGCGCCAGACGGTTGCACGACGCTGGCAGCCGCGTCAGGCAATGCGCGTTTCATCGCGCACAACGAAGACGGCGATCCGTATTTGCGCGAACGATGCTTTCTCGTAGACGTTCAGCCTGCCGGCAAGCCCGGCTTCATGAGTTTCTATTACCCCGGTTCATTGCCGGGACATACCTTTGCCGCCAGCCGCGCGGGCCTCGTGCAGGCCATCAACAATTTGCGCATCCGCGTACCGGCGGTGGGTGTGCCCCGCATGATCCTCGCGCGCGCCGTGCTTGATACACACTCGCTCGACGAAGCCGTTGCGCTGTTGCGCGATGTGCCACGTGCGAGCGGTTTTCATCACACGCTAGGTTGTGTGGGCGACTCGCGTCTGGTCAGTGTTGAAGCAACGGCACGGCGTTGCTCGGTGGTTGCCGATACCCCACGTTTCGGTCACGCGAATCATATGATTCACGACGGCAGTGATGGTGAAGCGCAAATCATCACCGAGTCCTCCCGCGACCGTCAGGCGCGTGTGAATGCATTGCTTTCGAGGCTTGGCGCACCAGTAACAGACGACGCACTGCTGCGCGTTCTAAGCGATCAGGAACCTTCCGGACTGCCCATTTATCGCGACGACCCACACGACCCCGACGACGAAAACACCTTGGCCACCGCGCTGTTTCGCATCGAAGCGGACGGTGTGGCGATGCAGGTCTATCGTCAGGGGCAACGTGCGTTCGATACGTTTATTCCACGGACGGCGCCTTCGAACGCCGCCTTCTGACCGCGATCAAGCGATAAGGATACCTATCATGTCCACCGTATTTCACCGCGCACCGAAGCAGGCGTTGCCGGTCGCCGTAGCTGGCGATGGCATCGAGATTATCGACGCCGCCGGCAAACGATATATCGATGCGTGCGGCGGGGCCGCCGTTTCGTGCCTCGGTCATAGCAACCAGCGCGTGTTCGACGCCATCAGGCGTCAGTCCCAGCAATTGCCGTACGCGCACACGTCGTTCTTTACGACGCAGGTGGCGGAAGAACTCGCGGACCGGCTCGTGGCCAGCGCACCGTCCGGCCTGGATCATGTGTATTTTGTGTCGGGCGGCTCGGAAGCGATCGAAGCGGCGTTGAAGCTCGCACGCCAGTACTTCGTCGAGAAGGGCGAGCCGCAGCGGCGTCATTTCATTGCGCGCCGCCAGAGCTATCATGGCAATACACTGGGCGCGCTTGCGATTGGCGGTAATGCATGGCGCCGCGAGCCGTTTCTGCCGATTCTGATCGAAGCGCATCACGTCAGCCCGTGCTATGCGTATCGCGAGCAGCGCGCTGACGAAACCGAAGAGGCCTTTGCGCAGCGATTGGCGGATGAGCTGGAACAGAGAATCCTCGAACTGGGCGCCGAGACGGTGGCAGCTTTTGTCGCGGAGACGGTGGTCGGCGCTACTACAGGCGCAGTGCCGCCAGTGCGTGAATATTTCCGCAAGATTCGCGCTGTTTGCGATCGCTATGGAGTGCTGCTGATTCTCGACGAGATCATGTCGGGAATGGGGCGCACCGGGTATCTCTATGCCTGCGAAGAGGACGGTGTAGCGCCGGATCTGCTGACGATCGCGAAGGGTCTGGGAGCTGGCTATCAGCCGATCGGCGCAACGCTGGTCAGCAAGCGCATCTACGATACGATCGTCGGCGGCTCAGGCTTTTTCCAGCACGGTCATACGTATATCGGGCACGCAACGGCTTGCGCGGCTGCACTCGAAGTACAGCGCGTGATCGCCGAGGACAATCTGCTATCGAACGTGCAGGCGCGTGGCGAGCAGTTGCGCGCACAGCTTCGCGAGCACTACGCGCAGCATCCGCATATCGGCGATGTGCGCGGGCGCGGGTTGTTTGTGGGTGTCGAACTGGTGCAGGAGCGGGCGAGCAAGACACCATTCGACGCGAAGCTCAAACTGCATGCAGCGATCAAGCGCGAGGCTTTCGCGCGCGGGCTGATGGTGTATCCGATGGGTGGCACAGTGGACGGCAAAAGTGGCGATCATGTGCTGCTGGCGCCGCCGTTTATCTGCACGGCGCAGGATATCGACAATATTGTGAGCCGTCTCACCGACGCGATTGACGGCGCGCTTCATTCAACCGGCGTGCGCGCGGTGTGCTGAGAGTGGACCGCCGCTTCATTACTTGCGAGAGTTTCCATGACTGAACGTTTGCCGCGTTTCGACGCCGCGTATGCCACGCCTGAGCAGAGGGCCGTACTCGACGAGATATTGTCCGGTCCGCGTGGGAATCTGAATGGTCCGTTTCTGGGCTGGATTCACAGTCCCGAACTCGCGCAGCAGGCGCAACGGCTGGGGGCGTTTTGCCGCTACCGGACTGGCCTGCCGCTGCGTTTATCGGAGTTGGCAATTCTGGTGACGGCCGCGCGCTGGCAAGCGCAGGCCGAGTGGTACATACACTATCCGATTGCGTTACAGGCTGGCGTTACCGAGGCCGAGGCGGAGGCGATTCGCCTGGGTCAGCGGCCGTCTTTTGCCAATCCTGAAGACGCGCTGATCTACGCGTTTGCCAATGAGCTGTATGACACGAAGCGGGTGTCCGATGCGACCTATGCGGCAACCGTGGAGCGCTTCGGGCATGAGGTCACGATCAACCTGGTCGGCTTGCTGGGGTATTACGCGCTTGTAGCGATGACGTTGAATGTGTTCGGGATGCGGGCCGAAGGGCAGGAGACGTTGCCGTTTGCGGAGTAAGCGCGAGCAGGAACGAGGCAATGGTCAACGTTCTAGCAGTCTCCTGGCCGCCGCTAGTTCGGCGTGTTCGAAAGCGGGTTCGAATTCGTCCGCTTCGCGAGCTGTCATGCCGATTTCTTTCGAGAGTGCCATCTCCCGCCATGAACGTACTGCAAGATATATGTTGCCGAGTAGATCGAGAGCCGCGCCGTCAGTCAGATGGAAATGCCTGGCCGCCGCGACGGCTTCTTCGATCGAACCACTCGGTCCAGATTCTTCCGTGAGCCATGTCTTGAGTTCGCGATCCTTGTCTGGCATCGGATTGAGATCAAACGCAGGGGCAAGACGCCATTGCCCATGCCCTACGTGCAGGAAACCATGATTTTGCAGGTGATCGTCCACATTGGTGATGAGCATGCTGAACACGATCCGGCGCCATAACTCAGTCAGATCTCTGCGCGGATCGTCGCTGACAACCAGGATCCGTTCTGCGATCTCGGTGTACGAGTGATCTTCTTCGCGCGACGCCTGGAGTAGCGATGCTGCCGACAGGTACGGAATCCGGCCGCCGTTATGGCGGTCAAAGCGACGGATCAGCGCAACCGGCACGTTGTCGGATAGCACGATGCGCGCGTGTGACGTGTCGATACCGGCCGTTTGCGCGAGGCGCAGGGCAAGCACTTCGGCGCGCGTAACCGCGCGCTCGTCCTGAACGCTTGGAAACTTGCCAATGGCGAGATGCCCGTCGTCGTCGACTATCGTGCATTTGGGCCGCATTCCACCGAGCGACGTTCCGCGCCCGCGTAGATAACGCAAGTCAGCTTCAGTCTCAGTACCGCTTTCGACCGCACGTGACGCGCCCAGTAGCTGGCCTAGTTCGATTAGCGGCGGAGCGCGGTGGCCGCCGTCCTCCATCGCGCGCTGAAATATCCCCTGGTCGTTCGCAAAGCGGATCGCTCCAATCCGGCTTTCGTCATCGACGCCAAGCAGGTAGTCCATCTCGGTCAGCGCACCACTAAAGTTCTTACCCTGTTCCTGCGCGCGCTTGCGTCGCTTTGCGTGGTCACGCGCAATGACCCGGCAGCCCCAGCCGTCAGGTTCGGTGTCCGCGATCGCAAAATGAAAGACGGAGTCGTTTCTGGTGGGAGCTTTGCGGAACTGCCGTTCGGTGGTCAGGACAAGGTCTGGAGAAATTGCGAAGTGAGAGTCGTCTTGAAGCCAGTTTGTGTCATAGACGAACGCCGAGCTTTCACGGGATCCCAGTTTTGCATAAGTCAGTTGGCCGACGGGCAATGCCGACGACCCCAACGCTACGCTGACTGTGCGCTCAACGGGTACAGCCATTACAGGGCTCCTGACGATGAGGTGGTCTTCTTGCTGCGGATACGTTTGGGAAGGTCTTGATCCATCAGGGTTAGGCCAACATCGTCTCCGGCAGTGTCCAAAAGGTTCGTAAAGCGCTCCAACTCGCTCAATATGAGCATTGCGGTCGCGACCGTGCCCACGGCGACCGTTGGGTCGCCTTTTTCAAGCCGCTGCAAGGTTTTTAGCGAAACCTGCAGGCGTTCCGCCATGGATTGCGTGGAGATGCGTCGACGACGACGGGCCAACGCGATGTCCGCACCGAGTTTTTTCAATCCACGACGAACCGGCAAAGGGAGTGCGTCCGCTTTTGCAGTCATATGTGACTTGATAGGTAAATTTAACGGTTCCATATGACTGATTATAGATTGAAATCGGGGTTCTCGTAAAAATTGTACGTTAGAGGTCACATGTGACTCTATAAAATAGATTAAAGGCTATATGTGACCGTTAGTGATCGGAGGTAAGGTTGGATTGGTCGAATTTGCACCTAGGCATCCGACGGCAGGGTGCGGGGCCGCCGCCGCTATGCAAACCGGGGCTCCGAAGCTGCTTGCGCACTCGCCCTTGATCCGCCACTGGCTCTATGTTGATCGCGACGGCCCTCGCGCGACCCTGCCAAACACTTGACCGCACCGATCTCCAGAAGCGCCTATGATGAAGACCGGTCTACGCCCGCGTCTGTCGCGCTGCGCGGCATGCATCGACCGGCGCCGAGCCCGCAAGAATCCGGGCGTGACCGTTGCGGCAGGCGCCATGATGGGATAGCACAGCAGCGCTGACAGGGCACCAACAGGAGAGAACGATGAAGCGCAAGGCATCAGCGGTCTGGCAAGGCGGCCTGCAGGACGGGAAAGGCACGATTTCTACTGACAGCGGGGTTCTCAAGGACACCCAGTATTCGTTTGCGACACGTTTCGAAGACGGCATCGGCACCAACCCGGAAGAGCTGATCGCGGCTGCACACGCCGGGTGCTTCTCCATGGCGCTATCGGCTGAGTTGGGCAAGGCGAATATCAAACCGGAACGTATCGGCACCACGGCAACCCTGACGCTCGACAAGGCCGACGGCGGATTCGCCATCACCGCGGTTCACCTTGACGTCAAGGTGAAGATCCCCGGCGGCGACCGGGCGGCGTTTGAGAAAGCCACGGCGGACGCCAAGGCGGGATGTCCAGTCTCGAAAGTACTGAAGGCCACCATCACCATGGATGCGACGCTCGAAACCTGAGCGCGAACCGGTGAAGTAGCAATGAGAGTCTGAGAGCGGGTGTGCGGCGCCCTTTGGCGCCGCACACCCGAGTTGTCATGTTGACAGACAGAGTTACATCGGCGGCGCCACACCGTCCTTCTCAACCACCACGCGTTGCGCCAGGAACGCACCCTGCGCCGCAGGCGTCGCGACCACGAACACTTTCTTGCCGGCCGTCAGGTCGGTGCGAGTGGCCGGAACGAAGGTCACGACCGGCACATTCGGCGGTACCGTCACCACGTTGTTACCCCCCTTGTACGACAGCTTCAGATCGCGGCCGCTGGTGCCTTCGGCCACCTGGTCGACATTCGCGTTCGTCATCGAGCTGTTAGGACCGAGGTCCCACGCATAGTGGCCTTCACCGGTGCCGCGAGCCGATTCCGGAAACACCACCACTTCGGTGGCGGTCAGCTTGCCGTCGGTACCCGTGGTGGCAGCCGTGCCGATGAACGAGCCGGGCTTGATATCGGCCAGTTGCATTGCCTTGACGGCGGAAACGGTGACGGTCGGCGCCAGATTGATGGAGACCGTATCGCCGCTGCGGCGATGCACCTGCAGGACATCGCCATTCAGCGAGACGACTTCGCCGCGAATCCGCGACGGTTTGACCGCGGGCGTCTGCGCGAGCGCGACACCGGCGAAAGCGAGCGAGACAAGCGTAACGCCAAGTTTCAGGCGGATAGACATGGAATCTCCGTAGATTGAGTGTGGGTTGACTTGAAAAACAGGGATGCTGCTCAGGAACCGCCGAACCAGTTGTAGCCCTGGTTCTCCCAGTAACCGCCGGGATATTCATTCGTCACGGTGATCGCGACGATGTGCTTCGGATTCTTGTAGCCAAGCTTGGTCGGCATGCGCAGCTTCATCGGAAAGCCGTATTTCGGCGGCAACACCTGGCCGTCGTAGGTCAGCGTGAGCAGCGTCTGCGCATGCAGGGCTGTCGGCATATCGATGCTGGTCCAGTAGTTGTCGGCACAATGCAGCGACACGAAGCGCGCCGTCGTATCCGCGCCGGAGCGCTTCAGGAAGTCGGCAAAGCGCACGCCGCCCCAGTGGCCGATCGCGCTCCACCCTTCAATACAGATATGCCGCGTGATCTGGTCCGTCTGCGGCAGCGCATGCAGTTCATCGAGCGTCCAGACCCGCTTGCCGTTCGCGAGGCCGCCCACCTGAAGGCGGTAGGTGGCGGCGTCGACTTCCGGTACGTCGTCTACGTCGTAGAACGCGTTGAACGGGAACGGCCGCGTGATCATCGATTCCGGATAAGTCGGCGCCATGTGGTTCGGATCGAACAGCAGCGCCTGCACGTCGTCGTTGAAGAAAGAGATCTTGCGCAGCATCGTGTTCACCGATTTGTCGGTGCTCAGATCGCAGCCCGACAGCAAGGCGAGGCCGCCGAGCGAGAGGATCCGCTTGCCGAGCAGGCGGCGCGCCGGGTCCTTCAGTTCGCGGTGGGCATCCTTCAGGATCGCGTCGCCATGCGAGGCGAGCGTCGTGCCGGGTTGTGCGTTGCGCTTGCGAATCGCCATGTCTACCGTCCCCGGATCATCAGGAGCAGCGAGCGCGGCACCAGCGCGACCATCACGACGTGCACGGCGAAAAAGGCCACCAGCACGCTCATACAGACGAAATGCACGACGCGCGCGTTGTCGTAGCCGCCCATCAGCGTTCGCAGGAGCGGGAACTGCACCGACTTCCACACGGCCAGCCCTGACAGCACCAGCAGCGCGATATCGACGATCACTACCAGGTAGGCGAGCTTCTGGATCGAGTTGTAGACCGAGAGATCGCCATGAGTGAGACGGCCGCGCACGGCTGCGACGATATCGGCGGCGAGCGAGCGGAAGGTGAGCGGCAGCAGTTTGCGGCGCAGGCGTCCGGACGCCAGATTGAGACCCACGTAGACGAGGAAATTCGCCACCAGCAGCCACATCACCGCGAAGTGCCAAAGCAGGGCGCCGCCGAGCCAGCCGCCTAGTGTGATGGCAGGCGGAAACTGCAAGGCGGGAAAGATCGGCGAGGCGTCATAGACCTGCCAGCCGCTCATCACCATCAGGACGACTGCCAGCGCATTGATCCAGTGTGTGATGCGGACCCAGATGGGTTGAATCGTGGTGTGACTCAAAGCGATCTCGTGGTTGTTGGCCATTCACGTGGGGGAGGGCGTGGACGCATTTGCCGGCGTCGAGAGGGCTAACACCGTTTGGCCGGGGCTATTCCACCGAGGCCGAAGAATTTTTCTTAAGAGGGGCGTGACGTCACAGGCGTCCCAAAGACCTCACTGCCAGCGCGCTTGATTTATTGAATGGATAGTCATAATATCCAAACCCATGAGCCAGCCTGCCACCTCGAACAAACCCCGCACCACGAGCGCCCGAGGGCGCCCGCGTGAGTTCGACACGTCTACGGTGCTGGCCCACGCGAGCGATGTGTTCTGGCGCCACGGTTACCACGCCACCTCGATCGACGATCTGTGCAAGGCTACCGGCCTGCTGCGCGGTAGCCTGTACGGCGTGTTCGGCGACAAGCACGGCATCATGCTGGCGGCGCTCGACCACTACGCGGATGGCTCGGTTGCCCGCCTGGCGGAGCGTCTGAACGCGCCGCTGCCGCCCGAGGAGTCGCTGCGCAACGCCTTGCTGCATTATGCGAAGACGTCGTGCTCACTTACCCAGCAACGCAGTTGCCTGATTACGAACACCGCGCTGGAAATGCAAGCGGACGATACCGCGCTGCGCGAACGGATCGGCTCGATCCAGCGCCGCATGGCGACGCTGCTCGCGGGTGCCGTGATTCGCGGCCAGGCGAGTGGCGCCTTCAGTTCGACGCTCGACGAAAAAGCGGTCAGCAAATTTCTGCTGTGCATCATGCAGGGATTGCGCGTGCTGGGCAGGGTCGCGAATGACGAGGACCAGTTGACGGACATCGTCGACGTGGCGATGCGCGCGCTCGGGTAAATTTTTTTATCTAATTTTTGAACAAACGGTCATGAATAGCGAATGCATGAAGTCCGCACCGGTGACCCTGGCGGTTCCCGGTAGCGCGAGCGCCGCATCCAATGCCGCCCGTGCGATCAGCGCCGCCGAAGCGCCGCGCTTCGAGCGTCAGGGCCTCGCGCTGGCCGTGCTGTTCGTCGGCGCGTTTCTCGCGCCGCTCGACTACTTCATTGTCAATCTGGCGCTGCCGGCGATCCACACGGGGCTCGGCGCCACCGACGCGCAGTTGCAACTGATCGTCTCCGCCTACGCGTCCTCATACGCCGTGTTGCTGATCACGGGCGGCAGGCTTGGCGACCTGTTCGGGCGTCGCCGCATGTTCATGACCGGCATGGCTGGGTTCGTGGTGGCGTCAGCGCTGTGCGGCCTGGCGCCGAACGGCCACGTGCTGGTGATCGCGCGGATCATCCAGGGCATGGCTGCTGCGGTGATGGCGCCGCAGGTGCTGGCGACCGTCCGCGCGGTGGTGCCGCTTTCCCAGCAAACGCGTGTCATGAGCTTCTATGGCTTCGTGTTCGGACTTTCGTCGATCGTAGGCCAACTGGGCGGCGGCGCGCTGATTACCTACCGTCCATTCGGCCTCGACTGGCGGGTCATTTTTCTGATCAACATCCCGGTCGGCATCCTGGCGTTTATCGGTAGCTGGAAGTTCGTGCCGGAGAGTCAGCCGGCGGTACGCGCGGGCGTGGATCTGAAGGGCGTGGGTCTGCTCTCGCTGTTGCTACTGCTCGTCATCTACCCGATGACGCACGGCCGCGAAGCCGGCTGGCCCGCATGGACCTTCGTGATGTTCGCGTTGAGCGTGCCCGTGTTTGCGCGCTTTATCGCCACCGAGCGGAGCCTCGAGCGCCGCGGCGGCCACCCGCTCGTCGATCTGCAACTGTTCCGCAATCCAGCATTTGCGCTCGGTCTCGTGCTCGCGTTCCTGTTCTATTGCAACAGCGCGTTCTTTCTGACCTACGGCATTTTCCTGCAGACGGGTCTGCACTGGACGCCGCTCGCTTCCGGCGTGGCCATCATGCCGTTTGCGATCGGTTTCGTGATCGGGCCGTTGACCTCGCCGGCGGTGGTGCGGCGCATCGGCGGTCATGTGCTGACACTGGGGTTTTCGATGATGGCGATCGGCTTTACGGTCACCGGCTGGTCGGCCACTCAAGCTGCTACGCCGGACCTGCTGTTCTATTGTGGGCTGGTGTGCGCCGGCGTGGGGCAGGGCCTGCTGCTGCCGTCGATCATGCGGATCGTTCTCGCGGAAGTCGCGCCGGAGAAGGCCGGTCTGGCCTCGGGCGTGGCGTCGTCGACGTTGCAGATCGGCTCGGCGTTCGGCACGGCGGCGATCAGCGGGGCGTTCTTCGGCGTGCTGGGCGGCCGCTCGACGCCGGGTGCCTACGCGCATGCCTTCCAGTACAGCCTCGGAATCAACGCATTATTGATGCTGGTGTGTATTGGATTGAGCGTGCTGCTGGTGCAGCATCAGCGACGCGTGGTCCGCCATTGATGCCATTGTCGTTTACCACAGGAATATGACACTGCACCGACTTAATGCACTTCGCCCTGCATTGGTGATATTCATGGATGGCTGCTCAGTTCACAGATGATTTTCGCAATAATGATCTGATAAAAATAACCGGGTGATCGGTCGCATGGCGACTGGAATCAAATCGCAATGTCTGACAAATCAACCCCGGCATGTTTTACTTTGAATATTTTGAGCCTGCGTAAATTGTTCCCGCGCTCAGGTCCGCTGGGCGGGGGGTAGGCGTTAGCTGATGAGGTTTTAGCGAAACGATCATTGTTTCAGTGAGTGAGCCGATGATCGAAATTCGATTCTCGCCTGCGTGAAAACGGTATCAATAAAAATCACTTGCAGACGGGATATTCAATTGTTAATCTTGGCAAACTTTTTAAAATCTTCCGCCAGTAGGCTGGCTGAGACAATGGGCTAAAACAGATCAACGTTTTCATTCCGGGGATTGATATGCTGACCGCTACCCTCGATGCATTTGATACACCACTCGCGCCACTGAGCGTCGGTGACGTGGTCACGCTCAAAACGGGTGGGCCGCGAATGACGGTGACCTATGCCGGTCCCGTCGCGCTAACTTCGGGCGACTGGGTAATTTGCCAGTGGTTCGACGAGCACGGTGAACTGCGCCAGCAGATGTTCGAGCAGGAACATGTGCGGCTCGAGCCACGCTCGATTCCTGCCGGCTCCGTGACGCTGCGTTCCTTCGGGCGCAGTGCGTATTCCAGCTCGCGTTCCGAGTAAATCACCTTAACGTCCTCTTCGCGCGACCCATCGGGTCGCGCGCAAGGCGGCCTGCCTCTGGCCTGTTAGCGCCGCGCCTCGGTTGCCATCCGAATTGCCAGTCCCGCGAGCACCGTTCCCATCAGCCAGCGCTGGGCGAGGATCCAGGCGGGCCGTCTGGCGAGAAACACGGCGATCGAACCGGCCATCATCGCCACCATCGCATTGATCGTCAGGCTAAACGCAATCTGCACCGACCCCAGCACCAGCGATTGCTCGAGCACGTTGCCGTGTTGCGGATCGATGAACTGCGGCAGCAGCGATAAATACAGCACCGCGATTTTCGGGTTCAGCAGATTGGTGACGAAACCCATGGCGAACAGTTTGCGCGGGCTGTCCGCCGGCAGGTCGCGCACCATGAACGGCGAACGGCCACCCGGTTTGACGGCTTGCCACGCGAGCCACAGCATATAGAGCGCGCCGCCGAAGCGCAGCGCATCGTACGCAAATGGCACGGCTAGCAGCAGGGCGGTGATGCCGAGCGCGGCGCTGAACATATAGAACACGAAGCCAAGCGCCACACCGCCGAGCGAAATCAGACCGGCGGTACGGCCCTGGCAGATCGAGCGCGAGACGAGGTAGAGCATGTTCGGGCCAGGCGTGAGTGCCATGCCGAGCGAGACGAGGGCAAAGGTCAGCAGTTTTGCGAGTTCAGGCACTGAATGGCTCCATGAAAGTGACGTGTGCGTAACGGCGTGTGTGACTAATTGCGGCGGTGCAAAGGCGGCCAAAGCGGCAGGCGTATGTGGCGCCTGCAACGTCCTGCGCAGCGGCGGGTCCAGCGGCTTGTGCCGCTCGCGTCACCGTCCGGTTTTGTTGCGGGTCGCCCGGCTTTGCACACGCTGGACCAGCGCCGCGGAAAAATTGCGCATCCGCACTACGCGCCGCGTTTGCACGACTTCTTCCGCAACGTCCTTCGGAGGATTCGGCTGCAGCGCCCAATAAAGCGCGGCCAGCCAGCCGAACCCGGTCCAGCCCAGACATGCATTGAACAAGGCCAGCGTCAGCAGATCGTGGCGCTTGCGGCGGTCGGCGAGGATCGCCGGCAGGAAGTACAAACCCAGCGCGACGATTGCGGCGACCGCTTGAACGAGCGTGTTGCCTCCCATCGCGGTACTCCCGGTTTAATCCGAATCTTTCGATTGTCTCTCGATTGTGCCATGCGCGCAGCCATTCTCGACACCCTGGCCGAACGGGGGACTTCAGGACGGCAACGGAGAGGTCTATCATGTGCGTTTTGACCGACCGACCGGACAGCCATCATGATTTCCGACGACACCGCCCAGCAGGCCAAGACCATCAACCACGATACGCTGCGCGAATTCGTGGATCGCAAATGGAACGATGAAATTGTGCCGGCGCTGACCGACTATATTGCCGTCCCGGCCAAGAGCCCGGGCTTTGACGCGGACTGGGTCAAGCACGGTTTTATCGAGCGCGTGGTGACGGACGCGGCGCAGTGGGCAGAGCAACAGCCTGTCAAAGGCCTGAAGCTGGAAGTCATCCGCTTGCCGGGCCGCACGCCGGTCATCTTCTTCGAGTCGCCGGCCACGCGCTCGGGCAGTACCGAGACCATCGTGCTGTACGGCCACCTGGACAAGCAGCCCGAATTCGACGGCTGGCGCAACGACCTCGGGCCGTGGACCCCGAAACTTGAAGACGGCAAGCTGTATGGCCGCGGCGGCGCGGACGACGGCTACGCCATCTACGCAAGCCTGACCGCACTGGCTGCGCTGGACGCGCAAGGCGTCGAGCGGCCGCGCTGCGTCGGCCTGATCGAGACCTGCGAGGAATCGGGCAGCTACGATCTGCTGCCGTATGTCGACGCACTGCGCGAGCGGCTCGGCAAAGTGGGCCTGGTGGTGTGCCTTGACTCCGGTGCCGGCAACTACGATCAGTTGTGGCTGACCACCTCGCTGCGCGGCCTGGTGGCGGGCGATCTGGAAGTCCATGTGCTCGACGAAGGGATTCACTCGGGCGGCTACGGCGGCATCACGCCGTCGAGCTTCCGCATCATGCGGCAACTGTTCGACCGTCTCGAAGATGCCTCGAACGGCAATCTGCTGCCGAAGGGCTTCCATTGTCCGATTCCTGCCGACCGTCTGCGCGAAGCCGAGGCGACTGCCCATATTCTGGGTGACGACGTGTGGAAAAAAATCCCATGGGCCTGCGGCCAGGACGGCCGCCAGGTGCTGCCTACCACCGCCGATCCGAAAGAGGCGCTGCTCAACTCGACGTGGCGTCCGTCGTTGTCGGTGACGGGAGCGGCCGGCTTGCCGGCCATCGCCGACGCCGGCAACGTGTTGCGCCCGCGCACGGCGTTCAAGCTCTCGCTGCGTTTGCCGCCGCTTCTCGATGCGGTGAAGGCGGTCGCGGAGCTGAAAGCGCTGCTGGAATTCGATCCACCCTACAACGCCAAGGTGACGTTCAAGCCCGACGCCGGCGCCGCAACCGGCTGGAGCGCCCCCGAGCTGGCCCCGTGGCTCGCCTCGGCACTCAACGACGCGTCGCGCCAGCATTACGGCGCAGACTGCGCGTATATGGGGCAGGGCGGTACTATCCCATTGATGAACGTGCTGAAGGAAGGCTTCCCTCACTCGCAGTTCATGGTGTGCGGCGTGCTCGGACCGAAGTCGAACGCGCACGGACCGAACGAGTTTCTGCATGTGCCCTATGGCAAGAAGTTGACGGCCGCGGTTGCCGATGTCATTGCAGCGGCGCCTTAACCTGAACCCCAACCCAGCTCCCAGATACTGCGAATGAACGATCCCCGCGTGGCCCAATCGTCTTTCCCAAGAATTTCCGCCGAAACGCTGCATGCCTATGTGAGGGCGATCTGGGAGCAGGCCGGCAGCTCGCCGCGCGAGGCCGAGCTGGTCGCCGACCACCTGCTCGCAGCGAGCCTGACCGGTCACGACTCGCATGGCGTCAGCATGATTCCGCGCTATGTGGCATCAGTGGGCGACAACGAACTCAAGCTCAATCTGCATGCCAAGGTCGTGCGCGATGCCGGCGCGGTGCTGACCATCGACGGCGTCAAGGGTTTCGGCCAGGTCATCGCGTATGAGGCAATGGAGCTCGGCATCGAGCGCGCGAAACGTCTCGGCATCTGCGCCGTGGGTCTGCATGGCGCGCATCATATTGGCCGCATCGGTCACTGGGCGGAGCAGTGCGCGCGCGCCGGACTCGTCTCGTTTCACTTCGTCAATGTGGCGGGCGATCCGCTCGTCGCGCCGTTCGGCGGAACGGACCGCCGCATCGGCACCAATCCGTTCTGCGCCGCCTATCCGCGCAGCGGCAGGCCGCCGCTGGTGCTCGATTTCGCCACCAGCGCGGTGGCGTTCGGCAAGGTCCGGGTCGCCTATAACCAGGGCAAACAGGTGCCCCCTGGCGCGCTGATCGACAACGCAGGACGCCCCTCGCTCGAGCCGAAAGTGATGATAGAGCCACCGGTCGGCTCGCTGCTGCCCTTTGGCGGTCACAAGGGTTTCGGGCTGGCGTCGATGTGCGAGATCTTCGGCGGGGCGCTGTCGGGAGGCTTCACGAGCCATGCCGATACGCTCGGCACGAACCACGCCATCATTAATTGCATGCTGTCGGTGATCATCGATCCCGCCGCCTTCGACGCCCCGAACGCCGAGGCCGAAGCCGACGCGTTTATCGAATGGGTGAAGGCTTCGCCGCTTGCATCGGGTACCGAGCGCATTCTCGAACCCGGCGAAGCCGAGCGGCTCACGCGAGCCGACCGTGAGACGCACGGCGTGCCGGTCGACCCCACCAGCTGGCAACAGATTTGTGCCGCCGCGCTCGCGGTTGGCATGCCGGCCGAGCAGATCGAACGCTGGGCCACGCATCTGCAATAACCGCCTGGTTGTCGCAATTACCGTCGCCATCACCGTCGTTGCCGCTATCGCTGTAAGGCGTTAGCGCCTCGACTTTTTTGTTCAGCCGCGTCCTTAAACACGCATAACCCCTCTCGTTATGCGGTGGGAATGTTCTCTCTCCCACACACCACGACTTAAAGATTACCTCAAGCAGCATTTTCGATTGCATTGCCTGGGAGTAAATATTTACCGTCGTTCTCGCCGCCGGCAATAAATTCCACATCCAGTCTCCACCGGCTTTTCCGGCGGTTTGGCACAAGCATTTCCGTGTGTTTTTTCACGGGCAATCGTTTGCGGCCAGATGTGCGGCCTCCCGTTTGGAACTCACCCGGAAACCCTTTCCCGGAGGGAATGTGAGGAGAACTTGCGTTCGTCCGTTAGCAAACCCGCTCCCAGCTCATTGAGGTCTGCTTTAGGCTCGACTTGCATTGCCGCCGTTTAACCTTAAAGGACCGTTCAAAATGAATCTTCACAATCATCACGCCTGCCGTCCGTTCCTCGAAGCCGGAAACCTGTCGCAGATTTCTGCCTATTACGAAGAGGGACGCAACATCATGTGGATGATGTTGCGTGCTCAACCGCGTCCCTGTTTTAACCTTGAACTGGTGCACGATATTCTCAGCCTGGCACAGGCCGCGCGCGAGTCCGGCTTACCGATCGACTTCTGGGTGACAGGGTCGCTGATTCCGTCGATCTACAACGTCGGCGGCGATCTCGACTTCTTTGCCGAGACGATCCGCGCTGGCCGGCGCCAAGCCTTGATGTCGTATGCCAGAGCGTGTGTCGATTGCGTGCATGCCGCAGCACGCGGCTTCGATACCGGTGCGATCTCGATTGCGATGGTGGAGGGGACCGCGCTGGGGGGCGGGTTCGAAGCCGCCCTCGCACATCATTTCCTGCTCGCGCAGAACGATGCGCGAATGGGCTTCCCGGAGATTGCATTCAATCTGTTCCCGGGCATGGGTGGGTATTCGCTGGTAGCGCGCAAGGCCGGCATGCGGCTCGCGGAAGAACTGATCGGAATTGGCGAGTCGCACACGGCCGAGTGGTACGCGGGCAAAGGGCTCGTCGACCAGTTGTTCGAACCGGGCGAGGCCTATGTGGCGACGCGTACGTTTATCGACACGTTGCGCCCGAAGATGAATGGCATCCGGGCTATGCTGCGGGCACGTCAACGCGTACTGCAGCTTTCGCGCGCCGAGCTGATGGAAATTACCGAAGACTGGGTCGAGGCCGCGTTCACGATTGAAGAAAAAGATCTGGCTTTCATGGAAAGGCTGGTCATGTTGCAGAACCGCCGCACCGCGAGCATGCGCCAGACGAGCGCCAGCATCGCCTGACTCGGACGGAGGCTCAGGCGATCAGCCTGAGCTTCTGCCGGTCGTGCAACCACTGCTCGAATTCCGCGGCCGGCATGGGCTGGCCGTACAAAAAGCCCTGTACGTATTCCACCCCAAGCCCTTTCATGAATGCTTCTTCCGCCTCGGTTTCGATGCCTTCTGCGACCACCTTGAAATTCAGCTCCTGGGCTACTGCCACCATCGAACGCACCAGCGCCTGGGCTTTCTTGTCGGCGTTGATCGAGCGCACGAAGCTGCGGTCGAGCTTGATGACGTCGAGCGGAATGCGCCCGAGTTGCGACAGCGACGAATAGCCAGTGCCGAAGTCGTCGAGATGCACCTGCGCGCCAAGCTGGCGGAACTGCGTGATCAACTGGATCGCCGCGGCTTCGTCTTCGATCAGGCAGCTCTCGGTGAGTTCGAGATCGACGAGGCACGGATCGAGCCCCGCTTGCTGGAGCGCTTCGGCGAAATGCCGGACCACCGCGGTATCGACCAGCTGGCGAGCCGACACGTTGATCGCCACGCGCAGGTTGAGCCCAGCGGCTTTCCAGCGCGCGGCCTGCTGGGCTGCGGTCTGCATGACCCAGCGGCCGAGATGGCCGATCAGCCCCGATTCTTCGGCATAACGAATGAACTCGGTCGGCATGATCTGGCCGCGCTCGGGCGAATTCCAGCGGATCAGCGCCTCGGCGCCGGTTACCGCACCCGTGGCAAGCGACAGCTTGGGCTGGTAGTACAGCGTGAACTGGCCCTCTTCGAGACCGCGCCGCAGATTGGTATCGAGCCACATATACTCGGCCACCTTGCGGTCCATCTCCTGCGAAAACACCCGGTAGGTCCGCTTGCCTTCATCCTTGGCGACGTACATCGCGGTGTCCGCCGAACGGATCAGCGACTCGAGGCTGTCGCCGTGCTCCGGGCACCGCGCGATGCCGATCGAACAACCGGTGTAGACCTCGACGAGGCCCAGGCTGAAGGGCGTGCGCAGGCGCTCCAGAATGCGCTGCGCGGTGGCTTCGAGGGACTCGAGGCTGCCGTTCGCGGCCAGCACGATAAACTCGTCGCCACCCAGCCGCGCGAGCGTGTCGCCCTCGTTCAGGCAGGTGCTGATGGCCGCCGACACATCCTTGATCAGCCGGTCGCCGAATACATGGCCGTAGTGGTCGTTGACCTTTTTGAAGTTGTCGAGGTCAAGGAACAGGATGCCGACCGACTCGTCGACAGCCGCGCTCGAGATTGCCGCGCGGACCTTGTCCTGAATCGCGTTGCGATTGGCGAGGCCGGTGAGCGAGTCGGTATTGGCCAGTTCGGTCAGACGGTCCTGCGCGCGACGCTCTTCAGTTATGTCGGTGCCCGAGCAGATCAGGAATTGCTCGTTGACGCCGCTGCCACTTTGCACGAACTTGTTGCGAAACAGAAACAGCCGCTCGCCGTGAACCGTTTTCACGAGCCGTTCGACTTCGTAGGAGACACCGCGGTTAAAAAAGCCGGCGATATTCTGGCTCGACGCCGCACCTGCCTCGGACGACATGAAGAGAGCCCAGACGCTGCGGCCGACAATGTCTTCCTCTTTCATGCCGGTCAGTTCTTCGGCGAGGCGATTGAAGCGCTGGATGCGCCCATTGCGATCGACGATCACCACGACCGAGTTCACCTCCGACACCACCTGCTCGGCGAACGACAGGCCATGCACGAGATCGCGCGCGACCGATTCGGTATCCTCATAGGCTGACGCGGTGCCCGCCCACAGATTGCCGCTGAGTTTCTTGCCGACCAGATGCAGCTTGAGCGGCTGGCCGAACAGGCGCACGTTCAGAACCAGATGGGAAGTGATGCCTGCGAGGCGCCGGATCTGCCCGGCCTGTTGCGGGGTGAGGGAGATGGCGGCGTTGGCCGGCATGTCACCCGTGACCGGCGTCAGTTCGAGCGCGTTGCTGTCTTTGGACAGACGCCAGCAAGGGCTGCTTGTGCCGAACTGGGCATAGAGCACCTGGTCGTGTTGGTCGTCGTTCATAAGTGTTATCCCCGGGCAAGCATGCCTGCGGGCCGCCAGCTCGGATAGTCAGGCCGGCGGGGGGCAAGCAGTCTACTTCAGCTGAAAGACTGACTTCATTGTATCCAGATGGCCGTGACTGAGAGTCGTTAACAATAACGGCAAGGTACTATGATCCTTTAGACATAGGTTAGATATTAATGGCAATGCATTAATTAATGGCGACATTAATGACGGCGCGCCATTCTGATGCGCATTTGTTCCCGCGCGTCGCCCTCTGCATGCGTCAGATATGTAAATTCGCCCGCCACCAGCGTCGCCACCACCACGCCATCCCGGTATAACACGCGATTGCCGGTCACCGCGGGCACCTTGTCGCCTGGCAACAACGTGCCAGCCAGATTTAACGGGTCGATGCCGGCCACGCAGACAAAAGTGCCGTCGTCGGCATGGCGGCGCACTTCGCGCAGCAACGGGATCGCTTCGGGCAGCGCAAACTGCTCGCCCGAAAGACCGTTGACGAAGCGTCCGCCGCGCACGTGTCCGCGCGCCTCGAGCCGCTGCAGGACGCGCAGCAGGTCGCGCCACGGCGGCAGCCATTCGGCTTCGCGCGCGAGCAGCCGCCAGAACACGACGCCATAACGGCGTAACAAAGTCATGACCACGTGCTCGAGGACTTCGGGCGCAAGGGAAGAAGCGCGACCGACGGATTGCGACGGTGGCGTCGCAGCCGCGCCTTCCTCGACGGCAAGCGCACTGCGGCGCTGGAGCAACGCCCAGCGGCCCGCGTCCTCCATGCCTCCGATCAGGGCACCAGCACGCGGGCGCCGGTTGCTGTGATGCGCGTTGCGCTTCGCGGCCGGTTTCAGCAAGGCACGCAACCCGGCAAAACTATCCGAATTCACGAGTCCTGCCGCAACAAGTTCGCTTAATGCGTATTCCAGCTGAATGCCAAGCAGACGCGTGTCGCTCGCCAACTCGTCGAAGAACATCGCACCGTGTTTAATAAGCGTGTCATAAACACTTTGCGCGTGCGATGAAAGTTCGGGCTGCTTGCTTTGATCGATCAACGCGCTCCATAGACCGATGTCGCGCCGCGGCAACAATACGATCGGTGTGCTGCGCACCGGTCCACTGGTTGCGCGCGAACGTTCGGTCAGACGCGTCCAGACCAGCTTGCCGGAGCGGCACAGTTCGTCGAGCATCGTGATCGAATAGTCCTTGAGACGGGCGGGCAGGATGTCTTCTTCCCAGGCACCGGCCGCCGCCTCGAAACCGGCCAGCTGATCGAGCACCGCCGCGAGCGCGTCGCGCCCTTCACCGCATGTGGCGGGCGTCAGATGTTGCCATTCGAACAGGAAACGCATGAAATCGTGCCGTTCCACCGGCTCGATCTCGCGGCGCAAACGCCGCACGGTGTAGCGATGAATCCGCGCGAGCAGGTGCCGTTCGCACCATTCTTCTGCGGACGCGCCCAGTGTGAAGCGGCCGCGCATCACATAGCCTTGCGCCTCGAGCGCGGTCAAGGCTTGCTCGACGGCGACAGAAGGCAGTGCCAGAGAGCCGGCAATCGAGGCCACCGGTAACGGGCCGAAGCCGGTGAGTCGCGCGCGGATCACGTCGACGAGCGCTTCCTCTTCGCTCCAGGTGTCGGTAAAACCTTTGGGCGCGCTGATCGGCGGCGTGAAGGCGGCGTCCGGATAGATAGCAGCGAGGCAGGTCAGCCGCTCCGCCGGAAGCCAGAGGTCGGCACCGGCCCGGTTTTGCAGCCGGGTGGCCCGGCCCGATTCCGCCAGGGTCGTAAGCCATCCTGACCACTCCGGATTCTGTTGGGCCTCGGTATCGCTGACGCACGCGAGTCCGGTCAGCGCCTCATGCATTTCATCGAGGTTGCGCGGCTGCGGCCAGGCTTCCTCGCGCACGCCGGCAATTGCGTCGGCATCGAGCGCGCCGAGATCGTCAGCCGAGGCGGGATCGGACCAGCGCCGGTTGAGCACGGCCTGGGTGCGACGCTCTTCGATCGGCGCGTCGTCCAGATACGCGTAGGGCTTGGCGGTGAGAATTTCGGCCGCGAGCGGCGAGGGCGCCGGCAATTCGCGCGTAATCAGTTTTACCTCGCCTTGTTCCATCCGGCGCAACAGGCTGATCCAGCCTTCGGTGTCCATTGCTTCGTGCAGGCAATCGTCGATGGTCTGATCGACGAGCGGATGGTGCGGCAATTCACGTTCGCCGACGATATTCTCGAGACACGCCACCTGATCGGGAAACACGGCTGCCAGCAGGTCCTCGCTGCGCATGCGCTGCAGTTGCGGCGCCGTCTTGCGGCCGCCGCTGTAGCGCGGCAAGGCGAGCGAGGTGGTTGCGTTCCAGCGCCAGCGCACGCCGAACAGCGGCGCATCGAGCAATGCCTGGATCAGGAGATGCTCGGCCGTGTTCGAATGCAGATAGCGCCAGACTTCATCGAGCGCGAAGCTGTGGCTGCCGGTCAGCGAAAGAATGATGGCGTCCTCGGTGGCGGCCGCCTGCAATTCGAAGTTGAAGGTACGGCAAAAGCGTTTGCGCAACGCGAGGCCCCAGGCGCGATTGAGACGGCTGCCAAATGGCGCGTGAATCACGAGCTGGGTGCCGCCCGATTCGTCGAAGAAGCGCTCCATGACCAGCGTGTTTTGCGTGGGGAGCGTGCTCAAGGCGGCGCGGGCGCGCGCCAGATAGTCGACGATCTGGCGCGCGGCCGGCTCGTCGAGATTGAGCGTGGCAGTCATCCAGGCAATGGCGCGTTCGAGGCGGGGTGCATTGGATAACGGTGCGCGTGCGGGCGCGTCCGCCACGGTCACGTCCACGTCCGCGTCACGCAATTGCGGAAGTGAGTCAGAACCGGAAGCCGCGGGCGAATCGACAATGGCAAGCGCGCGTTCGCGGCGTGGGGCACGTCGGGTTGCGGCGAGACTTGCTACGGCCGCTGTCTTCGCGCTGGCTGATTTCTTCTCCGTCGCTGCTTCCGTAGCGCCTGTTGCGTCCTTGGCGCCCGTAGTGCCGCCTGCAACGACATCATCATCGTCGTCACTGAGCAACTGATCGATCTGTGCCCGCAAACGCGCCACGCCGAACGACAGCTCATCGCTACGCCCCGGCGCTTCGCCGAGCCAGAACGGAATATTCGGCGGCTGCCCTTGTGCATCTTCCACCCGCACGCGGCCGGCTTCCACGCGTTGGATACGATACGACGCGTTGCCGAGTTGAAAAACGTCACCTGCCAGACTCTCGACCGCGAAGTCTTCGTTGACCGTGCCGATATTGACGGCCTGCGGCTCGAGAATCACCGCATAGTCCGCGTTCTCGGGGATGGTGCCACCCGACGTCACCGCGACCAGCTTGCCGCCGCGTCGTCCGCGCAATGTTCCACTCACTGCGTCGCGATGCAGATAAGCGCCGCGCGGCCCGTGGCGGCTCGTATAGCCTTCCGCGAGCATCCGCAGCACCGCGTCGTACTGCTCGCGTGCGAGGTCGGCATAGGGCGCGGCGCGCCGCATCAGATCGAACAGCGCATCCTCGCTCCACTCGGCGCTCGAGACTTCCGCGACGATCTGCTGGGCCAGCACGTCGAGCGGCGCACGCGGTATCTGCAAGGCGTCGAGTTCGCCGCGCCGCACGCAATCGAGCAAGGCCGCGCATTCGATCAGGTCGTCGCGCGAGGTGGGGAACAGCCGTCCTTTTGGCATGCCGCCCACATGGTGTCCCGAGCGGCCGACGCGCTGCAGAAACGGCGCGATCGCGCGTGGCGAGCCCATCTGGCAGACCAGATCGACATCGCCGATATCGATGCCCAGTTCCAGCGACGCCGTGGCGATCAGCACACGCAGATCGCCGCGTTTGAGACGCTGCTCGGCGTCGAAGCGATATTCCTTGGCGAGACTGCCATGGTGTGCGGCCACGGCTTCCTTGCCGAGCCGCTCGGTCAGATGACGCGCGGCACGCTCCGCCATGCGGCGCGTGTTGACGAAAACCAGCGTGGTGCGGTGCTGCGCAATCAGTTCGGCGAGCCGGTTATACACGAGCTCCCAGACTTCGTTGGCCATGACGGCTTCGAGCGGTACCGGTGGAATTTCCAGCGCGAGATCGCGGGCACGCACATGGCCTACATCGACGATCGCGCAATCAGCCGGTTCGGCGCTGTCCACACTCGCACCGCCCACCAGAAACCGCGCGACCGCGCTGATCGGCTTTTGCGTCGCGGAGAGGCCGATGCGCGGCAGACGCCGGCCGCATAGCGCGTCGAGCCGTTCCAGGCTTAACGCCAGATGGCTGCCGCGCTTGCTGCCGGCGAGCGCATGGATTTCATCGACGATCACCGTGCGGGTGGTCGACAGCATGCGGCGCCCGGAGTCACTACCGAGCAACACGTATAGCGATTCCGGCGTCGTCACGAGGATGTGTGGAGCGCGCTTGCGTAGCGCGGTGCGCTCCTGCTGGGTGGTGTCGCCGGTGCGCACGGCGGTGCGGATCTCGAGCGGCGGCAGGCCGCGCTGCGCGAGTTCGGCGGAGATCCCTTCGAGCGGCAGCTGCAGGTTCAGACGTATGTCGTTCGAAAGCGCCTTGAGCGGCGACACGTAGACCACGAGTGTTTCGTCTGGCAGCGCGCCGCCATTGGCGAGGCCTTGCTGGACCAGATCGTCGAGCGCCGACAGAAACGCGGTGAGCGTCTTGCCGGAACCGGTCGGGGCGGCGACCAGGGTCGAGCGGCCGCTGCGGATAGACGGCCAGGCGGCCACCTGGGCATCGGTAGGCGCCGGAAACGTTTTCAGGAACCAGCCGGCCACCGCCGGATGAAAGCTGTCCAGCACGCCGGTCGATGAAGAGGCGGGAGAGGGAGAAACGGCGGGAGTCATGCTGCCGTAGATGGGGGCGCGACCGGCCATATCCAGAGGAGCGGCGCACGCCGCGCGATGTGAGGAACCAGGGCCCAGTCTCGCAGGTTTTCGGGCGGCGCGCCATGTGGATTGGAGCGTCGTAAAACGGCAGGTTTTGCTGCTTTTCAGATGGCGGCGAGTAGAGATTGCACCGTTGACAACGAGTATGACGCGCCGGTCATCTGCTTGTCGCCGCCGCTGCTGGATTTCGCCCCGTGCAGTATTCTCATTGGTTTCCCCCCAACCAGTCGGAGCAATAACGATGCGCTATAACCAGCTAGGCCGCACGGGCCTCTTTGTGTCCGAACTTTGTCTTGGCACGATGACCTTCGGCGGCGGCGAAGGCATCTGGCGTCAGATCGGCGATCTGCAACAGGCCGACGCCGAACGTCTCGTTGGTCGCGCGATCGACGCCGGCATCAACTTTATCGATACCGCCGACGTCTATGCGCAAGGTCTGTCCGAGCAGATCACCGGCCTCGCGCTGAAGAACCTCAAGGTGCCGCGCGACCAGGTCGTGGTGGCCACCAAGGTGTTCGGCGCGACGGCGGAATCCGCCAACACGCGCGGCGCCTCGCGCTATCACATCATGGACGGCATCAAGGCAAGCCTCAAACGTCTGCAACTCGATCACATCGATCTTTACCAGATCCACGGCTTCGATCCGGCCACGCCGATCGAAGAAACGGTGCGTGCGCTCGATACGCTGGTTCAGCACGGCCATGTGCGCTACGTCGGCGTGTCGAACTGGGCCGCGTGGCAGATCGTCAAGGCGTTGGGTATCGCCGACCGTCTCGGCCTCGCGCGCTTCGAAACGCTGCAGGCGTACTACACGCTCGCGGGCCGCGATCTCGAACGCGAACTGGTGCCGATGCTGCATAGCGAAGGGCTCGGACTGATGGTCTGGAGCCCGCTCGCGGGTGGTCTGCTGAGCGGCAAATACGGGCGTGAGCAGCAAGGCGAGGCTGGCAGCCGCCGGAACACGTTCGATTTTCCGCCGGTGAATCGCGAGCGCGCCTACGACTGTATCGATACGATGCGCGGCATTGCCGAGGCAAAGGGGGTGTCGGTCGCGCAGATCGCACTCGCCTGGCTGTTGCATCAGCGTGCGGTGACCACGGTGATCGTCGGTGCGAAGAAGGTCGAGCAGCTCGACGACAATATCGCCGCCACCAAGGTCGAACTGAACGCCGACGAACTGGCGAAACTCGATGCCGTCAGTGAGTTGCCGGCCGAGTATCCGGGCTGGATGCTGGAGCGTCAGGGCGAGCCGCGTCGCGCGCAGGTGAAGGAAAGCAGCCGACGTTCGCTGAAGTAAGCGGTTCAGCGTGGGGGGACGTTTGCGGTGCGAGTGCAGTGGGCGCAGCGGTTGCAATTCAAGGCAATTGCATGCCCGACTGCGTCGCGCCGCTTATGACTTGACGAACCAGCGCTGCTCGATGCTATGAATCAGGCGGCACACGAGTAACGCGCTGACCGTTCCGATCGTGACTTCGCCGAGGCGGATCAGCGCGACTTCCCATGGTGGTCCGATGCGCGGCACCAGCAACATGATGGTGGCGGTGATGCCGCCCAGACGCGCCGCGCTGCCGATATTGGCCACCCAGCAGATGATGATCGCGGCCGCCACTGTCGCCATATACGCGACGAAATAGCCGCCGCCGAGCAGCGTGCCGGCGAGGCCGCATACGCCGCCGACCATCGCGCCAAGAAACTGGTCGCGCGAGAGTTTGCGGGTGTCGACGTAGTTGTGCTGGCTCACCGCAATCGCGGTGATGGCGGCCCAGAACGGCTGATGGGTGTGCAAGGCGCGGGCGATTGTAAACGCAATGCTGGCGCCCGCTACCGCCTGCAGCGCCATCACGCAACCCTCGATGAGACGATCGGGAAGCGGCAGCGATTTCAGGAATGCGAATAGTGAATCGGCGGCGCTTGCCTGCGCTGCGCGCCGGGTCTGGGGAGATTCCGTCATGAGGCCTTGTCGCATAGAGACTGGGTGAACAGCTGGATATTCTATCGACTCATTGCGGGGCCCAACCGTATTCAGGCGCACTTTCATGGATCCGGGCCGCGCGCGCGGTGGTACCAGTTCATGAGCGGCGTCGCCGAGACCCCATGTATGACGACCGAGCCCGTCACGACTGCAAGTGCTAGCGGCGCCAGCGGCAGAATCTGCGCTGCCTGACCGTGTTCGAGTGCATAGGCGAGGTAGTAAAAGGAGCCCGTGCCGCGAATGCCAAACCAGCCCATCAGACGGCGTTGCGCCTGCGACGCTCGCGAGCCCAGCAACGATAGCTCGACCGCGAGGGGCCTCACCAGCAGAAACAGCACAACGATCAGCGCCGCGCTCTGCCACGTGAAAAGCGGCGCGCGCAGAGTGGCGAGCACGTTGCCGATCATGGCCATGATGGCCACTTCGGCGATCCGCTCCAGCTCGATCGTGAAGCCCAGCACCGATTCGGTCATGTAGGCGTGGGCCTTGTCCGGATCCGCAGCGGTCGCGGACACGTCTTCGGAATCGACCGTGCCGATCGTGCTGCGCGGCGAGCGCTCGCCGCTCGCCTGGTGTTCGACGCGCCGCATCGCGACGCCCGCTGCGAACACCGCAAGGAATCCGTAGGCATAGGCGAGTTGGGCGGCGCCAAAAGACAGTTCGATCAGTCCCAGTGCAAAAAATCCCTCCAGGCCGAGCGCCTGCGCGTGGTGGGTCCGCAGCCAGGTGACGGCGTGCGTCGTGGCCCAGCCGAGCGCGGCGCCAATCGCAACCGCACCCGCGATTCCCCAGACCGCTGTGGCGGCAAAACGCCAGCTTAACGCCGTGGTCATGGAGCCCGGCGGAGCCGCGCAAAGCGCAAGGCCGAGCATTGCGAACGGCAGCGCGATCCCGTCGTTCAGGCCGCCTTCGCCGGAGAGTGCGAAGCGTAACAGGTCGCGGTCACCCGGGTTGTGAACCTGCACGTCGTGGGCGAGCACGGGATCGGTCGGCGCAAGAATCGCCGCGAGCAGGAGGGCGGGCCCCCAGTCGAGGCGCAGCACGTAGACTCCGAACAGCATCAGCAAGGGGATCGTCAGGAGCATGGCTGGAGCGCCCAGGCGCAGCGGTAGCCACCACAGGGCGTCGAAGACCGGTACGCGCAGTCGCAGGCCGATGGCGAACAGCGAGACCAGCAAGGCGATCTCGGTGATGATCCGCAGCAAATGCGCGTCGCCGACGATATCGAGGTGCAACAGGTTCACTCCGGCCGGCCCGAGTGCGTAGCCGATGCCCAGATAGAACATGGCGGCGCTGACCGGCAGCCGCCTGAAAGTGGTCGCGGCGACGCCCATAAAGACGAGCACGCCGCCGACAATGAGAAACCAGAGTGTTTCGTCCATAGGCATCCGGTGAGGCGGGGCGCTGGCGGGGGCCAACGGAGGCTTTGCGCCGAACCAGCGCCGATCCGCGGGGCGTAACGCGCGTTACGGGGAGCGGCCGAAGGCGATACGCAGCTTGCGCTTGGCCTGCTCGAGTGTGGCGCGGCGTCCTTTGGGCAGGTTTTTGCCGGCGCGATTGATGTAGAAATTGAGCATCGACATGGCCGACTGGAAGGGCGTGCCCTTGCGTCGCCGGCTATGCGTCGAAGAGCGTTTCAACGACTCGGCAATCGACTCCGCGCTACCGGTCTTGAAGACGTTCGCTTCGATGTCCATAGCGTCGCTGGTTTCCATGACGTGATGCGACCAGCGGTTCGAACGGCTCGCTTGCTGGGCACCGCCTGTTTTCGCATGGCGGCTTGCGGTGGCCCGCGCATGACGCTGGCGGGGCGGTCGCCCGGACTTTGCGCGGGCCACCGGGCGCTTCGATTTCTTGCTGACCATGATGTTGTGCCTCGTATGAAGAGCGGGCGCGCCACCAGGTGGACCGCTAAGCGGTGGAGCGCCACCCGGTGCAGCGCCGCCATCAGGTTGACCCTCCGGTCACAGTTTGACGCCACCGGCCTCAGGTGCTTCCGCGCCGCCCGGCAGAGTCGCCCCGACGCCGAGATCGTCGCGGCCCCAGTACGGTTCGCTGCCGTAAAACTGGTGCACCGAGGTTGCCCATGTCTGATCGGCCATCGACGGCCAATGATCCTTGTCGAAGCCTGGCGCGTTTTTGATGCTTTCCGACGACATGCCCAGCTGGAAGCACTTGCGTTCCGTGTCGAGGGTCAGCGCATCCCAGGGAATGGCGAGCAGCTTGTCGCCCATGCCGAGGAAGCCGCCGCTCGACAGGACCGCGTACGCAATGCGCCCCGAGCGTACGTCCAGCATGATGTCCTTGACCTTGCCGATGTCGTCGCCTTCGCTGCTGAGAACCTTGTTGCCATCGAGTGTGGCCGCTGCCATCACGTCCGGTCCGGGCCCGTCAGCGCTACGGCTGCCTTTGCCGACGATCTTCGCGCCGGCGCCAGCACCGGTGCTCGTGCGGGTTTCGTTGAGTATGCTCATGATGTGTCTCCCTGGACAGATTGATGTCCCTTCATCACAGCAACGCTTGTTCCTTCGATGACGCGTCGCTGGATATCTCTGGCGAGATTGCTTTCCATCCGCTTTCATTGTGCGAGCGCCCGGCTGCTTCTGCGGTCTGCTTCGCAACCCATGACACAGCGCGTAAAAAGCGTCGCGCAGATTGCAATTCTTGCGCGATGGGCGACGGTGGCTGAGGCGTCGCGGACGAAATATGGCCGCGGCAGGGCACGTATTCGGTAGTTTGCTAAATCGGCCCGTTTCTTGCTGCGTTGCACAGCAACCAGGGCAGTAAACACCGTATCTTTTTCGGAATCAGCATGACCGCGGACAGATTCAATGCGCGCGCCCCCTCGTGTCACGGTCCTCGCCGTGACACCGACAGCCAATCCCCGACCGGCCGAACCGTTGTGCGTGAGCCGGCGTCCGCACAACCGGTCAGGACCCCGCAGGCGCAGATCCAGCAGGCGCAGCAGATCCAGCAGTCCCAACACTCCCCGCAGTCCCAACACCCGAATGCAACGCGTTCCGCGACCCAGTCTGCTCCGCAGCAAATCAGCGCGCTGCAGATTCTGATCGCGTTGCTCGTGACGCCGCTTGCCTGGCTTGCTCAGGTGAGCATCGCCGAGATGGTGCTCGGGCAGCGCTGTGTGGCCGGCGCGCCGCTATTCGTCGTGCACGCCATGGCCTGGACACCGCTTACAGTCGCCGCGGCGAGCGTTGTCTGCCTGATATTCGCCGCGTTTGGCACATTCGTGGCATGGCGCAACCTGTGGCGTACCGCGCACATTCCGTGGCGCTTCCCCGCAGCCCTCAAAGGCACACGGGCCGAACGCGACTGGTTTTTGTCGAGAATCTGTGCGATGTCCAGCACCATGTTTATCCTCGGCCTGATTGCCACCGATGTCGCGATGCTGGTCATCGCACCGTGCAGCCCGTGGTAGCCGCAGCGGCGCGAAGACGACACGAGAACTAGCCCGTCACGGCCGTGCGGCCACCTCGTCGAGATGCAGCAGCAGATCGGCGGGGTCTTCGTAGACGCGCAACGCGCCGGCACGTTCGAGTTCATCCTGACCGTAGCCACCCGACAGCACACCAACTCCCAACGCGCGGCAGCGCTGCGCGGCCAGCATGTCCCAGATGCTGTCGCCCACCACCACGCTTTGCTCAATCTGCACGCCCAGGCGGTGCGCCGCGGCAATGAACAGATCGGGATCGGGCTTGGCGTATTTGACGGCGTCGCGCGTAACGACCACCGTTTTCTCAGGATCGACCCCGAGCGCAGCCAGATTTACGGCGGCGGTTTCCATGCGGCCGCTCGTCGCGATGGCCCAGCGTGTGCCGCTCTCGGTCAGAGCGGCGAGCAGTTCGCGAGCGCCGGGTAACGGCCGCACCTGGTTGCCTAGTTTTTTGTAGGCCTCGGCATGCGCGTGCCGCAAGTGCTCGATGCGCTCCGCGCTCATTTCGCTGCGCGTCTCGCGCAGTAGCTGGTTCGTGAAGAGGCCGCCACTCATGCCGATCTTGCGATGGATGCGCCATACCGACAGTTCGATTCCTTCCTGATCGAGCGCCTGCTTCCACGCAAGGACGTGTTGATAAACGCTGTCGACGAGCGTGCCGTCGAGATCGAACAGAAAGGCGGTCTGGATGCGCATGGTGTTCCTCCGAAAACGGTTGAGCGATAGTGCCAGGAAAGTGACGAAATCCATGAGGCACTATGGTGCACCTTTGCGAGCGAAAGCGGGGGTGGAAATTGGCGCGGCCGGCTAGGTGCGGCCGGCCAGGTGCGCCGTCACGTCGTAGTCGGCCGGGCCTGCCGCGACGCCGTGCGGGCCGAATTGCGCACGCGCGTGACGCGTGGCGCGTTCGGCGTGCCCGACGATTTCCTCATGGCGCGAGATTTGGTAAGGAGTGCGGTGAGTTGTGCGTCGCTCACGGAATTCGCCGTATCAACCGCCTCGCGCGCGAGCGTCGTGGTGGCCGGAGCACTCGACGAGCGGCGCTTGCGCGAACCGTTAGCCGCCTGTCGGGCCGCCTGCTTCGCGCTGCGCGAGAGCAGGATCGCGAAAGCCGCTTCGTCGACCCGCAGACCTCGCCGCGGCCGGCAATTCGCGATGCCTTGCAGTTCATCGGCTTCGAACGCGGCAATCACAGCCGGATGGATATAGCAGCGTCTGCACACAGCTGGCGTATTGCGCAACAGCGCGGCCACTTCTTTCACCGTCGCCACCACATGCCGTCTTGCCTCCGCCGCGCTATCGCACAGCAGACGGCGCAGCGCAGCGAACGCATACACGCTGCCAGCCCACGTCCGATAATCCTTGGCAGTGAAATCGGCATCGCTCGCGCGTTTCAGATAGTCGTTGATCTCGGCCGAGCCGACCGTGTGACGCGTACCGTCCTCATCGACGTACTGAAACAGATCGTGCCCGGGCAACTCGGCGCAGCGAAGCACGATGCGCTTCACGCGTGGATTATCGATGGTCACGTCGTGTTCGATACCGCTCTTGCCGCGAAAGCGGAAGCGAACTCGGCCTGCCTCCACTTTCAGATGCTTTTTGCGCAACGTCGTAAGTCCATACGACTGATTGTCGCGTGCATATTCGGCGTTACCGATCCGGATCAGCGTGGAATCGAGCAACTGCACGATGGCAGCAATTACCTTGTCGCCCGGCATGCCGCGAAGCTTCAGATCGCGTGACACGCGCGCGCGAATTTTTGGCAAGGCCCGGCCGAATGCCGTCATGCGTTCGTATTTGTCGGCGTCGCGCGTCTCGCGCCAGCGCGGGTGGTAGCGGTACTGCTTGCGTCCTCGTGCATCGCGGCCAGTTGCCTGGATATGGCCGCGCGGGTCAGGGCAGATCCAGACGTCGGCATAAGCAGGGGGAATCGCCAGTGCGTTGATACGGGCAATTTCATCGGCATCCTCGATCCGTTTGCCCGCGACATCGAAATAGGCAAAGCCCTCTTTAAGCAGCTTGCGCGAGTAGCCGGGACGTGTGTCGTCGGCGTGCCGCAAGCCGCTGGGCATTGCGCTTTGCGTTGCTGCCGTCGCACTTGTGCTGGCAGCGACGGTCGCGGACTGATGTCGGGCAGATCGGGGCGGGGCGGTCATGGTTGCCTTTAATCCATGTAGTAAGTGGCGCAGCCAGGTGGACTCATTTATCAACTCAACTCAGCCTGTCCGACTCAACCTCAACCACGTCGATCAACCAGGCGATCCATGCATTCGCCTCAAGCAAGGGCAGTGCCCGTCCGCGACACCGCGTGCGGAACACTCCTTGCGGCGCTTCAGTGCAGGTGTCGAAAACCCAAGGAGGTTGAAATGAGCAGCACCCTGAATCCTGATGAGGAACCGCAACACGAGGTTCGTGAGACGGCCAGTTCGACCGGCGCGTTAGGCCCGAGCGACTCCTCCGACAGTGGCAGCGACGTGGCCGGCGCGAAGCGTCACGTGTTCGATGTGGACTCGGAACTCGACAACCACGCGCTTGAAACCGGCGACGCCGAACTTCGCAGCGACACGGACCGCCATGGCACCGGCGAACGCGCCGCGGCGGACGGCGACGCCACGCTCTCTCCCGACGCGGACATCGTACCGGACCGCGTCGACGACCCGTTTGCGCCCGACGTATCAGACGATCTCGACGATCCGGATGCAGCGCGTCCCGCCTGACGTTGCACGGGCACAGCTCTTGCTCGATACCTCTGGAAACGGACTGAACGAGTTCAAGGCGAGACCCGGCGCAGCGCCGGTCGATTCATTTTCATGCTCGCAAAGGAGAAACATTGATGGCTAAGTCACTTCAAGGCTGCAAGGTAGCAGTCCTCGCATTAGACGGCTTTGAGCAGGCAGAACTGCTGGAGCCGCAACGCGCGCTCGCCGAGGCCGGCGCAACGGTTCATGTGATCTCGGCAAAGCCGGGCAAGATCCAGGGCTTCAAACATGTCGATATAGGCGATTCGGTCGCAGTCGACACTACGTTTGACAAGGCCACCGCGGCCGAATACGACGCTGTCGTCTTGCCTGGCGGCGTGGTGAACGGTGACGCGATTCGCTCGCTGCCGCAGGCGCAAGCCTTCGTGAAGGCCGCCAACAGCGCGCACAAGCCGATCGCGGTGATCTGTCATGGCACATGGCTGCCGGTATCGGCGGGCATCATCAAAGGCCGCACGGTGACGAGCTGGCCCAGCCTGCAGGACGACATTCGCAACGCCGGTGGTACATGGGTCGATCAGGAAGTGGTCGAGGACGACAACTTCATCACCAGCCGCAAACCCGACGATCTGCCAGCCTTCAACAGAACGTTGATCGCACAACTGACCAAGCGCAGGGCCGCTTAAGGGTGGCTATTGCGTTGAGCCCCTGAAACGGGTCAGCCGGTGGCAATGGCTGGCCCGCAATCGGCCGATGAACTGGGAGAAAGTGCATGAGATTCCGGTATTCCATACAAGCCATGATCGCGGCGATGGGACTGGGCGCCGCCTTGCTGGCCGCCATGCAGACGCAAGCTGGCGCCGCCAGCCAGGCGAAGCCCGGCGCGCGGGTTTTTGCGGCTCAGACTTCTCCGCAGACCGGCCCACAGCGCAGTGCGAACACTCAACAGTTTGCCACCAGAAACCTGAGTAGGCCCCACGTGAAGACATTCGAACCGAGCGCGCCATGAACGCCATTATTCTGCCGCGGCCCGCCTACGAGGACGCCACCATGCACATTACTTTTCCTGACGAAGCACCGGGGTTCGACGGCTCCAGTCTGACCGTGCAGTTCACGGCACGCGTCGACGGCGAACCGGTTATTTGTGCAATCACAGCGGAGGCGCTGGAGGATCATTTCGGCGCGGAGTCAGCGCTCGAGGACGCCTTGCTTGGCGCATTCAGGCAGGGCCGCCGGCGGATTCATTCGGTGTGCGCAGAGGCGCTTGACCAAAGCGAAGGAGCAAGCGTAATACTGCATAGCGGACTGTTCCGCGTCGAGGGAATGGAATCCGGCCACGACCGGTAGACACTTGTCAGGACCGCGAAAGGGTATGTCTGTAATCATTTTCCGCGATGAAAGGAGGATCTATGTCACTCATCGTCGCAGCACGTTTCACCACGTTTCCGGCCGCTGAAGATGCAGCCCAACGTCTTTTCAACAGCGGTTTCGTCGAGGAGGACGTGACGCTGTTTTTCGTCAATCCGACCGGACAGCATGCGCGTTATCCGATTGGCGGCGATACCGCCACGGACGCCGGTTCCGCGGAGGCGCCCAAAGGCGCGGGCAAGGGCGTGACGATCGGCGCTGTTCTGGGAGCGGCAGTGGGCGTCGGCATCTTTACCGTGTTTTCGGCGCCGCTGCTCGTATCGGTTATCGCAGCGGGAGTGGGCGCCTATGTCGGCTCGCTGGTCGGCGCCATGTCGCATACGCGCAGCGGGGGCAGGTTAGGGCGCCACGGGACACAGCAGCACGAAACGCGCGATTCAGGTGTGCTGCTCGCGGTACATGTTTCGCCGGATAGCCAGTACGACGCTGCGCGTATCTTGCGCGATACGGGCGGTGCGGCAATCGAACGTGCGAACGGACGTTGGCAACGCGGCCGTTGGGCCGATTTCGATCCCACGCGTCCGCCGGAAACGATGCCTGAACTCAATGAGAAGCATGCCTAAGCGAGCTTAACGACGGCGGGGCCACAAATAACGCAGGGCTACTCATGGCCCGCGCATAAAAGAAGCGGCGGTCGCAATCGATGCGGCCGCCGCGCTTTCTTTATAGCCCGGATTTCTTATACCCAGATACGTAGGGCCGTTTGCTGTGGGTGGGCCGCTCCGTCCACCGAACGTTCGCCGCGCATAGTCTCGCAAGCCGCTGGCGCCAACCCCTGGTGCGTTGTGCCGCAGCTCATTGTTTGTGCGGCACTTTGCGGCGCAGTCCTCAGTACGTATTCACGGACCTGCATGGCAGCAGCCGACGTGACGATTGCCACCGCCAGCAGAAACTCGGCTCTCCTGATCTTCATGATGAGGCTCCCTTTGTCGTTGCGTGCCCATTGATTTTCGATTGCGGAGGGCTCGTCCTGTCTCGCAGGAGGCGCACACCGGTGCGGGCAGCACCATGGATACAGCAACATCTATGCCATTGCATTGCATTCGCTCGCAGGCCCGGTAGAAGGCCGTCCGAAGCCAGTTCGAGGGACGTTTGGCACGCCGCCGGATGTCTGCGCACGATTGCCGCCGGGCAACATTTACGCGGCTGGGTAACTTTGCCAAACGCGGTTTGCGGGCAAGCGCGGGCCGCGGAGGCTTGTATGCGCTATCGCTCCACACCCACCGTGAGGACGCCCGCGAGCCCAGCCCGGGCACACGTCATGCGGCATTGAATGGGAGCCGCTGCCACCGGCAGCGGGCCGATGAACTATGAAACGGAGGAATGCAATGTCTACCAACGTGACCGCTGTATTGAACGATCTGGTTGAAACATCGAAGGACGGCGAGCGTGGCTTTCGCAAGGCTGCCGAAGACGCGCACGATGCGCAACTCAAGTCGCTCTTTGTCTCGCGTGCCGACGACTGCACACGCGGTGCACGCGAGTTGCAGGACCTGGTCCAGAGACTGGGCGGCAAGCCGGAAACTGGCGGCACCGTGAGCGGTGCGCTCCATCGCGGCTGGACAGACGTCAAGAGCGCCGTGGCCGGTCGTGACGACCACTCGATCCTCGCGGACTGTGAAAAGGGCGAGGACGTAGCGAAGAAGCATTATCACGATGCACTCGACAAGGAGTTGCCGGCCGACGTGCGAATCGTGGTGGAAAAGCAGTATCAGGGCGTTCTGTTGAATCACGATCGCATTCGCGATCTGCGTGACCAGTACGCGGCTGCCAAGCACTAAGCCCAAACGCCGCGCATTAAAAGCCCAAAAGCAAGGGGCCGTCCGCAACGCGGATGGCCCCTTTTTCATCAGGACACCGCCGAAGCGATGTCCGAACGAATAGTTGCTGGCGGCTTTACTCGGCCACCACCTTCAAATGGTTCTTCACGCTCGCCACGCCATCGACGTCTTTCGCGACTTCCGCTGCAGCGGACTTGTCATCCGAGGTCGGCACCGTACCCGTGAGCCACACCACGCCCTGGCGGGTCTTCACGTGAATATGCGTCGACTTGACGTTCTTGGCGCCGAGCAGATCGGCCTTCACCTTGGTGGTGATGGTGCCGTCGTCGACGTGCTGGCCAATCGTTTCCGAGCTGGCGGACGGTGCATTGGTCTGGGCCGAGGCGTTCAGGGCAAAAGCGACACAGGCAGCGACGCCAGCGGTCTTCAGAAAATGGATGGTCTTCATATAACTGCTCCTTCGTGTTGTTGATAAGAGATGCGGTCTTGTTACCTATGCGGTCGATCGCAACTGGATGCCAGCCGCCGATGACACGCGTGGGATCGTTGCCGCTACGGTTCCGTCAGGGCCGTTAATCGACACCGGATACGCGACTCATTCACTTGACGCTGGTTGCGCATGCGTTGGCGCGGCGCGCTTGTCATTTGACTGAGGTTTATCCGTCCACACGACCATAGCCGCAAGGAGTGTGCCCAACGGTGTGAGTTTGCTTCGCAAAGGGCGGACATGGGTCGCCTGGAGGGCGTGTAAGCCTGCCGGGACTGGTGTGGCGGCCCGCGGAGCGGGCCTGTAAAAGGCGTCGCCGTCCGCTGCGCATTTTTCCGGCCAATTGTAAAAAATGGCGCCGCAAGCGACCTGCCTGAGCCTGGCGAAAAAGCAAAGATGAGAAAAAACAGCGGTTTGCGCGAGCTGGTACGACAGTTGCTCTGGTAGTGCCAAGCCTCTTTTTTAGAACTATCCCAAGGACTGACTACAATGCCGCCTTCAATTGAACTACGCACAAGGCAATCACTGGCACTGACTCCGCGGTTACAGCAGTCAGTGCGGCTATTGCAGTTATCGTCCCTCGAGTTCCAGCAGGAGTTGCGTACTGCGCTCGACACCAATCCATTTCTCGAGTACGACGCGACCGACACGGAAGACGTTGCGCTCGCAACCTCTTCGACCGGCGACGATAGCATCCCGGTTGCGGCTGGCGACACCGTCAGCGCGAGCGAGCCCGATACGATGCTCGACACTGCAGTAGCTGATTCGCGCGAGAGCATGGCGTCGGATGAATCGTCGGGCGACATGTCGTCCGGTGACTTCTCAGGCGAATTCTCCGGTGACTCGTTTAGCCGCAACTCGTCGCGGCAGAACGGCGATTCCGAGGGCAGCGACCCGGCCGAATGGGCACGCTCCCAACCTTCGCTGCGCGAACAGTTGCACGACGCGCTGCGGCTGTACCGCCTCGACCAGCGTGACCGTGAAGTTGCCCGGTTCGTGATCGAAGCGCTCGACGACGACGGCTACCTGCGCCAGGATCTCGCGGATCTGGCCGCAATCGTGGAACTCGAACCGGCTTTGACGGAAGAGGAATTGCTGGTGGCGCTGCGCCTCGTGCAGTCGCTCGATCGTCCGGGACTCGGCGCACGTTCGCTCTCCGAGTGTCTCGAGCTGCAACTGCATGCGATGCCCGTCGACGTGCCGGGTCGCGATGTCGCCCTGCAGATCGTCCAGCATCATCTCGAACGTCTTGCGCGCCGCGAGCAGGCCGAATTGCAAAAGCAGATTGGCTGCTCGGCGGAAGAACTGCGCGTGGCTTGTGCCCTGGTGCGCAAACTCGATCCGAAGCCAGGTAATTTCTATGGCCGCACGGAAGACAACTATGTCGTGCCGGACGTGATCGTTCGCCAGGTGCGTAATAAATGGATTGTGAATATTAATCCGGCTGTGCAGCCGCGCGCGCGGATTCACCGCATGTATGCCGAGCTGTTCGCGCAGTCAGCCGGTGCAAGCCGTTCGCCGCTTGCACAGCAACTGCAGGAGGCACGCTGGCTGATCCGCAACGCACAACAGCGCTTCGATACGATTCAACGCGTGGCCGAATGCATCGTCGCGCATCAGAAGGCGTTTTTCCAGTACGGCGAGATCGCGCTTAAACCGATGGTGCTGCGTGACGTCGCCGAAGAACTTGGCTTGCACGAATCCACCATCTCGCGCGCGACGGGCAACAAGTATATGGCGACGCCGCGAGGCATCTTCGAATTCAAGCATTTCTTCCCGCGCGAACTGGGCACCGAAAGTGGCGGCACCTGTTCGGCTGCGGCTGTCCGTGCGCTGCTCAAGGAAATGATCGCCGCGGAAAACACCAACGATCCGCTGTCGGATGTGACCTTGGCTCGCATGCTCGCCGAGCAGGGCGTGCTGGTCGCACGGCGGACAGTGGCAAAGTACCGCCATCTGATGAAGGTGCCGCCGGCTGAGTTGCGTCGTCAGCTTTGAGCAAATCTCGCAGGCTTCTCCCTTGCACATTGTTCGCAACGATGGACGTTTTGCCCACTCCCCATTACATTGATGGCCGGACAGGTTTTGCCGTGAGGAGTGGGGATGAAGTATTCAAGTCTGGTCGAGCGCCTGCAGGGCAAGCGCACGTCCGCATGGGAGATTCACCATGCCGCGCAACAGGCGCGGGCGAGAGGCGAAGATGTGATCGTGCTGAGCGTCGGCGATCCGGACTTCGCGACACCTGAGGCGATCGTCGAAAGGGCAGTCGAAGCGCTGCGCGGCGGCGACACGCACTACACCACGGTGGTTGGGCGTGAGCCGCTACGGGCGGCGATTGCCCGCGAACACACCCGCACCACTGGCCGTTCCGTCGGCGTCGAAAACGTGATGTTGTGCGCCGGCGCGCAGAACGGCATTTTCGCCGCGGCGCTGTGTCTTTGCGAACCCGGCGACGAAGTGATCGTGCCGGAGCCGCTCTATCTGACCTACGAAGCCTGTGTGCGGGCCTCGGGCGCTACGCTGGTGCCTGTGCCCGTCGACCCGGCTCGTGGTTTTCATCTGGATTGCGATGCGCTCAAAGCGGCTATCACGCCGCGCACCAAAGCGATCTTCTTTGCCACTCCGTGTAACCCGACCGGCGTCGTGATGCCGCGTGCCGATCTGGAACGCATCGCGCAACTCGCTCGCCAGCATGATCTGTGGGTCGTGTCCGACGAGGTGTATGCCGATCTCACCTTCGAGCGCGAGCACGTCAGTATCGCCTCGCTCGAAGGGATGGCCGAACGGACCGTGACGATCGCGAGCCTCTCGAAGTCGCATGCGATGGCGGGTTGGCGCGTAGGCTGGGCGATCGGGCCGGCCGAGCTGATCGGGCATCTCGGGCGGCTCGCGTTATGCATGCTGTATGGCCTGCCTGGGTTTATCCAGGAGGCCGCGCTTGTGGCGTTCGAGCACAAGGCGCAGATCGTCGCGGACATGCGCGAAGTCTACCGGCGCCGCCGTGACGTCGTGTATGAGCGCTTGAGCCGGGTGCAGGGACTGCGCTGTCTGTTGCCCGAAGCAGGCATGTTCATGATGGTCGACGTCAGCGGCTGCGGTCTCGATACGGTCGAATTCACCTGGCAACTGTTTCGCGCTCAGGGTGTCTCGCTGCTCGACGCAAGCGCGTTCGGCGAGACGGCCAACGGCTTCGTGCGGCTCGGCTTTGTGGTCGACGAAGCTCGTCTGGCCGAAGCCTGCGACCGGATCGCGGCCTTCGTCGCGGGTCTGCAGGTCCGGGCACCGGCGCTGAACGCCGGCTGAGGCGGTCTTGTCGCAGCGATTCTCGCGCTGCGATCTTGATGCCTTGTTGTAATGCCTTGTGTTTTGATGTCCTGTTTACGTCGGGCAGACACGTTTTTGTTCGCCCGATACGTCGTTCCACGTATTGTTCATCGCACGCGAATAGCCAGCGGGCGATATGCAGAACAGCCAGACGAACAGGGGAAGGGAAAACCGCACCACACGGGCCACACGAGTAGTGGGCCTGACGCTCGGCGCGTTGACACTGTCATTTGCGAGCGCGATGCAGGCGGCCGAAGCGCCGCGTATCACGGATGCGCCGATGCTCGATGCACCGCACGTTGCTGCCCCGGTCATGGCGAGCCAACCGCCTGACGGCTCCAACGCATCGGCACTGGTTGAAATTGCAACTATCCTGTCGGGACAATTTCGCGTGGCGCGCGGTGAATCCACCACCATCGCGCAAGCCGTGCTCGATGCGGCGAATCGCTTTGCGATGTCGCCGGTGCTGCTGCTCGGCGTGATCGCCACCGAATCGGGCTTCAACCGACGCGCGGTCAGCACCGCCGGCGCGAAAGGTCTGATGCAGGTGTTGCCCTCGGCGCATCCGCAACTGGTGTCGGGCGGCAAGGATCTGTCCGACCCCGTCGTCAACGTGACCATCGGCTCGTCGATCTTGCGCGGCTATCTGGACGCCTCGGGTGGCGATCTCAACGAGGCCTTGTCGCGCTACAGCGGCGGCGGCAAAGGCTACGCGCGGCGCGTGGCCTTGCATATGCAGCAGTTCTCCGCGCGATTGCAGGCGCAGCCCGATGGATTCGTGAAGGTCGCGCTGGTCGAGCCGCGCTGAAGCGCTGCTTGTTGCTTCGCGCAGATTGTTCACGATTGCTGGATTTTCCATCCAGCCGCGACCGGCCAATAGCGGCGCTTGCCGCTCCTATACTGTGACTCCCCACTCAATGTCCCGGAGGATGTCATGGCAGATCACTCTCTCAACGGTAAGGTGGTCGTGATCGGAGGCGGTGCAAAGAACCTGGGCGGGCTGATTTCCCGTGAGCTCGCCAAGGGCGGCGCGGCTGCGGTCGCGGTGCACTACAACAGCGATGCGACCCGCGGCGCCGCGGAAGAAACCGTTGCCGCCGTGCAGGCCGCCGGCGCGAAGGCGATTGCGGTGCAGGGCGACCTGACCCAGCCCGCCAACGTTACACGGCTGTTCGACGAAGCGCTGAAGCAGTTCGGCAAGATCGATATCGCGGTGAATACCACGGGCATGGTCATCAAGAAGCCGATCGTCGAAGTGACCGAGCACGACTACGACACGATCTTCGCAGTCAATTCAAAGGCGGCGTTCTTCTTTCTGCAGGAAGCGGGCAAGAAGCTGGCCGATAACGGCAAGGTTGTCACTATCGTGACCTCGCTGCTGTCGGCTTACACGCCGTTCTATTCGATCTATCCCGGCAGCAAGGCGCCGATCGAACACTACACGCGCGCTGCTTCGAAGGAGTTCGGCGAGCGCGGCATCTCGGTGAACGCGATCGGCCCGGGTCCGATGGATACGCCGTTTTTCTATCCGGCTGAATCGAAAGAGTCCGCTGCCTATCACGCAACCGCCGCCGCACTCAGCAAATCGACGAAAAGCGGCCTGACCGAAATCGGCGATATCGCACCGATTGTCAAATTCCTCGTCACCGACGGTTGGTGGATCACAGGGCAGACGATCTTTGCCAACGGCGGGTATACGACGCGCTAACTGTCAGGCCCGGCGCATTCGACCTATGCCTTGGCTTCCCGAGTCTTTGACGTTGCTTGTGCCTATGCAGCATTCATGCTTCAGTCTGGTTCGTGACAAAGCAAATGGAGCCGGACTTCAATGGATCAGGTCGACCTGCTGCGGGTCTTCGTGCATGTCGCCGATATGCGCAGTTTCATCAAGACGGCCAAGGCGCTGAACCTGCCACGCGCAACGGTCTCGCTCGCCGTGCAGCAACTGGAGCAGCGCATGGGCGCGCGTCTGTTGCACCGGACCACCCGGCTCGTTCAACTGACCCCGGATGGACAGACGCTGCTCGAACGCAGCCGTAGCTGGCTCGCGGATGCGGATGCGATCGACGGATTGTTCCGCAAGGCGCCCACCGAGATCGCGGGGCGTTTGAGCGTCGACGTGCCGAGCCGGATCGCCCGGCGGCTCGTGGCGCCCGCGTTACCGGCCTTCTTCGAGCGCTATCCGAACGTACAGGTGATGCTGGGCTCGACCGACCGGCCGATCGATCTGGTTCAGGAGGGCGTGGATTGCGCGATCCGCGTGGGACCGCTCGACAGCACGAGCCTCGTCGCCCGGCCGCTTGGTGCGCTGACGCTGATCAACTGCGCCAGTCCCGCCTATCTGGCCAGGCATGGCGTGCCGAACACACCCGAGGATCTGCCGAAGCACTGGGCGATCGATTACGCGTCGGCAGGCGGCGCGCGCATTGCCGCCTGGGAGTATCGAAGCGGCGAGCAGACCATCAATATGCCGATGCGCAGCCGGGTTACCGTGAACAACGCGGAAACCTATATCGCCTGCTGCCTGTCGGGCCTGGGGTTGATTCAGATTCCGCGCTACGACGTGCAGGAGCACCTCGAAGCGGGTGAACTGGTCGAAGTGTTGCCTGCATGGCGCGCGGCGCCGATGCAGGTCTCGGCAATCTATCCGCATTGGCGGCACCGCGCGGATCGGGTCGAAGCGTTTGTGAGCTGGTTGATTAGTCTGTTGCAGAGCCGATTCGATTGAAGGGTGCTTTAGCGGGGTTCTTTAACCGGCGCCATTCAAGCGCGGTGTGTGCAAACGGCAACGGCCGCTCTCATGGCCTCTCAGGTGCCATAAAGAGCGGACGCTATAATTGCCCCAGGCAGTTGCGGCCGCCGTCTCCAGAAGCCACCCCTGACGCGCCGGCCGGCCTTGTCCACCAACGCAGCGCGTCACACCCTCTACCGCTACGACCTTGCCCATGCAATTTCATCCGATCCAGTCCTTCACGCGCAAACGGCTGTCCGACGTCGTGTCCGACCAGATCAAACGGCTGATCTCGGACGGCGCGTTGATGCCGGGCGACCGCCTGCCCGCCGAGCGCGATCTGGCGACCCAACTGGGCGTATCGCGTCCATCGCTGCGGGAAGCGCTGATCCGCCTGGAGGCGGACGGCTATATCGAGACCTCGGGGCGGGGCGGTTTTACGGTGGTGGACGTGACGGCGCCGATCATCTCGAAGCCATTGGCGGAGCTGCTGCTGCAGAATCCGCGCACCAGCGCCGACATTCTCGAACTGCGCCAGGGGCTTGAATCGATCGCGACGGTGTACGCAGCCGAGCGCGCCACCGCTGCCGATCTCAAGAAGATCCGCAACGCTTTCGAAGAACTGAAAACCTGCTCCCTCTCCGACGACCGCACGAACCTGCCGGAGCTGGACGCCGCCTTTCACCTGGCTATCGCCGATGCGACGCATAACGTGGCGCTCGCGCATGTGATCCACGGTATCCATACGCTGATTCGGGAAGGGATGCGGCAATACCATCGGCTGATCGATTACGACGATGCCAAGGAGCGTCAACTGTTGACGCAGCACCAGGCGATCTTCGACGCCGTGATGGCACGTGACGCCCAGAAGGCGCGCAAGGCCGCCGAGCGCCATCTGACGTTCGTACGCGAACTGTATGAAGAAGAGGCGGCCAAGCCTTCCTGACGCTGCGGGGCGGTACTCGCGCTGAGGGCGCGGTAAGTCCAGTCCATTGCGGTCGCGTCAAGGCTGGCACCCAAAGGCTGGCGCCTAAATTGACACGTTTCTCCAACTTCCTTATATTCTTGGTCAGACCAACAAGACCAGTCATACAAAAAGCGTACTTGGGCGGCCAGCAGCACGTCGCCGGACTGGAATCCGCAGTAGAGTAGGCACATGCGCCCGCATCCGGAGCGCAGCGCTTCGTCCCCTCAAATATGCCGGCCCCTCGATTCCATGAAAGTCGCTCTTTTCATACCCTGCTTTATCGACGCGTTCTATCCGGAAGTAGGCATCGCCACCCTTGAATTGCTTGAGCGCTTCGGCATCGAGGTGGACTATCCCCAGGAGCAGACCTGCTGCGGCCAGCCAATGGCGAACAGCGGCGCCCAGGCCGAAGCGGCCGGCGCGGAGAAGGTCTTTGCGCGCAATTTCGCGGGATACGACTACATCGTCGGACCTTCGTCGAGCTGCATTCATCACGTGCGCGAGCATCTGACTGCAATCGAGCAAACCTCCGAGGTGAAGAAGGTACGCGCCGTCGCCTATGAACTGGTCGAGTTTTTGCACGACGTGGTCGGCGCCCGTGACTTTCCGTGGGCTGAGTTTCCACATCGGGTAGGGCTTCACAACAGCTGCAGCGCGTTGCGGCATCTGAAAGAGGCGTCGGTCTCGGAAATCGCCGGCACGCCGTTTTCAAAACCGCTGGCCTTGCTGAAGGGCGTCAAAGGCATCGAATTCGTCAAGCTCGCCCGTCCCGATGAATGCTGCGGCTTCGGCGGCACCTTCTCCGTGACGGAAGAGCCGGTATCGGTCCGCATGGGGCAGGACAAGGTTCGCGATCACCTGAACGCCGGCGCGGAGTACATCGTCTCTGGCGATATGTCTTGCCTGATGCACCAGCAAGGTTGCGCGGAGCGGATGAAAGCGGACGCACGTTTTATCCATATCGCGCAGGTTTTGAACGGAGCACGCGAATGAGCCGGATCGATCACGCAAAAGCCGCGGGCGCTTTCATCGCCAAGACGGAGCATGTGGCGTTTCATGACAAGCGTCTCTGGGACCTGCGCGAAAAGCGCGATGCGCAGGCGCACAACATCGCCGAATGGGAAACGCTGCGCGAGCTGGCCTCGGGCATCAAGGAACATACGCTGTCGCATCTGTCCGAGTATCTCGAACAGTTCGCCTCCGCGGCGGAAGCGAACGGCGTGACCGTGCACTGGGCGGCAACCGCGGAGGAGCACAACGAGCTGGTCTACCAGATCATGTCCGGACGCGGCATGACGACGCTCGTCAAGAGCAAGTCGATGCTCACGGACGAGTGTGCGATGCGCGAATATCTCGAGCCGCGCGGCATCACGGTGATGGAGACGGACCTCGGCGAGCGCATCCAGCAACTCGACCACCAGGATCCGAGCCATATGGTGGTGCCCGCCGTGCACAAGCTGCGCGCCGATGTCGCGCAACTGTTCGGCCGCACGATCGGCACTGATCCCGAGAACAGCGATATTCACTACCTCGCCGAAAGTCAGCGGATGAATACGCGGCCGTATTTCGTGCGTGAGAAAACGGCCGGCATGACGGGATGCAATTTCGCAGTGGCGGAAACGGGCACGGTGGTGGTCTGTACCAACGAAGGCAACGCGGATCTGTCGGCCAACGTGCCGCCGCTGCATATTGCCTCGATCGGCATTGAAAAACTGATTCCGAAGGTCTCGGACCTTGGCGTGTTTGTGCGCATGCTCTCGCGCAGCGCGCTCGGCTCGCCGATTACGCAATACACGTCGCACTTCCGCGCACCGCGTCCGGGCACCGAGATGCACTTTATCCTCGTCGATCATGGCCGCTCGGAGCGGCTTGCGATGCAGGAGTTCTGGTATTCGCTCAAATGCATCCGCTGCGGCGCGTGCATGAACACCTGTCCGGTGTACCGGCGCAGCGGCGGTCTCTCATACGGTGGTACGTATTCAGGACCGATTGGCGCGATCATCAACCCGACCTACGACCTGAAACGCTATAGCGCGTTGCCGTTTGCTTCCACGCTCAATGGGAGTTGCACGAACGTCTGCCCGGTGAAGATCAATATCCATGAACAGATCTACAAGTGGCGGCAGGTGATTACCGAGCGCCATGAAGTGCCGTTCGTGAAGCAGGAAGTGTTGAAGATGGCCGGGCGTCTGCTGGCGAGTCCAACGCTGTACCGGGCGACGGTGTCGTCGATGGGCGGCGCATTGCGGCGTCTGCCGAATTTCGTGCTGTATAACCCGCTCAATATCTGGGGCCGGCAGCGCGAATTGCCGGAGGCGCCGAAGCTGACGTTTCACGCGTGGTACCGGAAGAATCGTGGAGGTGGCGATGGCAACGCGTGAGGCTTTTCTCGCGAAGGTACGCGCGGCGCAGCCGGAGGCGCGCGAGCGTCCCGAGGTGCCGCTGTTCGCATCGACCGGCGGCGACCTGCGGGCGCGTTTCACCGCGGCGTTGGCGGGCATGGGCGGAACGTGTGTCGAGGCCGCTTCGGGCGCCGACGCGCTTGCGTTGATCCGCGAGCGTTTCGGCGCGCAGGCTTCGGTGTGTTCGGCTACGTCCGAAGTACCGGGCACGCGCCCGTTGAGCGCCGACACACCACCGGTGTCGCTGCAGGACATCGACGTGGGCGTCGTGCGGGCCCGCTTTGGCGTCGCGGAGACCGGCTCGGTGTGGTTCAGCGAGCAGGAATACGTGGTCAATGCGATCGGTTATATCGTGCAGCATCTGGTCGTGCTGCTCGACCCTGCACAGATGATCGATGGATTGCAGGACGTCTACCGGCGGCCGGATTTTCAGCGTGCTCGATATGCGGCGCTGGTAACGGGGCCGTCGGCCACGGCCGATATCGAAGGTGTGCTGATTCGCGGCGCACAAGGCGTGCGGTCGTTGACGGTGGTGTGGCTCAGCGCGCCGCATTGACGCTAGGGGTCGCGCGCAAACTGCTGAGCGCGAGGCCCGCGAGCGTGCCGGTCACAAGCAACGTGAACAGATAGAGTCCGCCTGGACCTGCGAGTCCCATGAGCGCCGACGCCAAAGTCGGCCCCGCGCTCGCGCCCAGCGAGAAGATCAGCAGCAGCCCGGCACTGACGGCGATACGCTGGCCGGCCGGAATGCAGTCGTTGACGTACGACGTCGCCACGCCGTACAGCGAGAACACCACGCTGACATACACGTACCCAAGCACCTCGACCAGCGTGCCGCCAGGCAGCACGAACAGCAGCAGGCTGCACACCGCAGCAAGCGCAGTAATTGACAGGATGACGATGCGCCGGTCGAACAGATCGGCGAGCCTCGCAACCGGCCATTGCGGCAGGAGCGCCGCAAGCAGCGCGAAGCCCATGAAGTGCGAGACGTCGGTGACCGAATAGCCGAGCCGGCGCATGAACACCGGCTGCATTGTATAGAAACCGCTGTTCAGCAGACCGGCGGCGAGGCAGCCATACACTCCGAGCGGCGCCCATCTGTAGACCGTGCTCAAGCCCGAGAGTCCGCGTGCGAGACGCGAACCGCCGCTGCTCTCAGGAGCCTCCGTCGGAGCAGTCGGCACGGGTGCGTTACCGGCCAGTGCAACCGGTATCAGTGAAGCGGAAAACAGCGCGCTGACGAGGCTGAAGAGGGCGAAGCCGGCTGGATCGGCGAGGCTGATCAGAAACTGCCCCGTGCCGACACCCAGGTAGTTCGTGATCATGTACGCGGAAAATACCCGTCCGCGCTGCGCGTTACTGGCCGACTGATGCAGCCAGCTTTCCACCACCGTGAAAATGCCGACGAGGCAAAAGCCCATCACAAAGCGCAACGCAGCCCACGTCGCGGCCGAACTCCACGCAGCATAACCGAGCGCGCAGCATGCCGAGACCGCGGCGAACGTGACAAAGGCGCGATGATGTCCGACCCGCCCGATCAGGCCGCCGCCCCATAGCGCGCCGACCATGAAGCCGATGTAAATAAGCCGATTGCACTACGCCGACCACCAGCGACGGCGTCTGCTGCTGGATCAGCCGCAGCGAGATGAGCGTGCCCAGCAGGCCATTGCCGGTAATCAGAATCGCGTAGCCGAACAGCAGTATGGCGGTCGCCTGCAGGCCGCTGGCGGGTGCCGGTGTGCTTGCAGTTGCGGAGGTACTTGCAGGGTAGGCAGGGTGTGCTGCGATAGACGGCGTGGACGGCAGACCGGCCGCCGCGTCGCGGATCCAGGATTCGTTGACCGGTTTCATCGTATGCGTTGGGAGCCATGCAAGGGTGCTGTTTCTGGTGCAACACATGTTGGCCCAGGTCAGGTACCCGAAGCAATTGCTGCAATTCACACAATTGATGTGGTCGCGGTGGTAGCGTCGAATGTCAAACATTCTTAGAACGCGCTTCGAAGCAGCCGAAATGTGCCGATCGATTTGAGCCTGCACGCGTTCTTATGACATCATTTGCCGGCGTCCGACGTTGACCCCCGCCAGGCGATCCATTTCGCATAGCGACACGGTCAAGACGCAACTGGCGCTTTGCCCCGTCTGGAGCTGGAGCGCCAAACCGCTATTCCGTCATTCACTCTGAGGCGAAACCATGAAGTCGACATTTGCCGTACCGTTTTTGATCGTATCGTTACTGGGTACGTCCGTTGCCGCTATTGCCCAGCCGCACAATGATGATCACGGCCAGCGCCCGGTTCAGCGTGGACATGGCCGCGGACCTGCACCGCATGAGGCGTCGATGGGCGGCCCTGGAGGTCCGGTTCCGCACAACGATTGGCACAAGGGCGAACGGTTGCCGGCGGAGTACCGCGATCGTAACTACGTGGTCGACGACTGGCATGACCACGGCCTTCAGGCGCCGCCGCGCGGATATCAGTGGGTCGGTGTGAACGGCGACTACGTGCTCGCCGCCGTCGCAACCGGCGTTATTGCCAGCGTCCTGCTCAACGCGCATTAAGCGACCGGGCTGAGAACGATGGTTGCCGATGCCGGCAACAGGTTTGCGTTCTATCGGTTGTGAGGTCTGCCGTTCGTTGTCTCGAGCGGCAGACCTGCTGTGATTGTTTGCCTGATCCCCTTCAGTCCACCCGTCGCCACACCGAAATCGGCACATCGCCATTCGGGCGAGGTGTCACGCGGTAGCTCAATTCACCGTCCTTAAGTTCGTAGCTTCGCTTTTGCGACTGTCCTTCCCAATTGGGAAAGGACGCGTTCTCTACATGGACCGTCAAGGTTCCATTAACCGGGCCGACGCTGATCGTACCGAAGTGGGTGCTGGAACCCATGACGGCCTCTTTATACTCGGCCGGTGTTCCCGCGCCCTTGTCGCCCGAAGCGAATTGCGGGCGTTCCGCCTTGAAAATCTGCAGCGAATAGTGTCCCTGAGAGTCGATCAGCAGCAGTCCCTTGTTTTGCATACCGGGCGCGCAGATGCACCGCCGGCTTTGGCGCAATTGAAGCGGGTTGTGATGGAGAATGCGACGGCTAACCTTGGTTCGTAGGGTTCTGACTATGTCAGCGCGTTGCAGCGCGCGCTGAACCGTTCGACGCTCTAGCGATCCACGCGCTGCTGCATTTGCGCCGGGTAACGATCCCCGACTACCTTGATCTGCTTAAGCGCCGCTTCAATCGCCGACAGATCGTTACCCGACAGTTCGACGGCGGCGGCGCCGATGTTCTCTTCCAGCCGATGCAGTTTGGTCGTCCCAGGAATCGGCACGATCCACGGTTTTTGCGCGAGCAGCCACGCAAGCGCGATCTGCGCACGGGTCGCACCCTTGCCGTCGGCGATCTGTCCGAGCACTTCGACCAGATGAGCATTGGCCTTACGGTTCTCTTCCGAGAAACGCGGCACGATGTTGCGGAAGTCGCCCTGGTCGAAGGCGGTGGTCTCGTTGATCGCACCGGTTAGAAAGCCCTTGCCTAGCGGGCTGAATGGTACGAAGCCAATCCCGAGTTCCTCGAGCGTCGGAAGCACACTCTCCTCCGGCTCGCGCCATCACAGCGAATACTCGCTCTGCAACGCGGCCACCGGTTGCACGGCATGCGCGCGGCGGATCGATTGGGCGCCCGCTTCGGACATGCCGAAGTGCTTGACCTTGCCCTGCTGGGTCAGATCCTTGACGGCGCCGGCCACATCTTCGATCGGCACGTTCCGGTCGACGCGATGCTGGTAGAACAGGTCGATGCGATCGGTCTTCAGACGCTTCAGCGAAGCCTCGGCCACGGCACGGATGCGCTCGGGCCGGCTGTCGGTCGGCAGCTTTGAATCGCCGTCCTGAAAGCCGAACTTCGTGGCGATCACCACTTCGTCGCGCATCGGAGCAAGGGCTTCGCCCACCAGCTCCTCGTTGGTGAACGGGCCGTAGCATTCGGCGGTATCGAAGAACGTGACGCCTCGTTCAAAGGCGGTCTGGATCACCTTGATGGCTGCGGACTTTTCGGTGGCTGGCCCAAAGCCAAAACTCAAACCCATGCAGCCGAGACCGAGCGTCGATACCTCGAGACCGCTGTTTCCCAGTGTGCGTTTTTGCATGTCCATTCTCCCTTCGAAAATTGCGGGCGGCCGCCTGCCCCGAGGGGCGGTGCGATGTATGAAGGTATCTTAGGCTGTTGTATGTTGCTCAACAATCAGGCTAGACTTGCACAGCATATTGAGGAGAATTCAACTATGCCGCGTGCCGGCCTGTCCGAGCTGACTGCTTTCATTGCCATTGCCGAGCATCGAAGCTTCCGCGCAGCGGCGCGCACGCTCGGAGTCTCACCGTCGGCGCTGAGCCATTCAATGCGAGGTCTGGAGGAGCGGATAAACGTGCGACTGTTCAATCGCACGACCCGGTCCGTCGCGCTCACCGAAGCCGGCGAACAACTTCTGCGGCGCGTTGGACCTGCCGTCGCCGATCTTGAAGACGCGGTGAACGAGGTTGCTTCCACGCGCGATCGTCCGTCGGGCTCAATCCGGATTAGCGCATCGGAGTCGGCGGCAAGGCCGCTCGTGCGCCATGTGCTTCCGGAGTTTCTCGCGGCTTATCCAGACATCCATGTCGAGTTCGTGGTGGACACGCGATTGGTGGATATTGTCGCGGACGGTTTCGACGCCGGCATCCGGGTGCTTCAGGACGTACCGCGCGACATGATCGCGATTCGCTTCGGACCGGATATGCGGTTCGCGGCTGTGGCATCGCCTGAGTATCTGTCGCGTCATGAGTCGCCAAAAGAACCGCACGATCTGAAGCAGCACCGTTGCATTCGCTTTCGCTTTGAGAGCGGAGCGCTGTACCGCTGGGATCTCGAGCATCGTGGCAAAACAGCGAGCATCGATGTCGACGGGCCGATGACACTCGGCAGCCTTAATCTGATGGTCGAAGCAGCGCTGGCCGGCATCGGGATCGCGTGGGTGCCCGAGTATCAGGTCGCCGAGCTCCTGGCGTCGGGCCATCTGGTTCATCTGCTGCCTGAGTGGAGTCCGTCGTTTCCTGGGACGTGTCTTTACTATCCCGCCAATCGTCATCCGCCGATCGCACTCAGGTTGTTTGTTCAGGCGGTGCGTGAGTGGGCGAGCCGGTCGCAATAGTCTCTGGCTTTACCGCTTGCTCATATCGAGTCCTGACCGTGGAAACAAAGGTGATGACGAACGGCATTTCATGTCCTATGCATCAGATCGCCTCGCGACATCCGACACGATCCGTTGAAATGTCGCACAAGCACAACATGCATCAATTGACAGACCACGCATTCAAAGAGAAACTCGGCGTCATGATTTCGAACCTCATCCCAGCATTCGCGCTGCAAGGCGGCGAGGGTTTCCGCAAGGACACCCTGGGGGAGGCTCGTTCGCTTTAGATTTACAGGTACAAGCGTCGATCAACAGGCCTCTCCGGAAACGGATGAGGCCTGTTTTGTTTGTACCGTCTCCGTTTCCGACCTTACTAACGGAGATATCTATGAACACGAAAACATCGACCCCCGCCCGTGACGGCGAGTCCATCCAAACGATCTACCCGACCCGGCGTCCCACCGGGTCAAGCGTCGACAACGACTTCCACACCCGGCATCAAGCCGAGCGAGCGATGACGATAGCGCGATCACGGATGTTCTATCCGTTCGAATACTGGGCGCATGGAAGCCCGAGCATTCAGGCCGACGTGGAAGACTCGCCGGCTGACTCACGTCCCGGTCGCGCAATCGAAAGTCGATCCTTCAAGCGGCCGGTGATCCTTGCCGGATGGCTGCAAGATCTCGCGATGCATTTGTTCCACCGGGTGCGCGGGCCTTGAAACGGTGCGGCCCGCGGACTCGTGACTAACGGGTTCCGCGGGCCGCGACCGCCAACGTTGTCTTGTCGCATTACAACCAACCTATGGCGGCAGTTTGTCGCCTGACGGCGCGATCATGTCTGGAGGATCCGGGATTTCCCGGAACACTTCAGACGGCGCCTCCGAATGACTCTAAGAAGCACGCTTAAACAGCCATTCCTGAATGGCGTAGCGAAACTGCCCGACTTCATGCAGCGCGCAATGCTAACGCCACAGTTGCGCCGCATCTGCATTCGCGTGCCGCTGCTGCGCGCGGTGTACTCGGGCTGTCTGCGCCGTCATCCCTTCGACCTGCAATTTGGTATCGATACCAGCGGCCTGGTGGACGCATTCGCGTTGCAGCGCGATCCGCTCCTTGCCGATCAACTGAGTCCTTACATGGGCTCACAGCCGACCATCATTCGCCGCGCGCTCGATACGCTCGGCGATATCGCCGGCTATACGTTCGTCGACATCGGCTGTGGCAAGGGCCGGCCACTGATCGTCGCGTCCGAGTATCCGTTCGCGCGGGTACTGGGCTACGACATTAGCGTCGACCTCGTGAAGACCGCGAATGAAAACGCGGCCGCCATTGCGCGACGCTTTCCGGCACGTGCGCCGATCCGCGCGGTCGTTGCGAATGTCGCCGACATGGCTGTGCCGTCCGGCAACGTAGTCGTGTTCATGTTCAATCCGTTCGGCCCTGAATTGATGACCACGCTGCTGCACAAGCTCGAAGAGGCGCTCGCGAACGGCGCAATCCAGCATCTTTTCCTTGTCTACGACAATCCGGTCTGCGGCGATGTGTTCGACGGTTCGGAACATTTAAAGCGCTGGTTTGCGACGATGTTCGACTACGATCAGCACGAACTGGGTTTCGGACCGGAGGAGCGGGAAGGCGTCGTCATCTGGCAAAGCGTGCGCGGTGCGCGGCCCGATGCTTTTGCCGACCGCAATCGTCGCATTACGACTAAAGACAAACTCAGCGCGGCCGTTGAATAGCGTCGAACGGCCATTCGGCGCTGCGCGCGACCATGCCTGCACATTGCCCGGCGCTCCGCCAGGTCTTGTCCGCCAAAATCCAGAAACGGCCGAAACCATAGGTCGCGCGCGTGTGCTTTTCGTTCGACACTATGCGCTGCCGCCAGACCACCTTTACCCCTCCGCGTAAATTGCCCGTTATGGCAGGACGGCAAATCCGCCACGGGGCATGCGCTGCAAAATAATTCAGGAGTCCAGTGTCTACAGCCACGGCCGCGATGCTCGAACCCTCATCGCCAACAGCTTCGTTCCGATACGACGTACGATCGTGCGAGACGCTCGCTGCATTTCGCGCGTTGCAGCCACAATGGTGCGCGTTGTCCGCGACAGCAGAAGCGCATTCCCCGTTCAGTAGTTTCGAATACTGCGAGCTTGCGGTTGAACACGCGCTGGCGAGCGGTGCGGTGATCGAAGTCGCGATGGTGTACGGCGCGCACGAATTGCTCGCGTTGTGGCCGGTCGCGATTACTCGCAAAGGAGCGCTGCGGCTCGCGCATTCGCTTGGTTGCGGAAGCGGCGAGGAATACGGCGGTCCGTTGATCAAAGACACGCGGCGTACTGAGCTCTACGCGGCCGCGGTCGCTGCGATGATGCGGATTCATGCGGATGCGCTCGAAATTCCGATGGTCGAAAACGGCAGCGCATTGCAGCACGCATTGAGTGCTGCACCTGGCTCGTGGGTGCGGCGACGGCTGCCACCGCGCTGGCGCGAGTTGCCAGGATACGCGATCGGACTGCGCGCCTATCCGTCATGGGACGACTTCCTCGCGACGCGCAACGCTACGCTGCGCTCAGCCTTGCGTTCGAGTGTGAAGCGGCTGCGCCGCCACGGCGACGTAAGTTTCGGATGGTGCCGCACGGCCGACGAAGCGCAAAGCACGCTGACGTGGTTGTTTGAAAACAAACGCAATTGGGCTGTTGCGCGCGGGATCGGGTCGCGCTATCTGATGGACAATCAGGTGCGCGATTTTTTCATTGCGCTGGCGCGGCGCACAGACCTGTCTAACGTCCCGCTCGTCGCATTCGTGACGGTGGATGGGCGGCCGGTAGCGGCTTCGGTCAACCTCGTCGGCACGCGGACCGTCGAGTATTTCATCACGACCTATGACGAGGCCTTCGGGACGTTTTCGGTGGGGAATCTGCTCGTCGAGTTTCTCGCGCAATGGGCGCACGCGAATGGCCGCGACTTCGATTTCCGGCCGCTGCACGGCGACTATAAAGCGCGTTGGGCCGATCGGGTGACGCGGCATGAATCGCTACTGCTCGTGCTGAATCTGCGCGGGCGGTTGATCGAGTTGCCGTTGTTATGGGCGCTGGCGGAACGCGTGTATCGGAAGATAGCGGCGGTTTTAACGAAGCGACTGTAGGAGGCGAATTTCATCTCGCTCATGTAGATTGACGCGTTTTCCACCCAGAGCGAGTTCAACATCATGACGCCATTCGATCAAGCCAAAGCCGACAAGTCGTCCCCGAAACACGAACGTTGGCCGCATCTGCGGTTTCACCTTCCTTACAACCACGTAACGTCGACCTTCGGAGACGACTGGTTTGCGCTCAAGGCCGAAGCGTTCGCGCGCTTCTTCGGCACGCCTACGTTTCTCCTCGGGCAGACCCTGATCGTCGCAATCTGGGTCATCCTGAACATGACGGGCGTCACCAAATTCGACGTCTATCCTTTCATCCTTCTCAATCTTGCTTTCAGTTTGCAATCCGCCTACGCGGCGCCATTGATCCTGCTGGCGCAGACGCGTCAGGCCGATCGCGACAAGGCACTCGCAGATGCGGACGCCCAGCATCGGGAAGCGATCGCGAAGTCCGCCGAAGAGCGGCAACTGCAGATGGCTGAGCACACCTCACAGATGGCCACGCTGTTGAAGCAGAACACGGAACTCACCGAAATCACGCGGCAACTGAGCCAGAGAATCGAGGCGTTGACCATCGAAATGCATGCGAAGGTGCTGTCGGCAAGGTAAGCGCGGCGGGGAAAGAACACGTAAGCCTTTCTGAGGGCGGCCGACTGGTCGCCGCTTAAAGAATTGAGGCGATTTGCCGATAAAACATGGAGACCTTGACAATTCGAGCCACCGCACTGAGTGGAACCGGAATAGTGTCGCCTTCGTTTTCCACGTAGCGCAACGGGTCTCCTGATCACGTGTTGCTTGCGGGATGTGTCGCGACGCCGCGAAACGAGTCGGCGCCCGGTTCTGTCAGTCACAGCAAATAAGGACGTTATCTTGCCGTTTCTTAAGAACATGAGAGTCGTGACGCAGCTTGTTTCAGGCTTTGCGGTGGTTATCCTGCTGCTGATCGGGCTAGGGGCGTTTTCGCTCTACGAGGTGAGCGCCGAAAACGACCACGTCGCAGCGCTTCGCGATAAATGGTCAGCCAGTGTCAGCAGCAGTCTGCGGATGCAGAACGCTCTGAACCAGATCCGTCTCTCCGAGTTCCGCATGGCCTCCACCGACAAGGTTGCCGAGGCGCAGGCGGTGGATGCGAGGATGGCGCCGCGCATCGAGGCCTTCCGCAGCGCGAGTGCGGAATACGAAAAGCTCATCTCCGAGCCGGAGGAGAAGACGGCGTTTGCGGACATCCAGCTCCTGATGTCGCAGTACATGGACCTCGATCAGCAGGTTCGGACCGCGGCGAAAGCGGGCAATCCGCAGCAGGCCATGAGCGTCCTGACCGGACAGTCCGGGACGGTTCGCGATGCCATCGCGAAAGATATCGACAAGATCGTCGCTATCAATGAGCAAGGCACGTCGCAAGAAGGGAAGGTGGCCGACGAGGCGTACCACGCTGCGATCGCGCTGGTAGTCGGTTTGATCGTCGCGGCGGCTGCTGTCGCGCTGGGCGTGGCGCTCTTTATCGCCCGCGGCTTCGCGCGACAACTCGGCGGAGAACCTGGCGAGGCCGCGGCCATCGCGAGCGCGATTGCAGCCGGCAATCTGCGCGTCGCCGTGCGGTTGAAGGCGGGGGACAACATGAGCCTCATGCATTCGCTTGCCACCATGAAAGAGCAGTTGACGGGCATCGTCCGAGGCATCAAAAGCTCGAGCGAATCCATTTCCGTGGCGGCCGGCGAGATTGCGCAAGGCAACACCGATCTGTCCCAGCGAACGGAAGAGCAGGCCGCTTCCCTGGAGCAAACGGCGTCGAGCATGGAACAGTTGACCAGCGCCGTACGCCACAACGCGGACAACGCCAAGCAGGCAAGCCAGCTGGCCGGCGCGGGCTCGGGCGTCGCGCAACGCGGCGGTGCGGAGATCGGGCGCGTCGTTGCGACCATGCAAGAGATTGCCGAAAGCTCGGCGCGGGTCGCGGAGATTATTAGCGTCATCGAAGGGATCGCATTCCAGACCAACATCCTGGCGCTCAACGCGGCGGTCGAGGCCGCGCGCGCCGGCGAACAGGGCCGCGGGTTCGCCGTGGTAGCCGGCGAGGTTCGTGCACTCGCACAACGAAGCGCGAGCGCCGCGAAGGAAATCAAGGATCTGATTACGGAATCGGTGACGAGGATCGATACGGGATCGAAGCTGGTCGAAAACGCGGGCCGCACGATGGACGAAATCGTGTCCTCCGCGGGGCGCACGACCGACATCATGAACGAGCTTGCTGCCGCGTCCGAGGAGCAAAGCATCGGCATTGGGCAGGTGAATACCGCGGTTACCCAGATGGACGAAGTCACCCAGCAAAACGCGGCACTCGTCGAGCAGGCATCGGCTGCGGCGCAGGCGTTGGCGCAGCAGGCGCAAGCGCTGCGCGATGCGGTGTCGGTCTTCAGTGTCGATAGCGAGATGTCCTACGCGGCGCCGTAGAGCGTCGGCACGCAGGACGTCCGCAGAGTGCGACGTATGGCGGCGTCCCGCAATCTTCTCTTCCTCCTCTGGCTCTGAACCGCTGCCGATTACGCTGCGATCGCTGCCGCGATCGTTGACTCCCTGCGCGATACCGCTCGCTACGAACGGTCCCGGTTGCGAGTCCGGGTGGCGCCCGTGATGATCGCGACGCCGAGCATGATGACCGCGACGATTTCGATCGTGTGCTGCGAGACGTGCATGGCGATGAGCGCCCAGCAGACGCCGCCTATCAGAACGATCCAGCCGACTAGATAAATGACCAGGGTCATCGTGTTCTCCTTTTGTGGTCGACGGCTGCGACGGGCTGCCTGCCATGTTGCGCTTCATCCCGGTGCGGTCGTCGAATGATGGGGCCGGCGCGAGTTACCAGCCGGTCTGTTGAGTAGCAGATTCCGCGCCTGAGGAGGCGAGCTGAAGGCCGAGGCCCGAAGCCGGACTCTTGGCGACGCCGCCAACGCCACTAACTAATGTGTCCCGTCACCCACCCGCAAGCCGACAACGTTCTTCAGATAACGCTCGAGCGAAGCCACGTCCTCCGACTCACCACGTACCGCAACCACCTGGTCAGGCCTGATCAGCACCCATCCTGCGCCTTTGAACCCGTAGCGTCGACGCGCGTCGCCGGAAGGGTCGTCAGCAGCATCGAGCGCCACAACCTGGACCGCATCGTCATGCGCAGCAGCCAGCGTCTCGGCACGCGACACTTCGCTGCCTTCGCGAAACGCGATCAACGTGTGCCGTACATCCAGCAGAGGCCATAGCGTGCGCGGCGATCCATCGGCTGCATCGGCCCAGTGCAGATCCAGCGCACGTGTGCCGGGAAAGCCGCGCGACGGATGACGCGCACTTTCGGCGAGCGCAACCAGCGGGCCGTCGTGATAGGTTACGTCCGTTTCGGCCATCTCGGTACGCAACCGCTCCTGCAATGCCGGCACGTGATCGAGCACGGACACTGCTGCGTCGCGTGCGAGACGCGCAAGCGGATGCGGCGCCATGCCGACGTGCAGCAGTCTTGCCGCGTTGGCGATCACGTTGCGCGCAACCGGTCGCCGTTCGGCCTCGTAGCTATCGAGCAGCGTCGCGGCGTCGCCGCGTCCCTGAAGCACGTAGGCGAGCTTCCAGCCGAGGTTCGCCCCGTCCTGAATGCCGGTGTTCATCCCCTGGCCGCCTGCGGGACTGTGAATGTGCGCAGCGTCGCCCGCGAGAAATACGCGACCCGTGCGATAGCGCGCCGCGAGTCGCTCGTTGATCCGAAACGTGGACAGCCAGCCGGGTTCCGATAACGTCGCGCCCGGCGGCCCGTGGCGTGCGATCTTCTGCTGCAGTTCATCGAGGGTCGGCGGCTCTTCGCCGCGCGCCGCCGCTTCATCGTCGACGCGGCGGCTGATCACCCGCCATACGTCATGAGCGAACGGAAACAGCGCGACCGTCCCGCCGCCGTGCCACCAGATATGGATGCTGTGCCGGTCGAGATCGACCCCGTCGATGCGCACGTCGCCCAGCAGATAGGTGTCGGGTTCCGTGTCCCCCTCGAACGCGATATCGAGCGCATGCCGCACCGCGCTGCGCGCGCCGTCGGCGCCGACCAACCACAAGGCAGTCGTGTTCTCGATTCGTCCATCGGCATGCCGCAGCGTCGCGGTCACTGCGTCGGATGTTTCGCTGAGGCCAGTCAGTTCCACCCCACGCTCGATCACGCCGCCCATATCGACGAACTTCGCCGTGAGGATCGCTTCGGTTTGCGACTGCGGGAGCAGAAGGGGATTGGGATGAGCGCTGTCGATGCCGTCTTGCATCGACACGCGCGCAAGCCGCCGCGCGCCGTCGCCGAACGTCACTGCGCTCATCGCTACGGCCGCCTCGTCGAACGCCGCGCCGACGCCGAGGCTGCTCAACACTTCGAGGCTCGCCGGCCATACGGCGAGTGCTTTCGACAGGTCCGCAGGCTTCTCGAGCCTGTCGATCACCCGCGTTGCAATGCCGTAACGACGCAGCGTCAGCGCCAGTGTCAATCCTGTCGGCCCCGCGCCGGCGATCAAAACAGGGGTGTGCTGCTCCATGGCGAATTCCTCCCAAGATTGGTGGGTATCGGCATCAAGAGTAGATGCCGGACGACCCATCCGGTAAAGCCCGTTTTCAGCCCACGCAAATGGCACGCCTGCGCTACCCGCGGACGCCGCGAACATGCCGCCTTGGTGAAAGGCCCGATTGCAAATCTTTTTCAAAGCCGCATGATGGTGTAAGTATTTAATAAATGTGACGGAAGCGCGTACCATACGCAGGTTCGCCGTCCTTGCCCACACCACAAGCTCCGACTTATGACGCAGGAATCGACCCCTCCCGCCTCACCCGCAGCACCCGTCCAACATCCGCCACTACGAGGCGGCCAGCTTGTGATCGCCACGATCGTCGTGGCGCTGGCGACTTTCATGACGGTTCTGGACACGTCGATCGCGAACGTCGCGGTCCCCAATCTGTCGGGCAACCTTGGGGTATCCGTCGACGAAGGGACGTGGGTCATCACGATCTTCGCGGCCGCCAATGCGGTGTCCATTCCGCTGACGGGGTGGCTCACGCAGCAGATTGGTCAGATCCGGCTTTTCGTCGGCGCGATCCTGATGTTCGTGTTTGCCTCGTGGCTCTGCGGCATCGCCCCAGACCTGCCGTTCCTGCTGGGCGCGCGGATTCTGCAGGGACTCGTGGCAGGCCCGCTCATTCCGTTGTCTCAGGCTGTCCTGTTGAGTTCCTACCCGAAGGCCCGGGCCAACATGGCGTTGGCGCTCTGGGCGATGACGGCCACTGTGGGCCCGATCGCGGGGCCGGTGCTGGGCGGCTGGATCACGGACAACTACAGCTGGTCCTGGATCTTTTACGTCAACATTCCGGTTGGTTTCATCGCCGCCAGCGCCACCTGGTTCATCTACCGCAAGCGCGAAACGCCGACCAGAAAACTGCCGATCGATACCGTCGGTCTCGCGCTGCTCGTCACATGGGTCGGGTCGCTTCAGGTGATGCTCGACAAGGGACGGGATCTCGACTGGTTCTCGTCTTCGTTCATCGTTGCGCTGGCGCTGATTGCGCTTGTCAGCTTTGCGTTCTTCCTCGTGTGGGAGCTGACCGAGAAGCATCCGGTCGTCGACCTCAGGCTCTTCGCGTTGCGCAATTTCAGCAGCGGCACGATTGCGATTTCCGTCTCCTACGCGCTGTACTTCGGCAACCTCGTGTTGTTGCCGCAGTGGATGCAGGAGTACCTCGGCTATCGGGCTTTCGACGCGGGTCTCGTCACCGCGCCTGTCGGCATTTTCACGGTTCTGCTTTCGCCTTTCATCGGGCGCATGCTGCAGCTGGTGGACGCCCGGACGCTGGTGTCCATCGCTTTCGTGGGTCTGGCGGGCGTGTTTTTCATGCGCACGCAGTATCTGAGTACGGTGGACGCGTGGCATCTGGTGATACCTACTTTGCTGCAGGGCATTCCGACCGTCCTGTGGTTCGTTCCGCTCGTGTCGATCATCCTCTCGGGACTGCCGCCTGAACGCATTCCAGCGGCGGCCGGGCTTTCCAATTTCGCGCGTATTTTCTGTGGTGCGGTCGGCACGTCCATCGCGGGCACGGTCTGGGGCCACCGCACTGCCGTGCATCACGTTCGACTCATGGAGCAGGCGAACATCGACAATCCGGTTTTCAATTCAGCCATTGCGTCGTTGCAATCGCAACTACATCTGGACGTGGGGGCCGCGCACGCAATGTTTGAATCGATGGTCACGAGTCAGGCTGCGGTCATGGGACTGGACGACTTCTTCTATGCGTCCACGTTCATTTTCATCCTCATCATCCCGCTGATCTGGATCACCCGGCCGGCGAAGGGCGGAGCGGACTCTGGAGAAGCGTCCGCCGCGCATTGAGCCTGGCCGGGATCTGCGGCACGGTGCGAAACTTCGAATAGCGGCGATGCAGATGTGGCGACCGACCGGTGAGGCACTCGCCTTACCAGGTGCCGGCGGCCGTCACATCGATCCAGCGTCTGCCGCCACGGCGCGCCGGATTGGCCACGGGCTTGTCGCTGACGATCTGCGTTGGCTGGCTGGAGTGGCGCATCACCTCCGCTGCCACGTCTTCGCTCAGCCAGTGCCAGCGTGACGCGCTTCGCCTGCCGAGAAGAATCAGGTCGGCACCGGTCTCTTCCGCGACGGCGGCAATCGCGCGACCCACCGTCATGCCCGAAAACGGCAGCGTCACCATGCGGACTTCCGCCGGCAGCGCATGAGTATCCAGCACACTCCTGACGTGCGTGACGACACGGTGTCCGTGTGCTTCCATGGCCTCGACGATCAGGCCGAAGTTGCAGTCCGCACCCCCGATATAGCTGGGCGATGGATCGACTACGTGCAGTGCAACAACTTGCGCATCGTACTTTCGCGCGGCTTCGATGGCGGGTGCCAGGACGCTATCGGCGGAGCTTGTACTGACTGCAACGAGAATCTTCTTGAACATGATAGGTATCCTCAAGTATTTGCCAGGCAGGGCACGGCAGCAGGTTGGTGCTCTGCGTGATCCATGGCCGCATCATCGCGCGGCAGAGTGAGCAGGAAATTAGCGCGGGCGCTCAGCAGGTTTGCCTGGTAAGCCCGCTCAGTAGGCCCGCTCAGTAAGCCCAGTAACCGTAACGTTGCGGGTAGCCGTAAACAACCGGAGCCGGCACAACTGCGACAGGCGGCGGAGCGTAGGCCGGCACCGTGCTATAGACGGCCGGCTGGGAAATGGTGTTGCCCTTTGACGCCATACATTGCGCGTAGGCGGCGTCGTAGCGCGACTGCAGGCTGGCCGAGGTGGCTTGCGTGTTGTTTGCGCCAACAGCACTGCCGAACAGGAGGCCCGCGCCCGCGCCGATTGCTGCGCCGATGCCGGCATTGCCCGCTGCTGCACCGAGCAGCGCGCCGGCGGCCGCACCGCCCACGGTGCCGACGGCCGTACTGCCGACGCCTTCCGGTATTGCGCTATGGGCCGGTGCGCCGGCATTGTCGGAACGGAATGCGTAGTCGCGGCAGGTGTAGTCTTCCTGCTGGAACACGTTCATCGGTTTGCCGCTGGGCGGCAGTGCGACGACTGACGGGCCGGACGGCGGAATAACGGCGCAGCCGGTGAGCGCAATGGCGACGAGCCCTACGGGCAGGGCCAGGCGAGTGATTCGTACGAGCTTCATGATGTTTGCCTCCTCTATTCGATGACGCCATCTTGAGGGGGCAAACTTAGCGGCGAATTAGGCTGATGCAGTGCGCTGTGTGTGGGGTGGACCTCAGCGCTGCTCGATGACGCGGGGACGCACGGTTGAACGTGCATAATCGTTGTTTCGAACCGCAACCGCAGCGCAAGGAGACGCCATGCCAAGGGACCGGGCAGACCACAGCGGCGGACCGCTCGCCCGATCCTCCGAAGCAGCCACCTTCGATGTCAAAGCCAGCGCCCTGCAAGACCCCGCCTTGCTGCGCCGTCTGCTGCGCGCCAAAGATCGCATGGATGCCGCCTCGCACGAGGCATGGCCCGTCAAGCGGCTGGCCGAGGTCAGCGGCGTCTCCGAAGCCCATTTCGCGCGCTCGTTCAAGCAGGCCTTCGGCGTTCCGCCACACCGTTACCTGCTGACTCGCCGCATCGAGCAGGCGACCACGCTTCTGCGCGACACCGAGCTAAGCATCACGGAAATTGCCTTCGCGACAGGTTGGGAGAGCCTCGGCACTTTCGGCCGCACATTCCACGACATCACCGGACGCAGCCCCAGTGCCATGCGCCTCGAGGCCCGCGCCAACCTGCCTGGACTTGACCGCATGCCTGCCTGTGTCGTGAAGGCCGCGCAGCGCCCGGATCTGACGATCGCAGTTTTGGAGAAGCGCCGCCGCGTGGTCACAGGTACAGTGCGGCCATCCATCAAGGAGGTGTCATGAACCAGGGTATCAATGTAGTGGGCCTGTATGTCGACAACCAGGACGAAGCGCTCGCGTTTTACGTCGACAAACTCGGATTCAATGTCCACACGGACGTGCGTAACGGTTCCTATCGCTGGCTCACGGTCCAGCATCCGGAACAGCCGTCGTTCCAGCTCGGGCTGTTCACGCCCGGGCCGCCGATTCACGACGAAGCCACCGCGCAAACCCTGCGCGCGATGGTCGCCAAGGGGGCGATGCCGCCTCTCGTTCTCGCAGTGGCCGACTGCCGCGCCAGCTATGACCGTCTGAAAGCGAGCGGCGTGGAATTCACCCAGGAACCGATGGAGCGCTACGGCAGCATCGATGCCGGTTTCCGCGATCCCGCTGGCAACGGCTGGAAGATGATCCAGTCCGCGCCGGCGAAGGCTGCCTCATCGGCGTAACCGGGTCGCCGCGCCGACCTCAGTGCCCGGCGAGAAACGCGCTTACGTCCTGGCCGCAGACGCTTCGCATCCTCCGGCATAATCGGCTGAACGCTTTATTGTTTAGTCTTGCCGCTCTGGAGGCGTCATGCTTAAAAGCATTGCAACCAATCTGCTCGAGATTGCCTATGACGAACAAGGCGATAGCGCAGGATGGCCGGTTATTCTGCTGCACGGTTTTCCCTACGATATCCACGCGTACGACGAAGTGACGCCACGCCTGACGGCCAAAGGCGCGCGCGTTATCACCCCTTATCTTCGCGGCTATGGGCCAACGCGCTTTCTCGACTCGACCACACTTCGTTCGGGCCAGCAGGCCGCACTCGGTGCGGACCTGTTGGCGCTGCTCGATGTGCTTCAGATCGAACGGGCCGTGCTGGGCGGATATGACTGGGGCGGCCGCGCCGCGTGCATCGTGGCGGCGCTGTATCCGTCGAGAGCGCGAGGCCTTGTCTCGGTCAACGGCTACAACATCCAGAATATCGCCGCTGCCATGCGGCCGAGTACGCCGGAAAAGGAATATCGCTTGTGGTACCAGTATTATTTTCATGGCGAGCGCGGCCAGGCTGGACTGACCGAAAACCGCTTTGAGTTTTGTCGCCTGCTGTGGTCGTTATGGTCGCCCACCTGGCGCTTCGACGACGATACCTACGCTCGCTCGGCGGCCGCCTTCGATAATCCGGACTTCGTCGACGTGGTGATCCATTCGTATCGGCACCGTTACGGACTCGTCGATGGCGATCCCCAGTTTGATGAAATGGAGCGGCGTTTATCGTCCACACCGTCGATCACCGTACCAACGGTCACGCTAGAGGGCGACGCCGATGGCGTTACGCCGCAAGGAGGAGGGCAGGCGTCCCTGAAGCAGTTCACCGGGCGCCACGAGAACCGCGTCGTGCCGAATGCAGGTCACAATCTCCCGCAGGAGGCACCGGAAGCGTTCGCCAGCGCAATTCTCGACGTCAACGCGTGCGCGGGTTGATGGGAGAGGAAGACGCGGTACCGCCCGATCAGACAATGCCGCCGAGTTTTCCGCCGGCACGATTCGCCAGAATGTAGCGCAGCTTGTCGAGCGACAACGGCTTGGTGAGGTGATAGTCGAAACCCGCTGCCAACGCCCGGGACTTATCGGACTCCGCGGCATAGCCAGTCAATGCCACGAGCAGGACGTCGTCGAGCTGGCTGTCGGACCGTACCGCATGGGCGACCTCGAAGCCATCCATGCCGGGCATGCCGACATCGATGATGGCAACCTCGGGCAATTCTTCCTTGATCAGACGCACCGCTTCGCGTCCGCAGTCGCACATCGTGACGTGATGTCCGTCGAGCTCCAGCAGGATGCCGAGCGACTGCAACGCATCCGCGTTATCGTCGGCGAGCAGCAGACGCACCGATCCCAGGCCTAGCGATTCGGTCGTATCGCCCGTGGCCGCCGATTCGTCGCGGACGCTCAGGATGGGCAGACGCAGTGTGACCGAAGTGCCCCGCCCACTGCCTCCGCTTTGCAGCGAGATCGTCCCGTCGTGAAGTTCGACCATGCGCTTGGCCACGGCAAGACCAATTCCCAGTCCACCTTCGGAACGGGCATTGCCGCGTGCGGACTGGGCGAAAAGTTCGAAGACGTGCGGCTGGACCGCGCTGTCGATGCCAATGCCGTTGTCGTTTACTTCGATGACAACCACGTCCTTCTGTTCCGGTTCGCGATCTTCGGCCACGATCTTTACCGCCAGTTCGATGGTCCCGCCGACCGGCGTGTACTTCGCGGCGTTGGACAGCAGATTGCCGAGCACCTGGCTTAGCCTGATGTGATCGGCGCGGACGGGCACCGGTTTCTCGAGACCGGTCAACCGGAGTGAGTGGCGCCGCGACTGGATGTGATGCTTGACCGCGGTCACGGCATCGAAGGCAATTTCGTTGAGCGTGGTATCGCTATGTTTGATGGCGAGCTTGCCATGCTTCAGTCGCGCGGCATCGAGCAGGTCGTCGACCAGCGTTCGCAGATGCCTCATCTGCCGCTGCGCAATGGTCAGGACTTCGACCGCTTTTTCGTTTTCCGCACAGAGCTTGATGGCTGCGCCGACTGCGCTGTCGATAGGCGCCATCGGGTTTCTAAGCTCGTGTCCGAGCATCGCTATGAATTCGCTATGCCGGCGCTCGCTTTCCTCGCCGGTGTCACGGGCATCCACGGTGGTCAGCGCGGCACCGGCCGAGACCGCCAGGTCCGAGAGCAGGCGCACGTCTTCGAGATCGAACTGGCGTGCCGGGATGTGCGACATCACCCATATCGCGCCGACGAGCCCGTTCTCAGTCGGAATCGGAACGATGAGTCCTTCGACAATCTCCACGCCGGGAAACTGCAGGCTGGGAAAACTATCTTGCGGGCGAAGAAATAATTGGGGTTCTGCGGATTCCACCGCTAGCCGGCACGGACATTCGTGCCATGCTGTCGTTTTGCCTTGCAAGCCTACGCATAAGCCGGCCACGGCCAGCCACCGAAAGTGCCGCCCGGCGTCGACGCCTTCCATGAGACTGATGCCTGCGCTACCCGCATCGCAGAGCGACAGGGCGGCGTCGGCTATCTCCTGCAAGAGCCGCTCGCGCGATCCCGACTGGGCGCGCGCGAGCCTCAGCAATACGCGGTTTTCCGCGGCGTGGTCCGCCGGCCGCGCGGAACGCATGCGGAGTTCATCCGGCTGTGCGGTTCTGTGATTGCTTTCCATGGCATCGAGGCGCGCTGAGAAAGGGCAGGTGAATTGTTGCGATGGGAAGGCTGCATGAAGCCCCGCAGGACGATAGGATGACATCTCGCGGCAAAGGCACGTCTGGCAGAAGACAAGGATTGACTAACTGATCCGAAGAAGATTGTACGAGGCTTTAGCGCGCAGCGGGCGTGAGTCCACATACACGTTGTCGGTACTCTGGTCACGGCGCGCGTCGAGGAATTGGGTTTATCCGCGACGGGTTAACCCGGAACGCCTGCGAGTGCGCCTTCGCCGCGGCGGCTTGCGTGTGGGTACACAGGTTGCTTACGATAACAAAGGTGCCCCGCATGCAGGATGCCGTGACCGCAGAACCGGTCGGCCACCAGCAGGAGACGAGATGAAAACGAATAAGGGACCGGGCTCCGCCGAACCCGACGCCGCTGAAGCGCACTTTTCGGACTATGCCAGGCCGTTGATTGACGAGGCGAATTCATCTGCTGCAGCGCTGCGCTCGGACTCCGACGCCGAGGTGCTGCACAGGCTGCGGGTTGCGCTCAGACGCCTGCGAACGCTGCTCTGGGCCTACCGGCCGCTGCTTGGCGAGGAACTCGAGGAGCGGCAAGGAGAGCGTTTCAGGTCTCTCGCAGGCGCGGCCGGCAAAACCCGCGATTGGGACATCCTGATCGAGTTGCTGAATGAAGCCTTGGGCGAGAAGCGGGCGCCGACTGAGCGCCTGCTTTCCGCACGCGCCGCTGCGCTAAGCGACAGCCGGGAGAGGCTGGCTCATGCCGGCATCAGTTCGGAATTGCAGGACGCCCTGAACGATGCGAACGACACCTTGCGTCAAACGCGCAAACCCACGTCGTTGAAGAAGTTTGCCCGCAAGCGCGTGGCGGCCGCGGAGAAATCGCTCCACAAACGTGTGCGCCGCGCCCGGGACGCTAAGGGCGCCGAATACACCTCGTATCACGACGTCCGCAAGGCAGGGAAGAAGGTTCGCTACCTGCTCGAGTTTTTCGAGCCGTTGCTGTCTAGCAGGCAGTTGAAAACGCTGAAGGGCTTGAAGAAGCTCCAGAAGCGGTTCGGCGCACTGAACGACGTGGTGGCGAGCGAAGAGCTGTTACGGAGCAGCAGCCGCGACTTGTTCAGCAATAGCCGATCTGTCGCTACGGCTCTGGCGGCCCTGGAAAAGCAGCGCAAGCGCCGGGTTCGCGCTGCGGCGAAGCTGCTATGAACGGGCAGTAAAAAATTCCCAAAAACTGGCACGCACGGTCAAGCCTGCCAGTAAAAAACGGTCAGAATGGCGTCCGGTTGCTAGAGCGGGCGGAGAGACCCAATGAGCAATCCGTCTAAAAAATTAAAAACAAAATAAGAAAAACAGACCGGTTACGGTCGGTGAAGGATCTGGCCATTCCAAGGGCTATGCCAGAACCTGAGAGAGTTCATATGTCGCATTGGCGGCCTGGTTGTATCGTCTGCGCAACTCGCCCGGCTGGTTTTGACGCCGGGCGAATTCTTTTTCGTCCTCCAGTTTGGGAAAAATTCATGCAAGGCGAATTTTTCGGTTAAATTTCAGGAGCGACCACCCCAGCGGACCTCTGGGGGACCATTCCAGTACAAGAATTGCGTTACATGAACTCCCGCGTTAATCCGGCTGATCTGCGCCGCCCGATGAAACAGGGCATTGCGTACAGCCATTTCAATGTGCAGGCGGAACCTCCGCAGCGGCGTTTACTCGCCTGGCGCGATCGCGTCGGCCATGTTATTGACGTCCTGCCCTCGCGGTCCGATCTTGAAAGGCCCTTCCGGGCTTCGATCGACCGTTATCAGGTCGGCGATCTGGTATTCACCGACTGCCGCTCCGATCTGATGGTGCTCGATCGCTCGTTGGCCCGGATCTCGGTCGACACCGTGCGTGACTTCGTCTTCCACGTATTTCTGGAGGGCGGAATCGCGAACATCGCCCTACCCAGGCAGCGCGAACAGACGCCTGCTGTTGCGAGGATCGTCGCACTGGATATGGGTCAGCCCGTGCGCATGCAGCGCAACGACTGCAGGGTGCTGACGTTTTTTGTACCCGGCGAACTCGTGCAGGAAGTCTTTCCCGATCCGGAAGCTATCCACTGCCGTACGCTTTCCGCTGCAGCGCCGCTCGCGGGGATGATCGTCAGGCACGTGTCGGCGCTCGCGCAGAACATCGGCAGCATGAGTGCCGGCGAAGCGGACAGCGCCATCCGGGCGGGAGCGCAACTGCTCGTCGCGGGGTTCGGCAAGGACGCGGGGCTGAGCGGCAATGCTCGCGCGGCGGCCCGGTCGGTCATGTTCGATGAGGCGCGGCGCTATATCAAGTCGCACCTTTACGAAGAGACGCTTTCGCCCGAGAGCGTGCTCGGCGCGCTGCCTTTTCCGCGCAGGAGTCTGTATCGCCTGTTTGAACATGAGGGCGGTCTGAGCGCGTATATCCGTCATCTCCGGCTGCGCAGCGCAGCCGAAGATCTGACGCGCTACCCGCATGCGACGGTGACGGAGATCGCCTACGGCGTGGGCTTTAAAAGCGCTTCGGACTTTACGCGGGCATTCCGGCGGGCCTTCGATATGGCGCCGCAGGATTTCCGGGCTTTGGCGGCAGAGGCGACCTAGGCCGGCTGGCTGACGCACGGCCGGTTTGTGCACGGCCAACGCAAGCGCCATCTCTGTCAGTCAGGGTTCGCGCGGCCGCTCCCGGAACAGCATCAACGCACAGAAGCTCACCGCACACGCCGGCGCCACATACCATGCCGCAGACATTGGATCGCCGGTCCATTTGATCAGTCCCGTCACGATGAATTGAGCGGTGCCGCCAAACACGGCGACATTGAGTGCATGTGAAACCGCCATGCCGCTGGCTCGCACCTTGACAGGAAGCGCTTCCAGCACCAGCAGGGTGGTCACGCCGGCGCCCAGCGCCAGCAGGACGCTAATCAACCCGACACCGCACAGGATAGGCAACGCGCTTTTCGCGTGGGTGATCAGCAGAAACACGGGATAGACCAGCAAAGCCATACCCGCCGAGCTGATGAGCGCCAGTGGCTTGCGGCGCCGCAGACGGTCAGTGAGGCGGCCGGCAAAGGGAGGAATGCCGACAAGCAGCACGGTCGAGCACGCCGATACCAGGTAGCCGGTGATGGCGGGCATATGCATCACCCGGGTCACATAGCTTGGCATGTAGTAGACGGTCGTGTAGACCGGCAAGGTTTGCCCCATCAACATCAGCGTGGCCAGGATAACCGCTGTGCCGTGTGTGCGAAACAGTTCCGCCAACGGCATTCTCGTGTTTTCTGCCGTGGCGCCACGAGGCGGATCTTCGCGAAGCCGAAGGCGAACGTACAAACCGACCGGTGCGATCAGCAGGCCGATCAGGAACGGCACGCGCCAGCCCCACGCGGTAAACGCTGCGGGAGACAGTGTGTGACTGAGTAGCACTCCCAGGCTTGCTCCGACCAATGCGGCGGCGCCCTGGCTGGTGAACTGCCAGCTGAGCAGATAGCCCCGGCGCGCTGCGGGCGCAGTCTCCATCACGAAGCTCGCGGCAACGCCAAGATCGCCGCCTAGTGCAAAACCCTGCAGCGAACGGCCCGCGACGACAATGAGCGGAGCCGCCACGCCTATCGTCGCAAACGGCGGACACAGTCCAAGCGCAGTGGTGCCTGCCGCCATCATCCAGGTTGTCCTGACCATCGCGGCGCGACGCCCCACGCGGTCCGCGTACGCGCCGATCATCATCGCGCCAAGAGGGCGCATGAAGAAGCCCACGCCGAACGTGCCGACTGCGAGCAATAGCGACGTCAACGGGTCTCGTGCGGGAAAGAACTGCTCTCCGATCATTGCTGCGAAGAAGCCGTAAACGGTGAAATCGAACATTTCGAAGCCGGTTACGAGCGATGCTGCGACCACGGCCTTGAGCAGCTCGCGGCGATCTTCCTGATTACTGTCCGGTTCGTCGCCTGTCGCGACAGGAGGCATGCGCATTCTTTTTCTGGAGTGGTCAATGTGGATGCGTGAGCTTCGAGTCGCAAAGTGCGGGCTCACTGCAAGGTGCACCGCAACATATCACGGGCGCGCATTTGAAGCTCGACAGAGTCCTCGAATTGCGAGGTAATTGTTACCTTTTAAACCATCGTTCATTCGGCTTCAGGCGCATTCGACCTGGCACGAAGGCCGGTTGCGATCGGCGTCGGCCCTGTCCAGCAAGGCTCGCAGCAATCTGCATGTGCCATTGTGAGGGCGCCCTGGCGCATGTTAAAGTCCATTGCGCCTTTTGAGCGGTTGGTCAGGGCGCGAGCAAAACGACATTGCCGGCGCCTTGCGCCTTCAGCTGATCATCGACTGGGGACACTGTATGGAAACGCTTGGCGGATCGCGTCTCGCCCGACTCTTCAATGAACGACAAAACGAGTTGCTCGGCGAATGGGTGGCGCAGCAGTATGCAATTGCTTCGCGCCGCGGCGGTGTCACCGAAGTGCAGTTGCGTGACCAGTTCGTACAGTTCGTCGCCGTCGTCTGTTCAGCGCTCGAGTCTTCCGATCGCGTGGACTTCAAGACTCGAGCGTGGGACGAAGTGCGCGGCTTTCTCGCGGACGTTTCGACGCAGCGCGCGCGGCAAGGCTTTACGCCGGTCGAGACCGCCATGTTCGTGTTCTCGCTGAAGGAACCGCTTTTCGCCCGCTTGCGTACCGAACTCGTGGCCGACCCTGCCAGTCTCACCGAGCTCACCTGGACTATCAGCACGCTGTTCGATGCGATGGGCCTCTACACCACCGAAGTCTTCCAGAGCAGCCGCGAGCAGGTCATCGTGCGTCAGCAGCAGGAACTGCTCGAACTGTCGACGCCGGTCGTGCAGTTGTGGGACGGAATTCTGGCGCTGCCGCTGATCGGCACGCTCGATTCCGCGCGCACCCAGGTCGTGATGGAAAGTCTGCTGCAAAAGATCGTCGAGACGGGCGCGGCAATCGCGGTCATCGACATTACCGGCGTGCCCACGGTCGATACGCTCGTTGCGCAGCATCTGCTCAAGACCGTGGCCGCCGCCCGGCTGATGGGCGCGGATTGCATCATCAGCGGCATCCGTCCGCAGATCGCACAGACCATCGTTCACCTCGGGGTGAATCTGCAGAACGTCATCACCAAGGCTACGCTCGCGGACGCATTCGTCGTGGCGCTGAACCGCACCGGCAAGTCGGTCTCGGGCACGGGCACGCATGGCGAAGCGCCCGGCGCACCCGGTCCGTTGCGCGGCAACCAGTTCGCCGGCGACTGACGCCGGCTCACGCGGGTTCAACCGGACCACGACAATGGAACGCATTCCGATTCTGCGGATGGGCAAACTCCTGCTTGTCACCATTCAGGTCGACATGCACGATCGTCTCGCCATGACGCTGCAGGACGATTTGACGAGCCGTATCGTCAAAGACCGCGCCAAAGGCGTGCTGATCGATATTTCGTCGCTGGATGTGGTGGATTCGTTCATCGGCCGGATGATCGGCGACACGGCCGCGATGGCGCGTGTGCTCGACGCTGAAACCGTGGTGGTCGGCATGCAGCCTTCCGTCGCGATCACGCTGGTCGAACTCGGACTGGCGCTCCCCGGCGTGCGTACTGCGCTGAACGTTGAAAAAGGCATGGCGCTCCTGACTGGTACGTCACCGCTTTGAGCGCAATCCCCGGCAAGACAACCGAGCGTAGCCCACTATCCTCCATGCTCAGCGACGACAAGACTGCGGGTCCGGTAGGCGCTGACGGTCAGCCGCCTGACGAGATCATGCCGATCCGCTCGGACGAACAGATCGTGCGGTTGCGGCGTTTCGTGCGCGAAAAGGCGGTGGCCCATGGCTTTTCGCTGATCGATCAGACGAAATTCGTGACCGCGGCCAGCGAACTTGCACGCAATACGCTGATATATGGCGGGGGAGGCGACGTACACTTATACACGTTGCACCGTAACGGCCGTATTGGCCTCAGGCTCGAGTTCATCGACAACGGACCTGGCATCGCAGATATTTCGCGAGCGCTGTCCGACGGCTATACCACCGGCAACGGTCTGGGCCTCGGCCTGGGCGGCGCCAAGCGGCTGTGCGATGAGTTCGAGATCCGTTCGGCGCCCGGCGAAGGTACACATATTTCGGTGACCAAATGGAAACCGTTTTGAATGGGCTGAGCGTGACCCAGCGGCGGTTCGAGATCAGCGATCCCAGCTCGATTTCGTTTGCGCGGCGTGGCATCAATGAAGTGGCGTATAGCGTCGGCTTTGACGACACGGTGCTCGGCAAGCTGGCGATCATCGTGACCGAGTGCGCGACCAATCAGCTCAAACATGCGCAACGCGGCGAACTGCTGGTGCGGCCGATTGCCCGCGAGAGCGGATCCGGCTCACCGCTGCCTGCCCGTTATGGCGTTGAACTGCTCGCGATAGACAACGGCCCCGGCATCCTCGATCTGCACGCCTGTTTTGTCGACGGCTACACGACGGCCGGCAGTCCCGGCAACGGCATGGGTGCGATTCAACGGCTCAGCGACGAGCTCGACATCTGGAGCGTGCCAGACCGCGGTACGGCACTGCGTATCGTGATGTGGGCCGCGGGGGCGGATGCGAGCGTGCCAGACAATCCATCGCCGATTGTGTACGGCGCGATCAATCTGCCCCTGCACGGCGAAACGCTATGCGGCGATGCGTGGATTTGCGGCTACGCGGACGGCGAATTCCAGGTACTGGTTGCCGACGGCCTGGGGCACGGTCCGCTTGCCAACACAGCAGCACTCGCCGCCACGGAGACGTTTGCGCGACGCGGCGCCGCGAGCGTGACAGAAATTGTCGCGGCGTCGCATGAAGCGCTGCGGCCTACACGCGGAGCCGCGCTCGGCGTCGCGAGCATTCCAGCCCCCGAGGCGGGAGAAGGTGCCACCGGCAGCGCACGTTTTTGCGGCGTCGGCAACATCGCGGCGAGCGTGTGGACGTCGTCGAGTCATCGCCATCTGGTGTCGCACGCGGGCATCGTCGGTCATCAGATACGCAAGACCCAGGAGTTTCAGGTCGACTGGCCTTATGACGGACTCCTGATTCTCCATTCCGATGGCCTTGCAACGCGCTGGGACCTGGGCCGCTATCCGGGTCTGGCGCAGCGTCATCCGGCATTGATTGCGGCAGTGCTCTATCGCGACTTCACGCGCGGTCGCGACGACGTGACGGTATTTGTCGCGCGTGCGCGGCGCAGCGGGGACGCATGATGGCCGAGCTGCTGCAAGTCCTTCCGCTCGACAGCGAACTCTCGGTAGTCGCGGCGCGTCGGCGTGCCCGCGAAATCAGCGAAGCGCTCGCGTTCACAAAGCATGACCAGATCCGCATCGCAACCTCCGTACTCGAGGTCGCACGGGTCGTATTTCTCGCGAGCTCCAGCGGACGCGCGGAATTTTTGCTTGAGAAGGCGACTCAACCACCAGGGCTGTTGATCCGTCTGGTGGCTCCCGCAATGTCTGTCGCAAAGCTGCTGGAACGGTCAGCCGGCGCAGAACACGCCGGCACCGGTGAGGTTCCGGGTCCGCTTGGGGTACTTGCAGCTCAACGGCTGATGGATGCGTGTTCGATCGACGATGTGGACGGCGATGCCGTCGTCACGCTGATGAAGCACCTGTCGGCGCAGGCGCCGCTCGCTGTCGACAAAGCGGTTGCAGTGCTCGTCCAGCAAACCGGTACGTCAGGCGCGGGAGGTTCGTTCGACGAAATGCAGTGGCAAAGTCGCGAACTGGCCGCGGCGCTCGATGAACTGCAGGAACGCCAGGAAGAACTCACGCGGCTTACCCGCGAACTGGAAGACACCAATCGCGGCGTGGTTGCGCTCTACGCGGAACTGGACGAGCGCGCCGACCATCTGCGTCGCGCCGACGACGCCAAGTCGCGCTTCCTGTCGAACATGAGTCATGAATTTCGCTCGCCGCTGTATTCGATTCGCGCGCTGTCGAAACTGCTGATGGATCGCACCGACGGCGACTTGACGGATGAGCAGGCCAAACAGGTGCGCTTCATCCGCAAGGCGGCAGAAGAACTCTCCGAAACCGTCGACGACCTGCTCGATCTCGCCAAGATCGAAGCGGGCAAGGTCGAATTGCGTCCGGCCGAGTTTGAGGTGGCTAATCTGTTCTCGGCGTTGCGCGGCATGCTACGACCGCTCTTGCCGACCGCCGACGTCGAACTGGTGTTCGAGCCGTGCGATGAGATTCCGCCGGTCTACACCGACGAAGGCAAGGTTTCGCAGATTCTCCGCAATTTTGTATCCAATGCATTAAAGTTTACCGAGCACGGCGAAGTCCGTGTGCGAGCCCAATACGACGCTGATCAGAAACTGTTGACGTTCGCGGTTTCGGATACGGGCATCGGTATTGCGCCCGAGCATCAGCAAAGCATTTTCGAAGAATTCGAACAGGTGGAAAACCGGCTGCAGACCTATGTAAAAGGTACCGGGCTTGGACTTCCGTTATGTAGCAAGCTCTGCAAGCTGTTAGGCGGCACGGTGGGTCTGGTGAGCGAGCTGGGCAAGGGCTCGACTTTCACGGCGACCATTCAGGCCTATCTACCGCAGATCGTCGGACCGGAGCCTCGCACGCCTCTCGCTAGCGATACCGATACCGGGCGCGATATGGTGCTCTTTGTTTCGACCAGTCAGGATGACCGGCTGCGTTATGAGGCGTCCCTGCATAACACGCGCTACCGCTCGGCCAACGCGGCCACCGTGCGGGAAGCCAGGTCGACCCTGGCGATGACGGCGGCGTGCGCCGTGCTGATCGATATGGAATCCGGACGCGAAGACGGTTGGTCCTGGCTAGGCGAATTGCGCGAGCAGGACTCGGTTGTGGGCCGCGTTGAAGGCGTGGTGCGAGCCGCTGGCGATTCGCGCAAGCGTCACGTGCCGGTGATCGTTCTGAGCGATGTGGACCAGCGCGGCCGCGCCGAATCTCTTGGCGCAGACGCTTTCTTTGTTAAACCGCTGTCGGGCAACGAACTGCTCACTTCGCTGGACGCGATGTTGAGCGCCCCCTGACCGATCCACGGACAAGAATCTTCCATGAACGACGCGACCGCCAACCTGATACTCAATGTCGATGACAACGACGGCGCCCGCTATGCGAAGAGTCGAATCCTCTCACGTGCCGGCTTCGAGGTGATCGAGGCCGCCAATGGCACTCAGGCCCTCGAACTCGCGCGCGCCTCGCTGCCAGACCTGGTTCTGCTCGACGTCAAGCTGCCGGACATCAATGGCTTCGAGGTATGCCGCCAGATCAAGGCCTCTCCGGAGACCGCGGCCATTCTGGTGCTGCAGACCTCTGCTGCGGCTGTGCAAAGCATCGACCGGATCAGAGGGCTCGACGGCGGCGCGGACAGCTACCTGATCGAGCCTATCGAACCCGCCGAACTCATCGCACATGTGCGTGCGCTGCTGCGCGTGCGCCGCGCGGAGGGTGCCTTGCGCGAAAGCGAAGAGCGCTTCAGGCAGATGGCGGAAAACATCGACGACGTGTTCTGGATGCTCGATCCAGCGACGGATCAACTGCTTTACGTCAGTCCTGCTTATCATCGTTTGTGGGGAGACCCGGCGACCTTGCCGCAGCCGGGACCGGCGCACTGGGCAGGCAGGATTCACCCGGAGGACGAAGCCATGGTCGAGGCGGCGTACCGTGAGCTCGTCAGCGGCACGCCGTACGAGATCGAATACCGGATAGTGCGCCCCAACGGCACGATGCGCTGGGTTGCCGAGCGTGCCTTTCCAGTGCGCGATTCGCGTGATTCGATCTATCGGCTAGCCGGCGTGGTCAACGATATCTCCGAGCGCAAGGCCAACGAAATGGTGTTGCGCGACGCGGATCGCCGCAAGGATGAGTTTCTCGCCATGCTTGCGCATGAGCTGCGCAATCCGCTTGCGCCGATCCGCAATGCGATCGAGTTGCTCGATCCGAGCCGAGCGCCCACCACGCAGAATTTCGAAACGATGCGCGAAGTGATCGGACGCCAGGTGAGGCACCTGAGCCGGCTCGTCGACGACCTGCTCGATGTGGCGCGTATCACGCAGGGCAAAATCACGCTGCGTCAGGAGAACGTCAGTCTCGCCGCAGCGATCGAGGCAGCCGTCGAAACCGTCGCACCCGCACTCGCCAAAAAGGCGCACACGGTGAAGACCGAGATGCCGGACGACTCGCTCTACATCGTCGGCGATGGCGTGCGGATTGCGCAGGTGCTCGGCAACATCCTCTCGAACGCGGTGAAATATACGCCGCAGGAAGGCGAAATTCTGATCGACGTGCGCGAGTCGGATGAAGACGTGCAAATCACCGTTCGCGACAACGGGGTTGGCATGAGCGCCGAGACGATTCCGCATATCTTCGACCTGTTCGTGCAATCGCAGAACTCGCTGGAGCGCTCTGAGGGTGGCCTCGGTATCGGGCTGCCGTTGGCGCGCACGCTGGTTGAATTGCATGGCGGCCAGATCCAGGCATTCTCGGCCGGCGCCGGGCAGGGCAGCGAGTTCGTGGTGCGCTTGCCGCTCACGCGCCGCGTGCAGCCGGGGCAGCCGGCGCTGCCGGCCGAGTCCGTCGCTGCACCGCCTGTAGCGCCGAGCGCAGGACCGGCTTTGCGCCTGCTGCTGGTGGACGACAGCGTGGACGCCGCGACTTTACTGTCGATGGTCCTGGAAGCGGACGGCTACGACGTGCGCATTGCACACGAGGCGACCCAGGCGCTGGAAATCGCGGCGCAGTTCAAGCCCGAGATCGTATTGCTGGATCTGGGCCTGCCAGGTATGGACGGCTTTCAGCTTGCCCAGGAGATGCGCAAGCTGGATAGCACCGCGGGTGCGCTGCTAGTCGCCGTCACCGGTTACGGCCAGGCGGGCGACCGTCAGCGATCCCACGACGCGGGTTTCGACTATCACCTGGTCAAACCGGTGGCGGTGGAGGAGATCCACCGGGTGATCGAGACTCGCTTCCCTAAGGCCTCGAGTCTGTCCGGAAGCGGAGTGCCGGAGGCCTAAGCGTTCGTTTTGTGTAGACGCTACTGGATCTTCGCGGGACGTCGCGCTGCGGCCGGCCGGTTATTGATCTGGGTCGGCTCGCGCCAGTTGGGCTCGAGTCCCATGAACTTGTCGAAGAACGCGATGGCAAGGCCCGGCTCTTCGATCATGTTCTCGCGAAACGATTGCCATACCGCCGGGTGAGAGATCGCGTCGGACGGTTGCACTTCCACCGCGCACTGTTCACGCAGGGTGGCTTTGAGCGTGCCGATGCAAAAGTGGGTCAGCACGTAACCGGCCGGCCACCAGTCGGCGATGTTTCCCGGCGACGGACGTAACTGCGTCGAGGCGTCTTTCTTCAGGTGAATCGCTTTCTCGCGCAGCAAGTCGCGCAGCAGCACGCCGAACACAAACTGGAAGTAGTCCTGCTCGTTCTGACGCCGATAGTCTGCACTGCGCTCGACGACGTCGATCCACGCAAAGAATGCCGTGGTGAAATTGCGGTCGTCGATTTCGACCGGCAACGCGTGCCGTTCCCGGTACTCGTCGCAGCACCGTTGCAAAAGCTGGCGGCATAGCGTGAGCTTTTGCACACGCTTCCACGTCGCTATTTCCTGTCCTTCGATGCTACAGATCGGTTGGCTCATTCGCACAACTCCTCGCAGACGTGCAGCGCCGGCCTCAGCAAAGATGGGCGATCGCGTACTCGATTTCGTGACTCAGCGCATGCAGCGGTTCGGGGCCCTTGAGTGCCTGCTTGAACGCTGTTTCGCGTGCACCCACCACGTCGGAGAAAAAGCGCACGGCAGCGTCCGGCTCGGTGGGAATGCCTGAAGTACAGGTGTCCTTCGCGAGCGACACCAACGACAGCATCAGGAACACGTAGGCGTTCGGTTCCGTGACGAGCCACCACGGTGCGTTCACATCCGGTAGGACTTCGAAACGGGTACTGCGGATCGGTTGCGTCTCGAGCAGCGACAACACGAGTTGCGCGCATGCGAGGCATAGCGCGCTGCGCGAGGACATCGCGCGGGCCGCTTGCGGCGCCGATAACGCCGCACCCATGCGTTCGAGGGTCGTGCAGATGCGGTGCTCGAAGATCAGCACGTCGGCTGCGCCGCTTTGCATGATCATCCGTTTCGCCGCCGCGTAATAAGACATCGAAAACTTGCGCAGCGTCTTTGCGGGCCCGGTGGCCATCTCGAGGTAAGTGGTGAGCGGTTCCAGCAGAACCGGTGATTTCCAGTGGTCCTGCAAGGTTGGTACAGCGTGACCCGCAAATGACTCGGCTGTTTCGATCAGATCGTCCGCCAGATGGGCGACCGATTCGAGCGACAGATAGGAGGGCGCCTTGAGCGGTGTTGCGGAAGACGCGAGCGGCGCCACGGGCCGGTCGCTTCTGAGCGGTCCGGGCACATTGCGTGCCGCGTAACGCAGTTGACGCGCACAATCGCGCAGCGCGAGCCCGAGCTGGTTGATGTCGCGGCTGAGATGCTGCGGCAAGGGCGATTTTGACTCCATGGGTGTCTCAATGTTGCAACATTTGAAGTTAAGATAGCACAAGTGTTCAGTGCATAGATTGCCTTTTTTCATCTTAGGAGCCGAGGTTGCAGAAAGCGAGTGTTGCCCCGGAAAGCGTCGAGAACGACGAACAGAATCCCGCGCGGCGTCTGCGTTTGCGGGCCGCGTGGATGTATTTCGTCGAGGAAATGACCCAGAACGAAATCGCCCTGAAGCTGGGCGTCGGGCGTGTGACCGTCGTGCGGTTGCTGGCCGCTGCGCGCGAGCGCAACGAAGTGAAGATCAGCATCGGCGATCGTCTGGCGGAGTGTGTCGAGGCAGAGCGTCTGCTCGAAAGCCGCTTCGGCATCGACGAGGCGATCGTCGTGCCGCTATCGGCGCGCGGCGCCGACGCAACCGGTCCGATCGCGGCGGCGACCGGCGCCTATGTATCGTCGCTGGTGCGTGCCGACATGCGCATTGGCGTGGCCTGGGGCCGGACCCTGGTCAGCTCGCTCGCCTTCATGAGCGAGCGCACGGTGGAGAACGTGTCGGTGGTGTCGCTGCTCGGCGGCATCATGAAAGCGCGCAAGTTCAACCCGGCTGAATTCGCCTGGCGTTTTGCATCGTTGTTTCAGGCGGATTGTTATCTGATGACCGCACCGCTGGTAGTGGATAGCGCGGCCACGCGTCAAACCCTGATCGAACGCTGTGGCCTTAGCGATATTTTCGAACTCGCCAAGTCGCTCGACGCAGTTGTGCTCGGTGCCGCAGGCATGGGCGCGGATGCGACGGCGCATGTGTCGAAATTCATCTCCAATGCCGACCGCGCGTCGTTGTTGAAGGCCGGCGCAGTGGGCGACGTGCTGTTCAATTTCTTCGATTCCAGCGGCAAGCTGGTCGATCATCCGATCAACGAACGCGTGATGTCGGTGCCGCTCGATATCGTCAAGAAGGTACCCGTACGCGTGATGGCCGCGGGCGGTGCCAGCAAGGTGCCGGCACTGGCTGCCGCGCTGAAGATAATCAGGCCGACTGTTCTCATCACGGACGAGTACACCGCGAAAGACGTCCTCAAGCTTGCCGGTCCTGGCTGAGCGGCACGCATCTTAAGGCCGGCGGGCTGGCGTGCGCTGATCCGCCTGCCTGTCGTGCCACCTGACGGGCATCCGCCCCATTTTCTCCGCCCTCCGCATCAAGCAGCGTTCGCCTGCGCATTCGTGCGCTCGTTCGTTCTCCTCTGAACTTCCACGCTCCAGATAAACCCTGGAAACGGCCATCGCCGCGTCGCATGCGCGCGTCCGCGTACGGGTAAATCCCAAGCCTGAAAACGCTGTCTGGACAAAACTCGACCTTGTCCCTGGCGTGAACAAAGTGCTATTGTGAAATACATAAGTTCTATTCTATCTCGGGGCGCACAGGCGCCTGCCGATACGTCTTCGTGCGCTCGTGCGCTGAATTTCAGGAGCTATGCCCATGCACAACATCACTCCCAGCGGCCTCGCGGCCGACCTCGAAAAGCGTGCCGCCTCCGGCCGTCCGATCCGCATTGGTCTGATTGGCAGCGGCGAGATGGGCACGGATATCGTGACGCAGGTGCGGCAGATGCACGGCCTGGAAATTGGCGCGATCGCCGATCTGCGGCCCGAGGCGGCGCGCGCCGCCGTGCGAGTCGCCAACGGTGCGGACACCGGGTACCGGATGGTGGATACGCGCAGCGCGCTCGAACAGGCAATCGAAGCCGGCGAGATTGCGATTACGCAGGACGTCGACGCGGTCTGCACGAGCGACCTGATCGACGTGGTGATCGATGCGACCGGCAAGCCCGCGGTCGGCGCCCAGATCGGCCTGCTTGCCATGGAGCACGGCAAGCACCTGGTCATGATGAATGTGGAAGCGGACGTGACCATCGGCGCTTATCTGCGCCGCGAGGCGGAGCGGCTTGGCGTGGTGTATTCGCTGGGCGCGGGCGACGAACCGAGCTCGACCATCGAGCTGATCCAGTTCGTTAGCGCGCTCGGCTATCCGATCGTCGCGGCGGGCAAGGGCAAGAACAACCCGCTCAATATCGACGCGACCCCCGACGTCTATATGGACGAGGCCAAACGCCGCAATATGAATCCTCGCATGCTGGTGGAGTTCGTCGACGGTTCGAAGACAGCTGTCGAGATGGCGGCAATCGGCAACGCCACCGGCCTCACGCCGGACGTGCCCGGCATGCACGGGCCGTCGGCGACGCTCGAGGAGCTGCACAAGGTGCTGTGCCCGGTGGCGAACGGCGGCATCCTGTCGCGCAAGGGCGTGGTCGATTACACCATTGGCAAGGGCGTAGCGCCCGGCGTGTTCGTGGTCGCGGAACTGGCGCATCCACGCCTGCGCGAACGCATGGAGGACCTGAAGCTCGGCGCGGGGCCGTACTACACGTTCTACCGCCCGTATCACCTGACCAGCCTCGAAGTGCCGCTCACCTGCGCGCGCTCGGTGCTGTACCGCCGCGCCGATATGGAGCCGTTGCCGGTGCCGGTCGTCGAGGTCTGCGCCGTCGCCAAGAAAGACCTGCAACCGGGCGAGCGGCTCGACGCGATCGGCGAATACAACTATCGCGCCTGGGCCATGACCGTGGGCGATGCGCGCACGCAGCATGCCGTGCCGTGCGGGCTGATCGAAAACGGTCGCGTCACGCAACCGATTCGTCGCGGCGAACTGCTGACCTATCGCAACTGCGCCGTGGACAGCGATTCGCAGATCGTCGCGCTGCGCCGTCTGCAGGACGAAATGGTCTACGGCAAGCCGCTCGCGGTCGCGTAACGAACGGGTGCACCGCCCCGTCAAGGAGGATGGACATGCAGGAGATTGTAGAGGCATTGCCCACCAGGCCGGCTACGGCACTGCGCGGGGTATTGTTCCGGCACGATGCCGCGGCGCTGCGCGAAGCCTTGCGCAAAATGATTCTCGTGCGGCGTTTCGAAGAGAGCGCCGAGCAGGCATACATGCGTGGTCTGATCCACGGCACCATGCATCTTTCCATCGGCCAGGAGGCGAGCGCGATTGGCGCCACGCTGCCGCTCACGGACAAGGACTACATTACCTCCACGCACCGCGGCCACGGCCATTGCATCGGCAAGGGCGCGGACCCGAAGCGCATGTTCGCGGAGTTCTTCGGCAAGGAGACCGGCTATTGCCGCGGCCGCGGCGGCTCGATGCATATCGCCGATGTGAGCCAGGGCAACCTGGGGGCGAACGGCATCGTGGGCGGCGGGATGCCGATTGCGGTGGGCGCAGCGCTGTCCATCAAACGGCAGCGCAAGGACAGCGTGGTGATGTGTTTCTTCGGCGATGGCGCCAATAACGAGGGCGCCTTCCACGAGTCGCTGAACTTCGCTTCGATCTGGAAGCTGCCGGTGATTTTCGTGTGCGAGAACAACCGCTACGGGATGTCGATGTCGGTGGAGCGTTCCACGGCGGTCACACACATCGCACAGCGCGCGCTCGCTTACGACATGCCGGGCGTGACCGTCGACGGCAACAGCTTTGTCGAGGTGCTGAACGCCAGCGAAGAAGCTGTTGCTCATGCGCGCAAGGGCAACGGCCCCACGCTGCTCGAATGCGAAACCTACCGCTTGCGCGGTCACTCGAAGAGCGACCGCAACCGCTACCGCACGCGCGAGGAAATCGACGCGTGGAGTGCGCGCGATCCGATCGTGCGATTCGAGAGCGAATTGTTGCAGTGCGGCTTGCTCGATGCCGCAAGTATCGCCACGCTGCGGGAAGAAGTCGAAGCGCAGATCGAGGCTGGCCTCGAGTTTGCACAGAACAGTCCTTCGCCGGCGCGGGCCGACCTGACCCGTTACGTGTATGCGTCGACCAGTGGGAGCGAGCAATGACAGCGGACGTGCTTGAACACACGCATGCGGTGCAAGAGACGGAGACGCACGACGCAGTGCGCGAACTGACCTACGCCCAGGCGATTCAGGAGGCGATGGCCATTGCGATGGAGCGAGACGAGCGCGTGTTCCTGATGGGCGAGGACATCGGCGTCTATGGCGGCGCATTTCAGGTCACGGGCGACCTCTATCAGCGCTTCGGCGCGGAACGGGTGATGGACACGCCCATTTCGGAACTGGGCGGCGCGGGCGTCGCGGTGGGCGCGGCCATGACAGGCTCGCGGCCGATCTACGAATTCCAGTTCTCCGATTTCGCCACGCTTGCGATGGAGCAGATCGTCAATCAGGCGGCCAAGATGCGCTTCATGCTCGGCGGCGAGGCTTCCGTGCCGCTAGTGATGCGCTTTCCAGCGGGCTCGGGAACCGGTGCGGCCGCGCAGCACAGCCAGAGTCTCGAAGCCTGGTTTGCTCACGTGCCTGGTCTCAAGGTGATACAGCCAAGCACACCGCACGATGCGAAGGGCCTGTTGCTGGCCGCGCTGGAAGACCCGGACCCGGTGATGATCTTCGAGCACAAGCTGCTGTACAAGAGCAAGGGGCCGGTGCCGGAGGGCTACTACACCGTGCCGATCGGCAAGGCGGCCGTGCGTCGCGCGGGACGCGACGTCACGATCGTGGCGACCTCGATCATGGCGATCCGCTCGCTGGAAGCCGCGGCGCAACTCGAGCAGGAAGGTCTGGATGCCGAAGTGATCGATCTGCGTAGTATCCGGCCGATCGACCGCGAGGCGATCATTGCCAGCATCCGCAAGACCTCGCGGCTGATCTGCGTGTACGAGGGTGTGCAGCAGCTTGGTATAGGTGCGGAGATCGCTGCAATCGCCTGCGAAAGCGAGGCCTTCGATTACCTGGACGCGCCCGTGATCCGGCTGGGTGGCGCCGATTGTCCGCTTCCGTACAACCCCGAGCTGGAAAAAGCCGCCGTTCCGCAGGTCGACGACATTGTCGCGGCGGCGCGGCGCATCGTCGGCGGGAGAGGGTGAGATGCCGACCGAAGTCATCTTGCCGCGCGTCGACATGGACATGACCGAGGGCATGATCGCCGCCTGGCATGTCAAGGAAGGCGACGAGGTACGCGAAGGAATGCTGATCTTCGAGATCGAGACCAGCAAGGCGACCATGGAGATCGATGCGCCGGCAAGCGGCATCATCCGTCAGATCAATACGCCGGTTGGCGAGTCGGTGGCGGTGGGTACGGCTGTAGCGTGGATCTATGCGGCGGGTGAGGCGTTAGTCGAGCACGGTGAGCATGGCGGTAGGGCCGCGGAGGACGACGTCGCTGCCGCTGGCACGCAAGCACCTTTGCGGGCAACCCCGGCGGCGCGGCGCCTTGCTCGCGAACGCGGGTTGCAGCTTGTGGGGATTGCGGGGTCCGGGCCACATGGACGTGTGGCTGCGCAAGATGTGCTGCGTGCGGCCATGCTAGAGGAGATGCCAGAGCCGGCAGTCACAGGAGCACCGCACACGCACCTTCTGCACAGCATCGCGTTACGCAAGGGAAGCGGCGATCCACTGGTGCTGTTGCACGGCTTCGCTGCGGAATCCAACAGCTGGCGACCGTTCTCGCAGGCGGTGGCGCGCCTGGGCGCGACGGAGGCCGGCATACTGGCGGTGGACTTGCCCGCGCACGGCAAATCGCCGGCAGAGGCGGCGGGGTCGCTGGAAGAGATGATTGCGGCGCTCGAGCACACCTTGCTCGACGCAGGCATCGAGCGTTGTCACCTGGTCAGCCATTCTTTCGGTGGCGCTTTGGCCCTGGCCACCTCGGCACAGGCTTCACGGCTTGAGGTGCGCTCACTGGCTCTGCTTGCTCCAGCGGGTCTGGGACCCGAGAGCAACGGTTCGTTCCTGCGCGGCCTCACTGACGCGACGCGGCGCGCAAGTCTCGTCCCATGGCTCAAGCAGTTATTTGCAGACCCGGCGCGGCTGGACGAAGGCTTTGTCGCCACTGCGTGGCAGCAACTGGAGAGCCCAGAGGTTCGTGAGCGGCTCGCGGTGGTGGCGGATGCGTTCTTTCCCGACGGCACCCAAATGCTGGATCTGCGGCATCTGCTCAACGATCTGACGATGCCCGTACGCGTGCTTTGGGGACAGCAGGACCGGATACTGCCGGTTAGGCATGCAGACGGCTTGCCCGGCCATATCGCGGTGCACCGGTTCGCGGGTGTGGGTCATTTACCGCACGTCGAAGCCGAGGCGCAGGTGGCCCGTATAGTCGTGCAAAACATGGCATCTGCAACGGCGGCGAACACGAGCGCGCGTGTCGCGATACGATAGCGCACCATGCGACTTGTGCAACCGTTCGGCAAAGCGCGTGATGAGAGAGTGAGAGGGGAATGGATGGCGTTTTCCCCAATGATATTCCAGATGAACAATTGTATTATCCAAAGTACAAGATGTTCACAGATAACTATGTTGCATGGGACATAGGAGACGACGATGGACTTTGTGCGCGGTGCCTTACTCGCCCTGGCGGTGTTCTGGGCGTTGCAGCTGGTCGGTTCATGGTTTCAGATGCGCCGCTATGGCGACGCGATCCGTGACTCTGCAAAGCGCTGGCAGAGCGGCTTTCTCGGCGTCGGCGCCTGCAAGGTCAAACTCGGACGCGGCGCGGTCGCTATCGTCGTGCTGTCCCCCGATCTGCGCGTCTGCCAGTTCCTCAGCATGTCCGGTCTCACGGTCTTCACGCGTTTCCGTCCTCATGAAGGGTTTGCCGGCCTGTCGACGAGCGAGTTCAACGCCCGTCTGAAGACTTCGAAGTTGCGCCGCAGCATTGCGCAGGCTGCCACCGATGCCCTCGAGCGCGCCCAACGCGCGGCGCAAGCGCCCACCTGATTTCCTGGTTAGATAGTTCAGCAAACTGTTGTTTCCGGTTCCGCCGGGTCACGCTGAATCACGCCTTGCGGAGCTTTTCGCGATCGTTTCGGTTTATCTGGGAGATTCGCCATGTTCATCCTCGATTGGCTCACGCATGTCGCAGAAGGGTTCATCGGCATCTTCAATGCCGGCGGTAAAACGTTTGTGGGCTTCGTAGTGGGCATCCTGCCCACGCTGATCGTGCTGTTGACCGCGGTGTACACGCTGATCGCCCTGATCGGCGAGCAGCGGGTGCAAGGCCTCGCGCGCTTCTTTTCGAAGAATGTCGTGACGCGTTATACGCTGTTGCCGCTGCTTGCGATGTTCTTCCTGACCAATCCGATGGCCTATACGTTTGGGGTTTTTCTCGAAGAGAAGCATAAGCCCGCGTTTTACGATTCCGCTGTTTCGCTGTGCCATCCGATTACCGGTCTCTTTCCACACTGCAATCCAGGCGAGCTGTTTGTCTGGCTCGGCGTGGCGGCTGGTCTCACCAAGCTGGCGGAAAGCCATGCATTGGCGTTTTCCATTCCTAAACTCGCGCTGTTCTACCTGATCGTCGGTCTCGTTGTGAATCTGCTGAAAGGCATCCTGACTGAAGCGTTGACCCGGATTCTGGCTCACCGGGAAAACATCGAACTGTGATGCACTGCCGTCGCCGGCAATCCAACATCGAGACTGAGGAGACCTGAAATGGACACGAGAGCATACAGAACGGTGAAGGTCGAGCGTGGACCCAACGGCTGGGGTGGCCCGCTCCTGATTCATCCCACCGCAGAACGCAACAAGATCGTCGCCGTGACTGGCGGCAGCATTCCTGAACTGGCGAGGGTTCTTGCCGAAATGACGGGCGGTGTGCTGGTCGATGGCTTCCGTACGCCGCCGCCCGAATCGGAGATGGCCGCGGTGGTGATCGATTGCGGCGGTACCGCACGCTGCGGTGTCTATCCGCGCAAGAAGATTCCGACCATCAATCTGACCTCAGTGGGTCAATCCGGCCCGCTGGCGCAATTCATTACCGAGGATACCTATGTATCGGGCGTCACGCCGGAAAACCTGACGGCGGTGGAAGACGATGCGCCAGGCGATGCGCGCGCGAGTGCCGCACGTAGCGCGAGTCACTCCACCTCGCCGTTTGCCGCGCCTGCTGGTGGCGGTGTCGTCGGTGCTGCCACGCGCGAAGCCGAAAGCTCGCGCGGCCTGATCGGCTTCATCACGCGGATCGGGCGCGGCATGGGCGGTGTCGTCAACGTGCTGTTCAATAGCGGGCGCAAGGCGATCGATACGGTGATCCGCAACGTGCTGCCGTTCATGGCCTTTGTGACGATGCTGATCGGTATCATCAACTCCACCGGGATCGGTACGGGCCTCGCCCATCTGCTGTCACCGCTCGCCGGCAACATCGTCGGCCTGATCGTGCTGTCCGCGATTTGCGGCTTGCCGTTCCTTTCTCCGATACTTGGACCAGGAGCGGTGATCGCTCAGGTGATCGGCGCGGCCATCATTGGGCCGGCCATCGGCAACGGCACGATTCCGCCGCAGATGGCGCTGCCGGCCCTGTTCGCTTACGACACCCAGGTGGGCTGCGACTTCGTGCCGGTCGGCATGGCGCTTGGCGAAGCCAAGCCGGAGACGATCCGGATCGGCGTGCCGGCGGTCCTGATCAGCCGGCAGATTATGGGCCCCATTTCGGTTCTGATCGCGTGGGCGGCGAGCTTCGCACTTTAACGGATGAGATGGAATGACTATGCATTACTACAAGACGGTGATCTCGGAGGTCGGTCCCGAAGTGCGGGACCTGCTGGAAGGCGGCGTGATGATTCTCTACGCGCATGGCGCGCCGCCTGAACTCGCCGAGGTGTCCGTGCTGCATCGGGCCGAACAGCTGCATCCGGAGGCGCCGCGTGCGGGGTCGCAGTTGCGCATTGGCGAAGTCAGTGCGTTTGTCACCGCAGTGGGGCCGACGGCATGGAATAAGGTGAACGAGATGGGTCACGTGGTGATCAATTTCAACGGTTCGAGCACCGCTGAGCGTCCCGGCGAAATCTGCGCGCAACCGGTCGACACGGATGCATTGCTCGCCTGGATCCGGAGCGGCACCGTGATCGAGATTGTCGATGTTTGATGTTGCAGGCGGTCATGCCGGAATGGCGCGGTCATGAGGCAGAGTGGTGCAATCGGCTGGATGTGTTCCGTGAATAAGAAGGTCCTGTCATGCTAGAAACCGCAATCGTCGTCAAGGTAAACGAAGGACTGCATGCGCGTCCCGCCACGCAGTTCGCCAAACTCGCGAAAGAGTTTTCCTGCTCGCTGCAGGTCTTTCGCGGCTCGACGTGCGCCGATGCAAAAAGCGCGGTGAAGCTCATGCTGCTTGGCGTCAAACAGGACGATCAGATTCTGCTGCGAGCCGATGGCTCTGACGAAAGCGATGCGGTGCGCCGGCTGCTGCAGTTTCTCTCGGAGCCTACCGCGGGGGTGGCGCTTGCGCGGCATGACGGGAATGGCGGCCTGGAGGAACCGGCTGGGGCAACCGGGCCTGGAGCGGCTGCGGGTCTGGCGGAAGCCGCTCAGACGCAGCAGCAGGAGCAGGAGCAGGAGCAGGAGCAGGAGCAGGAGCAGGAGCAGGAGCAGGAGCAGGAGCAGGAGCAGGAGCAGGAGCAGGAGCAGGAGCAGGAGCAGGAGCAGGAGCAGAAGCAGGCGCTGGTAGCGGAGGGGACCATCGTCAGCGAGCCGCCAGTGCGTGGCGTGGCGGCGAGCGAAGGTCTGGCATACGGCGAAGCATTCGTCTATTTGCCTGAAGAGTTGCGTGCGGCGCGGCAGTTTATCGAGCCGGATGAAGTGGAGGGGGAGCTGGCCCGCTTCGGCGTAGCGTTCCGCGAAGCGATCGCCGCACTTGATACGCAGTTCGAAACGATGAGCCAGCATGGCGATATCGTCGAGGCATTGACGGACGTCGCTCAAAGCGACGAGTTTTCCGGCGCCGTCAAGGATCGCATCACGTCAGGCTGGGATGCGGCTGCGGCGACGCTGCAGGTGGGCGAAGAACTCTCCGCCGCTTTCCTCGCGATGGACGATGAATATGTGCGCAGCCGTGCCGACGATATCCGCGGCATTGCGCGTCAGGTGGCGTTGCGACTGCTCGGTCGCGATGACGTGAGCCTTGCTTCATTGACCCAGCCCTGTATCGTGCTGGCCTCCGATCTGAGCGCCCTCGATTTCGCGCGCGCTTGTGTCGCTAACATCAAAGGTCTCGTGTGCATCAAGGGGAGCGCGACTTCGCATCTTGCCATCATGGCGCGTGCGCATGGCATCCCGGCAGTGTTGGGTTTACCGGTGTCGGAGGAGCGCCTGCGCGAAGCGGCATTCGTCGCGCTCGACGGCTCGCAGGGGCACGTATGGTTCGATCCGTCGTCCGGGCTGCAGGCGGACTTTGCCGAGCGTATTTCGCAGGACCGTAACCGGCGCGCCGCATTGAGCGTGTATCGCGACGTCGCTCCGGTGACGCGTGACGGCCGGCACATCGAGATTGCCGCGAACCTCGGTTCACTGACGGAGATCGACGCGGCACTCGAAGCCGGCGCGATGGGCGTGGGCCTGTTCCGCACGGAACTGCTGTTTATGGATCGCCGCAGCTTGCCCGACGAGGACGAGCAGTACGGTGTCTATAGCCGGCTTGCGCAGGCTTTTCATCCACGTCCGGTGGTGATCCGTACGCTCGATGTCGGCGGCGACAAGCCGGTGCCCGGCATCGTCTTTCCGCAGGAGGACAATCCGTTCCTCGGTTGGCGTGGCGTGCGCATGTGCCTCGATCGTCCTGATGTGTTCAAACCGCAATTGCGCGCGTTGCTGCGTGCAGCAGCGGTGGGCAATGTGCGCGTGATGTTGCCGATGATCGACGACCTCGATGAAATTCGCGCAGTGAAGACGCTGCTTGCAACCTGCGCACAGGAGCTGTCCCAGGAAGGTGCGACCTACGCGCAGCCAGAACTGGGCATTATGGTCGAGACGCCGGCCGCTGCGCTTACAGCCGACCTGCTGGCGCCCGAGGTGGACTTCTTCTCAATCGGCACGAACGACCTGACGCAGTATGTGATGGCCGTCGATCGCGTCAATCCGAATCTGGTGGCGTTGTACCGGACCGATCATCCGGCGGTGCTGCGTGCGATTGGCATGGTCTGCGAGGCGGCGAAGAAGGCGAACATCAGCGTGGCCGTGTGCGGTGAGGCGGCGGCGCGTCCGGAGATGATTCCGGTTCTGATCGGCCTGGGAGTCAATGAGCTCAGTATGAGTCCGTCGTCGGTGTTGAGGGCAAAGAAGATCGTGAGCGAACTGTAGGGCGCGTGAGCAAGGAAAGTCCATCGCATGTGACGGCGTAAAAATCCAATCGCTCTTTCGAGAGCCGTCAATGTCCAGGCCTGCTGTAAGGTGCCGTTCGTGCAGCCCCGCGAGCGCGGCGCAATTTGCCTGATGCACCTCCAGCTTCCATTACCGAGCGAATATTTTTTTCCGGTAGATGTCGATCCTGCCGTTGGTCGATCGTCGTTGCCTTGAAACCAACGTAACCCGGGAGAAAATACTGTGGACAAAGCCGACAATCCGATCCTGCAGGTTCTTGACGACTACAAAGCTGCGGTATTCGCGAAGAGCGTCGATTCGCTCGTTGCGCTGTACGACCAGGACGTGTCGGTCTTCGACATGTGGGGCGTATGGTCGTACACCGGCATTGCGTCCTGGCGGGAAATGGTGGTGACCTGGTTCGACTCGCTGGGTACGGAACGCGTTATCGTGGATTTCAGCGACACACAAACGACCGTCGTCCAGGACCTCGGCGTTGTCCACACCTTCGTGACATACCAAGCGGTTAATGCCGACGGCGTAGATTTGCGCTCGCTGGACAATCGGATGAGCTTGACGCTCAGGCGGAAGGGCGACGCGTGGAAAATCATCCACGAACACACATCCTCTCCGATCGACTTCGATACGACGAAGGCTATTTTCAAGCGCTGACAGCGCATGTTCGAGGGGCGGCGCCAGGTCGCGCGGGCGCTTCCTGCTCAAGCGTCTGACTTGACTCATGCATAACGGCCAGGAGAGGCATCATGAAATTTCTTCTCACGTCCGCTGGCATCAAAAACCCGAGCATCCACAACGCACTGGTCGGAGGCGGGGATTCCCTGTATCTGTCTTACTGCATGCAGCAGTCCGAACTAGCGGACTTGTTGCCGTCGCTGCACGACCTGGTCTACGTCGGATTGAGCGCCGGGAGCATGGGGATGGCCTCCAACATCGGCGAGGAATTCCCCCACTGGACTCCACCGTCCGGGGGCGATAGCACGCTCGGAGTGGTGGATTTTTAGCTCGTCTAGGGCGTCGTGACACAGCAAAGCGGCCCACGACAGGCACTCACGCATTCGGTTCTTCGACCCGTTGCGTCAAAGGTCGAGGTGGTGAGGGTCGTCGTCGGCACGCCGAGCGTCCGATTGAAGACATCGGATACGCTTTCCTGTGGCGTTGGCTTGTCGCCGTACACAAAGATCGCGTTCGGATGCAGACGCGCGAACTCGATGCGTCGCTGCAAGGCCTGCTCGGCGGCGATTTGATCGGCCTGCGCTTGCGCGCGTTGCGCCTGATCGCGCGCCGTAGCGGGATCGAGCAACTGGTGTTCGGGCGCAATGGGCCGCGACGGCGTATTGCAACTGAGTACTACCGAGGAACATCCCGGCTCGGCGGTAACTTCGGAGGCAGCAATCGGAGAGGCCACTTCGGGAGAGGCAACTTCGGGAGAGGCAACTTCGGGAGCGGCAACGTCGACACTTGCGGGCGCGGTATCCGGGGTATCGGCAGTATCGGAAGCCTGACCAAAACACGCGCAGCTCGCGCTGAGCAGCATCGCGACGGCTAGCTGTGCCACCGCAGCAGGAGCTTTAATTTGCCTTACAGAGAGCGCCATCCATTTATCCTGTAACGGGTCTATGCAATTCCGACAAGCGCGAGCCTCGACAGTTCGCGGATCGACGCACCGCGAGTGCACAAAAGACAGGAAATCGACTAGCGCAGCGTTGCCTGGAAAAACTGCACCACGTCGGCGTTGAACTGTTCATGGAACGCCGCTCGGTCGAAGCCCGGCAGGCTTTCGCAGATTTCCGGCCTCTTCTGCGACAGACGCGCATCGCACGGTGGCAGGAAGTCATAGTGGCCCGCGTCGGCGACCACGTGATATTCGGGCGGCCGGGGCAGGTCGGCGCGTACGGCTTCCTCGTAGTAAGGATGCGGCTGATGACGATCGTCGGCGGCTCGCCAGAGCTGGACGGGGATGTGCACGCTGCTTAACCCGGCGCGTCCGAAGGCAAAACCGAACGCGGGCGCGGCGATGACGGCGGCCTTGATCCGTGGATCGTGAACCCATGCGCCGGCCGGAATATCTGCCTGGAGACGAGGATCGACGCCGGCCCGCTTCAGCGTCGCGCAGAGGTCATGCTCGGGGTGGGCGTCGCAATACGGGGCGATCTGGGCAAGGTCCGGGGTCCCGCCTGCGGCCACGAGCACGGTGAAGCCGCCGTTGGAAAAGCCGAACGCGCCGACACGGGCCGCATTCAGCCGTCCATGCCCATGCCACTCGTCAAGCATGTAGTCGACCAGCAGGTGAAGCTGGGCGGGACGGCGCCACAATTGCAACACCCGGCTCTGGTCATTGAACGTGTCGCCGGCGTGACTGACCGAGGCCACCACGAAGCCCGCGTGAGCGAGAGCAAGTGCCGTATCGTAATGGCCGTCGTACCATCCGCCTCCGCCGTGCGACATCACCACCAGCGGCAGGCGATGACCCGCGATCGGAGCGCCCGGCGCCACAGTCTGGGTGACGTTGCCCAGGGCGTGCGGTGTCGCCGGGGTGCTGGTCGGATACCAGATCCCGGCCGTTAGCGGCGGCTCCGCGCCGTTCGCTATCTTGACCTCCTCGAAGCCGACATCGGCGGCGAAGGCAGGCGCGGCAGCCAGGGCAAAAAGAGCGGTGATCACGGCCATTAATCTCACGGCGGTCTCCTTTGTTGGCGTCGACGTCACCCCGACATGCAAAAGACCGCCGCCGGCCAAAGCGCCAGCAACCGTCGGCATTCAGGAAAGCGCCAACAGCGCGGATTGTACGTCGACCGGCAACGCTGTAGACTCGTTGAGCGCCGATCGCTTCGCTTTTCAGGAATCTGCTACTCATAGCCGACGAGCAAACTCTCCGACCCGAGCCGGCGCGGTTCCGGGCCATGCGGAACAACCACGCGCGAGGCGCGTATGCCTTCATGGCGGCCACTCCGGCGAGGTGCTGCTAGATGAAACTCCGGCAGTTGCGTTATTTCGTGACAATCGTCGATGCCGGCAGTTTCTCGCGCGCGGCACAGGTCGCCCATGTCGCCCAGCCTGCCTTGAGCCAGCAGATCGCCGACCTCGAAGATCAGCTCGGCGTATCGCTGCTGCAGCGCAGCGCTCGCGGCGTGAACGCGACGGCCGCAGGCGAGCGGCTTTACGTGGAGGCGAGTGCGATCCTGCGGCGCGTCGAGCGCTTGCCTGAGGTCGTACGTGGACACGGCGAAGAAGTGGAGGGGTGCGTTTCCATCGGCATGGCTTTTCCTCTCGCCGCGCAGTTGGCGGGGCCGATCATGGCGGCATGCCGCATCGCGTTACCCAAAGTGCGACTGAAGCTTTCGTCCGCCGGCAGCATTCAGTTGGCTACGAGCATTCGCGAACACGCCATCGACCTCGCTGTGCTCTTCGAAGGTGAGCCGTATGCGGGTTGTGTCCGTGTGCCGCTATTCGATCGACGGCTCTTTCTTCTGCGCCGGGCAAACGGTTCGGTCAGGCCTGGATCGATTACATTTCGCGAACTCGCGGATCTTCCACTCGTATTGCCGCATCAGCCGAACATCGTGCGGCTCGTACTCGATCGGCTGTTCGCAGAGGCAGGAATCGAACCGCATGTCGCGGCCGAAGCCGACGTGAGTGCCGATATGCTCGCCGCCGTACAAGCCGGTGTCGGCGATACCATCTTGCCGCTTGGCGGCACGGACGAACTGCCCGCCAATATTTCCGCGCAAGCCATCGAACCCGCAGTTTCGCTGACGGCCAGCATCGTTTCTTCTGCGGAGACGCCGCTCGCAGCCGCTGGGGAAGCGGTGCGCGATTTCATTGCTGGCTTTGTGAAACAGCACCTGTCTGAGCACCCGGTGCCGGGCGTCGAACCGGCCGGGGAATGATCCGTCGCGAGCTATCGTGGCCGCTTATACCCGCATCGCAAGACAGTATTTTTCCCGCTTTGAAAAAACGCTCAGACTCGAGCCTTGGCATCCTGGAGACGACATGAGGTCGTCCGATGCATGGCGTGAGGTTTGGTGTGGCGAAATTAATCTATCGGGTGGTCGCCACATGCGGCGCATTGGGCGCCGGATTCCCGCGGGAATCGCTGCAAAAGGCGCTGGCTGGTGGGCGTATGGACGCCGTGATCGCCGATGCCGGTTCGATGGACGCGAGCCCGTACTACCTTGCCGGCGGTGGCCAATACTTCGAGCGTGATGCGGTCAAAAACAACTTTCGCAAGATGGTCGAAGCCGCAGAACGTATCGCGGCCCCGGTGATTCTCGGTAGCTGCGGGATGGCTGGTGGCGATTGCAATCTCGACTGGATGCTCGGGGTCGCCAAAGAGGTATTCGAAGAACTCGACGTGCGTGGTGCGAAAGTGGCCGTCATCCGGTCTGAACTGGATCCGGCCATCGTGATCGACGAAGCGCGCGCCGGCGCATTGCGCCCGCTCGGCGCGGGTCCCGCGCCCGATGAAGCGTCGCTGCGCGAAAGTACGATTGTCGGCCAGATGGGTATCCATCCGCTACTTGCAGCGCTGCATGGCGGCGCGAAATATGTTTTCGCGGGCCGTTCGTGTGGCGCGGCGCTCTTCGCAGCCGATATGCTCCGCCACGGCATTGCGCCGGGGCTTGCGTATCACGTCGGGCACGTGCTCCAGTCCGGCGCGCTCGCTTGCGATCCCGGCTCGTCATCGGACTGTCTTGTAGCGGAGATTTACGACGACGGCAGCGCGGTCTTTATCGCACCCGACGAGAACCGTTCCTGTACGCCGTATTCGCTCGCCGCGCATTCGCTCCATGGGCAGGCTCATCCGCAGTTGCAGTTCTATCCTGAGGGCGTGCTCGCGATGGTTAGGACGGAGTTCTTCGCTGTCGGTGCGCGTAGCGCGGGCATTCGCAAGAGCCGCTTTTATCGCACCGGCAAGCCGTGGCCGTTGAGCATCAAGCTCGAGGGCGCGCGTCGCGTGGGTTTGAGAAAGGGGGCGCTGCGCGAGCTCGATGCGACCGATCCGCCCGATGCATATGAATGGACGCTTTATCACCTTCTTCAAAACGAGGACGTCATTCGCAACCGCATGTTTCCCGTTCACTACTACAGCGCAAACGGCCGCGAATGGAGCAGGACAGGGGAGGCTAGAGCAGCGTACTTCGACGTGGGCGAACCGGCCGGCACGCAAAATCTCGACGACAGGACTCTCTGCGCGATCGAGGACGTGCCGCCATTAGCGATGCCGTCCGGAAGCCGGCGTCTGCTCGACATCGCCCGTGTGATCCGGAGCAGGAACGCAGGGATCAACCGGATGACATTTGACTTGCTGTTCGTATCGAAGGACGCGTACGAGGCGGCGTTGCGCTCGAACTTCTTCTGCGCGCGCAAAGTGGCGGACGAACTCGGCGTCGAGCTGACCTCAATCGTGGGCACTTATTTCGTCGACAACTGCAACGCGATCAAGATTACCGTGGAGCGGCCGATTATTTCGGTCTCGCTCGGGCCCGGTGAACGCGACGAATTCGGCACTCGACAGCAATCCATGCTGGAGCGGCTGATCATTCCAACCTTTGCAGACAGCTAGCAGATCGCTTCACAACAGCGCAAGACTATTCGGCAATATCGTCGTTGCGCAGACTCAAGAAAATCAGCACCAGCGCAAATGTCGCGAAGAACCGGAACGCGCTTTCTTCGCCATTCCACGTGGTGGACATCCACATTCCGAACCGATGGACATGAACGCGACCTGCCACGTCAGGAACCCGAGCGTGAGTCCGGCAATCGCCCATCGCTTCGAGCGGTTGAATGTGCTGTGGTCCGCGCGGCGCGCACGCCACATGGTGAACGTGCCGATCCAGCAGCACACAGCAGTCACGGTCTCGAGCGCAATGATCAGCACATAACCAGCATTCTGGATGATGGGCGACGTTATCGCGCGATAACCGATCGCACTGCCAGGAAAGATTGTGTCCATGCGGAAGACGTGCTGCACGAACGCGAGGTTGCTGCCGTAATCGGTGAGATTGCCGAAGCTCACAAGCGACGCGAGCAGCGCCATCGACATCACGAGCAGCAGTTTGGAAACACGGATAGTCACGATGACCTCGCTTTGGCGAAAACGTCCTGTTGAGCCATAGCTTATAACGGCTGATGAACGCTCATAGACCTGCCGCAAGCCACGCGGCGGCATGCTGCATTTTTCACGTCGACACTTAGCGGCGAATTATCGGCACCCGGCCCCAGTCGTTCTAATTCCCACCTCATATTCGCGGCCTAGATTGTCTGCGTGATCAGACCGTCGAGCGACGGCTTGGTCAAGAACGCGTAGACGTGGCCGGGAAAATGCCGCCGTCGTCGGAGCGGCCGCCCCCATTTTCATTTGATTTTTTGCCAGGAGCTCACCATGCAGAGCCTTAACTGCGAACTTACCTACCAAAGCCGGTCACGAGCCGCGAGAAAAATATATCGCCGCGCTTCGCCGACGGAGATGGTCTACATGCAGACGCACACTAATGTGGTGAGCCGGAGCACGATCACCGGCGCGATCAACCGGGAGCAATTTGACGCTGCCGTAGCGTGTCTGGAAGCTCGCTACGGCATTCTCCGTGCGGTCGTCGAGGATGGGCAATTCGTGGAGCGGACGGACAACTGGCAGGCAGTCGAATCGTGGTTGTCTGCCGACAGGTGTTCCGCCGACGTCCTGTATGAGAAGTTACTGAATGCCGAGTTGGATACGCGAAAAAAAGTTTACTCTATCCACGCCATTGCCGGCGACGATACGCTCGACGTCTTCATGCTGAGCACCCATGCGGTGACAGACGCGACTTCGCTGGTCGAACTGCATGCCTGTCTTGCTTATATGTGCGATTGCATCGTGCGCGGCATAGCTCCGGCGTTTGAGACACAGCCCTTTCCGAGCCCACTCGACGCGGCCGTGAGTCAAAGCCTGGCCGCGCTTCCTGCAGACCGTATGTGCGACCCCATTGCGTATTCGGGGCGATTTGCGAAGATCCCGCCGCGGGCACGGGTGCGGCAAGATGGAGAGCCTCCGAGGCGACGCCTCGAGCGGACGGTGATCCAGTTCGACGCCATGCAAAGAATTCACGCCGCAGCCCATGCACACGGTTCCTCGGTGCACTCGCTTCTGCTCGCGGCGTTTGCCCTCGCGATTCGTGACGTGGCGGGGGAGCAGCCACGGCAGATGCTGCTGCGATCGAGCGTGGATATGCGCCGCAGGCTTGAACCGCACGCTTCACCGGAGCTCGTGTTTACGGCTATTACTGGACTCATCACACGGATCCCTGATCTGGATCGCCCATTTTTCGACATCGCGAAACTCGTATTTAACGATATCCACGAGGGTGCGGCCAACGGTTCAGTGTTTCATACTTACCTGAATTACCCGAAATTGTTTTGCGGAGTGCAACAACCGCCGGTTGCGCTCAATGTCTCCGATATGCAGGCGATCCGATTTCGTTGGCCAACGCAGCAGCTGAAAGTGACTGGCTTTGATTATGCGTGTGGCCTGAAGAATTTCCCCAATGTTTCGGTGGCGATTTTCGACGGATTGCTGGTCGCAAGTACCGTGTACTCGGACGAGTTCATCGACCCCGCGGTCATGCGGGCGATCTCGGAAAATGTCGTGAGGCGACTGGAATCCGCTTGCCAGTAGCGGCAGCCCGCGCTCCGCGGGCTGGAAATCGCCATGGGCAGTGCGAGCTATATGCGCTGCTTATATTGGCATCAGCAGTCGGTATTTTCGCCATTCCCCAAAATCCTGCACACTGCGCCCCGTAGTATCAAGACGACCACTTGTCGTGATTCGATCCAGGGCAAAACCAGGCGCGGGGATGCGCAAGACTCTTCACAAACGTGAATTCAAGGTGATTTAAGCCCAACACAATACGTTATGCGAATCAACAGGGGGATTTCCAGTTTCAATAGCGCGCGACCCAAATGGAGCGAACGCTATTCAGAACGGTGGGACATCATGCGAGTTTTACTGGTTGAAGAGGATATTCAGATTGGCGAAAGCCTGCTTCGCGCATTGAAGGATGCGGATTGCAGTGTCGACTGGGTTCGCGACGGCAAGGCCGGCAGCGTGGCCATCAATACGGCCTATTACGCCGTCGTATTGCTCGATCTCGACCTGTCGGGCGCAGGCAGTCTCGATCTGCTACGTTCGTTGCGTGCGGCGGGCAACGACGTCCCTGTGGTGATTCTCACCGCACTGGACGATCTGGAGACGCGTGTGCGCAGTCTTGATGTCGGTGCCGACGATTGTGTACTGAAGCTGATCGAAGTCCGCGAGCTTCTTGCGCGAATCCGGGCGGTATTGCGTCGCAAGGCCGGCTATGCGACCTCGCGGATCGGCGGCGAGTCGCTCAACCTCGATCTCAACAAACGCCTGTTGTGCTGCAACGGCGTAGCGTCGTCGCTCTCTGCGCGCGAATTCGCATTGATGCACGCATTTCTGGAGCGGCCGGGCATGGTCCTGTCGCGCGGCCAGCTCGAAGACCGGCTATACGGATGGGGCAAAGAGGTGGAAAGCAATGCCATCGACGTGCTGATCCACGCGATGCGCAAGAAGTTCGGCCAGTCCCTGATCCGCAACGTGCGCGGGATGGGTTGGACAGTAGTCCATTGAGATTCTTCGGACTGCGACCCATAGCGCGTTAATTCCGGGCTAATTCAGCGGCTTTAAAGTTTGTATCGGGCAATCAGCCGTATCCGGCAACGCCACGAGAAATGCCCATTCAACCCATATATGGAGTGTCCAATGAAATCCGCAAAAATCCTCTCAGTCGTGATCTGTTTAGCCATCCCTCTCGCAGCCAGTGCGCAAGAGTCCAAAGTGAGCCCGGCGAAAATGACCTGTGCGGACTTTACCGCCGTCGACGAGGCATACCGGCCCGCATTGATCTACTGGGTCGCCGGCGTCGACAAGCTCGGCGTCAGGGAAACCGACACCATGGTGATCGATACGGCGCATCCGGTGGGAGAGGCGGTACTCGAGGAGTGCACGAAGGACCCGCAGGCTCCGTTTATGTCGAAAGTCAGGTCCATGATCAAGGCCAAAAAGATTTCGCTGTTCGCGCATCGGTAAGTCGAGTGCCTTTGATCCCGAGCATCACCGCGGCCAACACCACAATCCCGATGACAATTCCCGATAGCCGCATGAGCGCGGGTATCGGATCGGACGACCAGTGGTGATCCTGGACAAACACCATGATGAACGCAATGGTGAATTGACGGCCTACATAGCTTGCTCCTTCGCGTCCCGTCTGCACGTGGCATCCGACCCACACGCCGATGGACAGCGCGAGCATGCACAACACCGCTTGCCCGTGCATCAGAGGGAGCAGCGCCACACCCAGCACACCGGCCAGCAGGCAGCCGGCTACACGTTGCACCATCTTTTCCATGACCGGCTGCTGTGTTCTGTCTGCCGCCAGACCCGGCGGCACGATCAGGACCGCGATCGCCGTGACCATGGCTTGCGCGAAACCCGGGAGGTGCAGAACATAAGTCAGGGACGCAAGGATGGTGATGGACACTGCAGCCTGCACGCTCAGCAGCATGCGGGCTGGGTGTGTCGATGCTAAAGGGGGTGTTGAAGCTGAAGCTGAAGCGGGAGCTTCGCCCGACGTGGACTCGGCCGCGGCACGCGCGGTTGACGTCTCCACTGGTTTCCTGTTCGTCCGGTACCACCTCGGCCCGAAATGGAACACGCTTGCTACCAGCAGGCAAGCCAGCGTCCCAACCGCGACCTCGGCGACGCGCAATGCCGCAAACAACGCGGTCGCCTGGAAGGACTCGAATTTGTGTGCTTCATACGTCACCATCAGGGCAGTCACTCCGCCCAGAATCCATGCGTAGGCCGCTTTGGACCCGTTGGCCCCATACACCGCGACACCGCCCATCAGTCCTAACGCGGGCACAAACAGCCACGGACGGTCCCCAATCCACGGTCCCATCAGGGTTCCAAGCGCAGCGCCGATCACCGTGCCCATGATGCGGTGGGCGGCACGTTGCACGGAACCGGCAAAGCTCGTTTGCATGACCGCGAAGCCGCTGATTGCGGCCCACCACGTGTCGGACAGACCCAACGCGTTGGCCAGCGCGACAGAAAGCGCGACGGACAGCACGGCTTCGGCCGCGAACGTCGCGCGCGCTCTGGAAGGCTTCCAGGCCGCCAGTTCACGCCCGAGCGCGAAGGCAGCCGTGCGGCAGAGTTGGACAAGGGTGCCGATGAGCCTCATCATCTTCCAATGAACAAGGGGTCACGTCAGGCGAAACGCCTCATTATCCTCCACCGGTTCTTGCACGGTATGAAGCGGAGCTACCTGGAACGGGACGCGGCCCGATCGCAGGTCGTCCTGCAGGATCATCCCGATTGCGGTGCGGTCTGCTTTGCCCTGTTCAGTCAGCGGCACGCGATCGGTTACAACGATACGAATCCGGTTTGCGACCAAAGCACCGAACTCGGTTTTGAGCCGATGCAGGCATCGCGCGACGTCGAGCTGCCCGGCAGCCCACGGTACGACCAGCGTGTTCCAGACGTATTTGCCGCCAGCGTTGCTTGCCGTCAGCGCTACGGCATAGCGAATGTCAGGGCAGCGGCATAGGACATCCTCGATGTGGGTTGGGGCAATCGTCAGTCCATCGATTTCCGCGACGTCGGCCGCGCGGCCGAGGACGTGCAGATTACCAGCCTCGTCGATAAATCCGACGTCGCCGGTCAGGCACCAGCCACCCTGAAACTTTTGTGCTTCCTCGACGGGTTGATGGTAGTAACCATCCGCCATACCGGCCGACCGGACTTCCATGGTGCCGCACTGTCCCGCACGCGCTAACGTTCCATCGCCGCGACGCAAACGCACCTCGACGCCAGGCCGGATACGCCCCGCGCAATCCAGCAGGTCCGGATTCTTTTCGTACGCGGACGGCGGCAGAATGCTGACGAGCCCGGTCTCGCTCGCCCCGTACATATGGGTGAGCACCGGACCGAGCCGCGCAATCGCACGTTGCCGCAATACCGCAGGCGCCGACCCGCCGATGTGCGCAATGGAGCGCAGCGACGACAGATCGCGCCGGGAGACGTCCGGGTGGTCCATTGTTTCGAACAGTTGAGGCTCGACCAGAAGCACATCGGTGATGCGCTCCGATTCGATCGTCGCGAGCGTCTCTGCGGGATCGTACCGAGGCTTCAGCACGACCGTACCGCCGCCGATGAGCGTGGTATCGACGAGCACTTGCGACAGGTAGGCGAGCGGGCCATTGACCAGTTGTCGCCGGTCTTTGTCGTTGGCCGTGCCGACCATCTTCGAATACGTGGCGAAGGACCGCCGGCTGCATTTGGGGACCCCCGTCGTGCCGCCCGAAGAGACGACTACCGCGAGGTCATCCGGCCTCGGTTGTCTGCGCAGCGGCAGATCTGATTGCACTCGCGCGAGTCGGTCCAGCGATGAAGACGCAAAGCCCACGCCGACGAAGACCACGTGGCCATCGACCGCATCGGGAATGAGGTGAGCGGTTTCCGGGAAGAGAACGAGGAGCGTGGGTCGTACGCGGGCTAGCATCGCTGTGCGCTTGCCGGCATTCACCGACGCCGGCAGGAACATCGTAGCCGCGCCCAGGAGGTTTGCTGCGTAGCGAATCGCCAGCGCGTCCGGGCAATTGGGTGCGAGCATTGCAATCAGGGCGCCGCGGTCGACGCCCAGCGCCGCGAGCGCCCGCGCATAGCGAAAGATGGCGCTTCGCAGCGTTCCGCCCGTGACGTCGTGATCGAGATAGCGCAACACCGCTCGATCAGATTGTTTTTCCAGTTGATCGAGCAAGACGTCAACATAGGAGAGAAAGGATAAATTCCGGCCGCTTTCCATGATCGCTCCGCTGGGTGAGGTGTGATTCGATACGCGAATCAGTCTGTGGAGTGACGCATTGTGGGTTCGGAAAATGAGAGGGGAATTAGCTCATGGGCGGCGGGATCGGTTGCAGCGCAGCTCGAGCTGTCGCAGACCGCCGTTTTGCGACCAGCGTTTCGAGCAGACGCGTTAGCGTGATGAAGCGCTCGTTTCGGCCCGCGGGCAACAACTGATTCGCCGTTGGCCCGCGTCCGTTATATTTTCTGATCAGGAGACCGCGCCGGAGCCGTACTTGCCCACCAGTAGCGCGCCGCTGGCGAAGCGGTCGAGAGCGTAGGGTGCGAGAGAGACGTCGGTGGGCTGACCGAGCGCATGCTGGGCGAGAATTTTGCCGATGCCTGGCGAGAGCTTGAAGCCGTGCCCGGAGAAGCCGAAGCCGACCACCAGCCCCTCGATATCGGCGACCTTGCCCAACACCGGATTCCAGTCGGGCGTCACGTCGTAGACGCCAGTCCACGACGAAGCGAGCCCCGCCGCTTCATAAGCGGGAAAGCGCTCGGCGACCTGAGCGCCGACTTCAGCGACATAGTCGAGCGAGATCTGCCCTTGTTCCGTCTCCGGCGAGTTTAGTGTTTCGCCGACCACCCCTTCGGACACGAGCATCTGGCTGCCGCCATAGCTGCGGTAATAGAGCATGCCGGTCGAGCCCAGGTCCTTGAACGCCGGCATCGTGAACGAGTATGCGGCACCCTCGCATTCGAGGGCGAGCACCGTGTGGCGCTCCGGCTTGACCGGTAACGGCATGCCGATCCAGGCGGCAAGCTCCGGTGTCCAGATGTTCTGCGTGCTGATGAGCGTGCCGCAACTGAAACTGCCTGCACTTGTCTCGACACCGGTGATCCGGCGTCCTTCGCGGACGAGCCCTGTCACCATGACGCCTTCCATGATCTTGACGCCGCGCCGGCGCGCCGAACGGGCAAAGCCGGTGGCGACCAGATAGGCGTCGGCAAAGCCCGCTTCCGGTTCGAAGCCGATCAGCGCGGCGTCGTCGAAGCTCGCAATCGGCAGGCGCTCGTGCGCCTCGCCCTTGTCGAGTAGCTGCACTTCGATGTCCATGTCCTGCTGCGCGGCGAGCGAGGCGCGCAACGGGTCGAGCTTGTCGCCCTCGGGCGCGCAGATCAGATAGCCGCATTTGACGAGGCCGCAGGACGCCTCGTCGTCGCCGACGTATTCGGCGAAATTGTTGAATGCCCACCACGACGAACGCGCAAGTTCCACGTTCTGGCGTACCGAATAGTGCGTGCGCAGCAGCCCGGACGACTGGGAGGTGGTGCCCGCGCCGATCGTGCCCCGCTCGATGACGAGCACGCTCTGCGCCCCGAGTGCCGCAAGATGATGGGCAACCGACGCGCCAATGACGCCAGCGCCGATCACGATGAAATCGTAGTGGCTCATGTGGATATCTGAATGGGCAATAAGGCGAATTCTAGGAAAACGCTGGCCGCGCCAATTTTGTATCAGGCAAACTTATGATGAGCTAATGCAATTGCTCATCCTGTCCTGAACAGCGGCCTGCGAAGATCGGCACCATGTTCTCGTGCCGTGCAGGGCCATCGTCAGTCACCCATGCGAGCGGAACAGGCCATGACACGAACCCCGCCCCCGATCGATCTGCGCGCGCTGCAGGCCTTTGTCGCCGTGTGCGAGAGCGGCTCCATGACGGGCGCCGCGAAGCAGCTCGGTGTGAGCCAGAGCGCCGTCAGCCAGGCGATTGCCGCGTTGGAGCGCGACCAGGGCCTGACGCTGTTCGACCGCGAGAGCCGGCCGCCGCGGCCGAACGTGGCGGGGCGCGCGCTGCTCGAACTGGCGGATCCCTTGCTCGAACATGCGAAGATGGTCGCCGCCCGCATCGGCGATGCGTCGCACACGGGAAAGATGCCGGTGCGGCTCGGATGTGTCGATTCGTTCGCGGCGACCGTCGGCCCGGAGTTGATCCGCGCGGTGTCGAATTCGGAGCGGCAGATTTCGATGTGGTCCGGCTTGACGCCGGGCCTCAGCAAGCAGTTGCACGACCGCGAACTGGATATCACGATCTGCACGCAGACCATGCTGAGCGATGCACGGATCGTCGAAGTGCCGCTGTTTTCCGAGGCGTTCGTGGTGGTGGTGGCGCGCAGCTATCTGAGCGCACACCGTAATATCGACTGGCGCACGCTGGCGCAGGAAATGCCGTTGATCCGCTACACGGCGCGCTCGGTGATCGGCCAGCAGATCGAGCGTTTCGCCCGGCACCTGGGTATCAACAGTCCACGACGTTACGAGTTCGACGCCACCGATCCGCTGCTGAGTCTGGTGGCGGCACGCGTGGGTTTCGCGATTTCGACACCCTTGTGTTTGTGGCAGGCCCGTCACTACCTGGACGATATCTCGGTGATGCCGTTGCCGGCTGGCCGCCTCGGTCGGCGCGATTTCTTTTTGCTGCACCGCCAGGGCGAGTGGGATCAGTTCGCGGGCGAAATCGTGATGCTGACCCGCGGCGTGCTGGATAACGCGATCCAGCCTTCATTGGCGCGTGCGCTGCCCGATCTTCCCGAGGACGCGTTGCGCTGAAGCCGGGGGCAATGCGAAGGCGGAGGCAAAACCCCGCTTTGTATAAGCATTGCTTTTGCTGCAGCTTAACCGCATACCTCGTTCTTGTGCAAAGTCGCACCAGCCGCAATAAAGCCGTGCACCGCAGACGAGCCAGCGAGTGTTTCGGCCTGAACGCCGACAAGGTCTAACTGCGCCCGAGGCGTTTATTCAAGGGAACTTTTGATTCACCCAGATAAACATGGCACAAACGTTGCATTGGTTTGCGCATCGGTCATGGCCGAACGCAGCGCGAGATCAGTCGGCGCTCGATTGCGGGTACACGAAGATGGACAGGAATTGGATAGGCGTCTTGATCAGACGCTCAGGACCGTGGGGTATTTCGCCCTGAAAAGTCAGGGTGTCACCGGGATGAAGGATGTAGGTTTGCTGGCCGTGGCGGTATTCGATCACGCCCTTGAGCATGTGGATGAATTCGGTGCCCGGATGTTCGAATACCGGAAAGCGCTCGGCTTCATCCTCCATCGTGATCAGGAAAGGTTCGAAGAGTTTGCGCGGCCCCTGGTCGTAAGCGAGCAGGTGATAGGTGTGACCGCGTTTGGTGCCTTTGCGGACCACCTCCATGCCGGCGCCTTTTTTGACGAGCTGCGCACCGCCTTGCGGCACGTCGAAATTGCGGAACAACATGGAGAGCGAAACACCGAGTGCCTGGGCGATGCGGTTGAGCACCTCGAGGCCGGCAGAGGTCTGTGCGTTCTCGATCTTCGAGAGCATGCCGCGGCTGATACCGGCCTGCGCGGAGACCTGGGCGATCGTCAGGCCGTGGCGCTGGCGTAGCTCGCGAATGGTGATACCGAGGTAGCGCTCAAGCGGCGTTTTGTTCTCTTCACCGGTTTGCATGTGGGCCTCATGAAAAGGGAAAGGGTAGCAGATTGCAGCGCCTGGCCGTGCGCGGAGAGTTTCACTACGGGAATCATAGTTGCTCACCAATAAAGTTGCTGTTTGCCTGAAGACAGGTTTGAAGCGCGTCGCAACCGGCGTTCGAAAGCGCGTCGCATAGCCTGGTCACATGCGTGGCGTGTGGCTTTTCCAATCGACGAACAATGTTGTTGCAAGGAGTGGCGATGAACCTGAACGATGCGACCACGCTGCCGGTCAACGAACTCGGATGCGTGCCCCGGTTCGGCTCGGCGGACGAGGCGCAAGCTTATTTGACGCAGCAGGGCGTGAAGTACGTGCTGGCGCAGTTTGTCGATATTCACGGCGTGGCCAAGGCGAAGTCGGTGCCGGTCAGTCATCTGAAGAGCGTGTTGACCGCGGGCGCCGGGTTCGCGGGGTTTGCGATCTGGGGCGTCGGCATCGAGCCGAACGGTCCCGACTACATGGCCGTCGGCGATCTCGCGACGCTCACGCCGGTGCCGTGGCAGCCGGGTCTGGCACGGATCGTCTGCGACGGTCACGTGAATGGTGACGCGTGGCAATACGATTCGCGCGTGACGCTGAAGAAGGCGGTTGCGCGGATGACCGAGCGCAACTGGACGCTCTTCACCGGTCTGGAGCCGGAATTTTCGCTGCTGCGCCGTTCGGCATCCGGCACGCTGGAGCCGTGCGATCCGAGCGATACGCTCGCCAAGCCGTGCTACGACTACAAAGGTCTCTCGCGCACGCGGGTCTTCCTGGAAAAGCTCACCGAATCGATGCGCGCAGTAGGCATCGACGTCTATCAGATCGATCACGAAGACGCCAACGGGCAGTTCGAAATCAACTACACGTACACCGATTGCCTGACGTCCTGCGATCACTACGTGTTCTTCAAGATGGCGGCCTCCGAGATCGCCAATGAACTCGGCATGATCTGCTCGTTCATGCCGAAGCCATTCGCGAACCTTCCGGGCAACGGCATGCATATGCATATGTCGATCGGCGACGGCGAGCGCAACCTGTTCGCCGATCCGGCGGACAAGCTCGGCATGGGACTTTCGTCGCTCGGCTACCAGTTCACCGCGGGCCTGCTCGCGCACGCACCGGCGCTGACCGCGCTGTGCAATCCAACGGTGAACTCGTACAAGCGCCTCGTGGTGGGCCGCTCGTTGACGGGCGCCACGTGGGCGCCGGCCTATATCAGCTACGGAAACAACAATCGCTCGACGATGGTGCGCATGCCTGGCGAGCGTATCGAACTGCGGCTGCCCGACGGCTCGTGCAATCCCTATCTCGCGACCACGGCGGTCATCGCGGCAGGGCTCGACGGCATCGACCGCGGCATGTCGGCGGGAGAGCCGGCTAACGAGAACCTCTACGGGTGGTCGCCCGCGCAGCTCTCGGAACACGGCATCGGCGTACTGCCGCAAAACCTCGAGCAGGCGCTCGACGCACTGGAATCCGACCGCGTGATCTGCGATGCGCTCGGCCCCGTCGCCGACGAATTTCTCAAGCTCAAAAGAATGGAGTGGCTCGAATACATGCGCCACGTGTCGGACTGGGAACTGAAGACCTACCTCGAATTCTTTTAAGGAGAACCAGGATGTGCGGAATTGTAGGCTTGCTGGTGAAGACGCCTGCACTGCGCGAGCGGCTGGGCGAACTGATGGTGCCGATGCTGATCGGTATGACCGAGCGCGGACCGGACTCGGCGGGCCTTGCAGTGTTCGGCAAGCCGGTCGACGCGAGCCAGCGCAAGCTGAGCCTCTACGCGGGCTTTACGAAAGAGGGCTCGGACTTCGCGTGGCAGCCGCTGGTGGAAGCGCTGAATGCGGCGATGGACGTTACGGCGCGCGTCGACTCGAAAGGCAATCACGCCGTGCTGACGGTGCAAGGCGATATCGAGGGCGTGAAGATCTGGCTGCGCGAACAGTATCCGAAGCTCTACCTGCTCTCGAGCGGCCGTTCGATCGATCTGTACAAGGATATCGGCTCGCCGTCGCAAGTGGCAGGGCGTTATGACTTTGCCAACCTGAAGGGCACGCATCTGGTCGGCCACACACGCATGGCGACCGAATCCGCCGTAACGCCCGACCGCGCCCATCCGTTTACGGCTGGCGACGACTTCTGTCTGGTTCACAACGGTTCGCTGTCGAACGCGCATGGCGTGCGCCGCAAGCTCGAACCGCAAGGCATTCACTTCGATACCGACAACGACACCGAAGCCGCCTGCCGCTTTCTCGAATGGCGGCTGCGCGAAGGCGACACGTTGCCGGCCGCGCTGCAGAAGGGCTTCGAAGAACTCGACGGCTTCTACACATTCCTGATGGGCACCTCGACCGAACTCGCACTGATTCGCGATCCGTTTGCGTGCAAGCCGGCGGTGGTCGCGGAAAACGACGACTACGTCGCGATCGCCTCCGAGTTCCGTTCGCTCGCGCATCTGCCGGATATCAGGAACGCGAGGGTCTTCGAACCTGCACCCGAGGAGATGTACGTATGGAAAGCCTGACTTTCGATCTGGAGCGCACGACGGTTCGTGAGTTGAACCAGTTCCTGCACAAACCGGCGAGCGAACTGGAAGGCCAGGCGGTGACCGTCGTCGCGCCGAACGGCGCGCATAACCTCGCGGTCGGGGTGGATGCGCCAGTGCGCGTGACCATCGCCGGTCACGCCGGCTATTACGCGGGCGGCATGAACAAACACGCGACGATCGAGATCGACGGCAGCGCAGGCACCGGCGTCGCCGAAAACATGATGAGCGGCAAGGTGCATGTGAAGGGTTTCGCGTCGAACGGCGCAGGTGCTTCGGCGCATGGCGGGCTGCTGGTGATCGACGGCGATGCAGGCCTGCGCTGCGGCATTTCGCTCAAGGGCGGTGACATCGTGGTGGGCGGATCGGTCGGCAGCTTTTCTGCATTCATGGCTCAGGCCGGGCGCATGGTGATCTGCGGCGATGCGGGCGACGCGCTCGGCGACTCGCTTTACGAAGCGGTGCTGTATGTGCGCGGCGAAGTGAAATCGCTCGGCGCGGACGCGCAATACGAACCGATGACGCAAGCCGATCTCGACGCCGTCCGCGCATTGCTTGCCGCCGCCGGCATGGACCACGACCCGGCCTCGTTCAAACGGATCGCCTCCGCTCGCACGCTTTATCACTGGAACGCCGACGCGAACCAGGAATATTGAACACACGTTCTCGACGAAGGTCCCCATGGAAGCCAAACCTGTTCACTTTGCCCGCTTGCAGCAAGAAGAGTCGCAAGGCTACGACCGCAAGACGATCGACTATATCCACTCCGCGGCGCAGCGCGGCCTCTATGAAATTCGCGGTCTGGGCGCGAAACGCCACGTGCCGCATTTCGACGATCTGCTGTTTCTCGGTGCGTCCCTGTCGCGCTATCCGCTCGAAGGGTATCGCGAGAAGTGTGCGACGCAGACCGTGCTCGGTACGCGCTTCGCCAAAAAGCCGGTGATCCTCGATATTCCGATCACGATTGCCGGCATGAGCTTTGGCGCGCTTTCCGCGAACGTGAAAGAAGCGCTCGGCCAGGCCGCGACCGCGATGGGCACCTCGACCACCACTGGCGACGGCGGCATGACGCAGGAAGAGCGCCGCTCGTCGAAGACGCTTGTCTATCAATGCCTGCCGTCGCGTTATGGCTTCAACCCGGACGACGTGCGCCGTGCCGACGCGATCGAAATCGTCATCGGTCAGGGCGCGAAACCGGGCGGCGGCGGCATGCTGCTCGGGCAGAAGGTGAACCCGCGCGTCGCTTCGATGCGTACGTTGCCGGCCGGTGTCGATCAACGTTCGGCGAGCCGTCATCCGGACTGGACCGGCCCGGACGATCTGACGATCAAGATTCAGGAACTGCGTGAAATCACCGATTGGGAAAAGCCGATCTACGTGAAGGTCGGCGCAACCCGCACGTTCAACGACGTCAAGCTCGCGGTGCATGCGGGCGCGGACGTAGTCGTGATCGACGGGATGCAGGGCGGCACGGCGGCGACGCAGACGTGTTTCATCGAGAACGTCGGCATTCCGACGCTGGCGGCGGTTCGCCAGGCGGTGGATGCGCTCGAAGATCTGAATATGAAAGGCCAGGTGCAACTGATCGTCTCGGGCGGCATCCGCACCGGCGCCGACGTGGCAAAGGCGCTCGCGCTCGGCGCGGACGCGGTGGCAATCGGGCAGGGCATGCTGATGGCGCTCGGTTGCAACAGCGACACGTACTTTCAGAACGGCGCGTTGCATTCGGCAGCGGCGGACTATGCGGCGTTGAACACGTCGCCGGGGTTCTGCCATCACTGCCACACGGGCAAGTGTCCGGTCGGCGTGACCACGCAGGATGCGGTGCTCGAACAGCGTGTGCAGCCGGAGGAAGGCTCGCGCCGGGTGCGTAACTATCTGAAGACGCTGAACATGGAACTGACGACGATCGCGCGTGCATGCGGCAAGCAGAACGTGCATCATCTGGAACCCGAGGATCTCGTCGCCCTGACCGTCGAAGCTGCGGCAATGGCGCGCATTCCGCTCGCGGGGACGTCGTGGATTCCCGGCTGGAACAAATGAATTGAGTTGTTTCGAGATTTTTGACTGTGCAAAAGTTGTAGCGCATTCAGCTTTGATTTACCCATCCATCAGGAGCACTACATGAGCACTCCGCAAAGCACTACGCAAGCAGCACCAGCACCTTCCGGAGGTCTCCGCGCGGGCACGTTGGGTTTTCCCGAGGTCATCGGCCAATCCATCGCAAATCTTTCTCCAACTTTCACGCCGTCGATCAATGTGACCGCAATCGCGGCGCTGGCCGGCGCGGGAACGTGGCTGATTTACGGTCTGTCGACGATCGGGCTGCTGCTGGTGAGCATGAGCATCATCGCACTCTCGAGCCGGATCGCGTCGGCTGGTTCGTTCTTCATCTATATTTCGCGTGCGCTTGGGCCGATGGCGGGTGGCATTGCCGGCTGGGGGTTGATCGCGGCTTACGTGGGTACTGCGATGGGGGTGGGTGCGGCAGGCGTGGTGTTCGTGCAGAACGCTTTTTCGGCCTGGAACATCGCTGTCCCGTCGTGGGCGATCTACACGATCTTTATCGGGCTGGCCTGGTTCTTCTCGGCGCGTGACGTGAAGCTTTCGTCGCGCCTGTCGCTGGCGATCGAAGGCGCTTCGGTAGTGATTGTGGGCGGTGTGCTGATCTATGTGCTCGCACTGCACCCCGACCATATCGTCGACCATGCGCAACTCGGGCTGCAGGGTGTAAGCGGTAAGGGCATGGCACAGGGTATGGTGCTCGGCATCTTCTCGTACGTGGGTTTCGAGAGCGCCGCTTCGCTCGGCCAGGAAACCAGGAACCCACTGCGCGTCATTCCGCGTGCGGTGATCTGGTGCGTGATCCTATCGGGCCTGTTCTTCATGTTCGTGGCCTATTCGATGACGATCGCCTACCACGACGACGTCGCCAAGCTCGGTGGCGATTCGGCCGTGCTCAGCACCTTGCTCACGAGCGTCGGCGCTTCGCCGCTCGGCCCGGTGTTCTATCTGATTGCCTCGATCAGCGCGTTCTCATGCGTGCTTGCGTGCATCAACTCGTCGAGCCGCCTGCTGTATTCGATGGGCCGTTATCAGTTCGTGCACCGCTCGATGGGCATGGTGCACCGCACGCACCAGACCCCGTACCTGGCGGTTGCATTTTCTTCGATCGTGACCCTGGTGGTATGCATCGCGATGCTCGGCACGGGTCCGCTCAACACGTTCGGCTATACGAGCACGTTTGCGACCTTCGGTTTCCTAGTCGTGTATTTCCTCGTCGCAATCTCGGCACCGGTTTATCTGAAGAAACAGGGTGAGCTCAAGTCGATCAACGTGCTGTGGGGCGTGCTCGGCGCACTGGCGATGATCGGCGCGGTGATTGGCAGCGTGTATCCGGTGCCCGATTATCCGTATAACATCCTTCCTTATCTGTTCGTTGCGTATATGCTGGTTGGCGCAGTCTGGTTGATGATGCTCAAGAAGCGCTCGCCGCAAGTGCTGGCGAAGATCGAGCACGATCTGGAAGTAAGCGACGTGATGACCCATGGCAAAAAGTAAATGAATGTACCCTTCTCCACGGATAGTTTGCCCGCGCCGAGCACGGGCCGGTTGACAGACGATCCGGAGGGAAGGCCTGCCAGCCGTCGCGGCATGGACGGCCAGGAAATCGACATTCAGTTGCGGCCGGAGCGCGGCGAGTGCGCCGCCATCGAAATCGGCTGTGTTTCTTGCCCTGCCCGCGGACGCGGGCAGGATCACATCAACGAGGATTACGTCGGCGTGATGCTCGGCGATCTGGCGGCGCGCGCGGCGCGTGGCAGCGTGATCGCCCTGGCCGACGGCGTGAGCGGCAGCAAGGGTGGCCGGGTGGCGGCCGAACTCTCGGTGCGGACCTTTATCGACGCCTACTACGGGCTCCCCGACACATTGCAGCCTGGCGTAGCTGCTGCGCGTGCGCTCGAGGCAATCCACGGCTGGCTGCATCAGATCGGCCGCGTCGATCCCGAACTGAAGCAGATGTCCGCTTCCTTTGCCGCGCTGATCGTGCGTCGCGCTACCGCGTATCTGGTGGCGGCCGGCGACGTGCGGCTTTATCTGCTGCGCGATGGTCAACTGACCCAGCTTGGCGACGATGACGTGGTGCCGGTCGCCTTCGGTTCCTATGTGATGCATGCGGTCGGCATGCTGCCGGCGCTGGTCACGCGCGTTGAAACCCTTGAGCTGCGCGAAGGCGACCGCCTGCTGATGTGCTCCGACGGGCTCTATCGCCGCGTGCCGATGCGCGAGTTGCAGACGGTGCTGGCGGCGCGCGGCGGTGCACTCGACACTGCACGCCGGCTTGGCGCCTTGGCGGTGACGCGAGGCTCGCATGACGACGTGACGAGCGCGGTGCTCGATGTGGGGGGCCTGCCTACGCTCGATGTCGGTTACCTTGAGCGTGTGCTTGGCGCTTTGCCGATTCCGGCCGTGCCGGATGCGGGCGAGGTGGTCGATGGATATCTGCTCACGAGCGTGTTGAACGATGGCTTCTACTCGAGGATTTTCGCCGGCTACGATCTGGCCGATCCGAACACGCCGCTGGCGCTGAAGTTTCCCAAGCCGCGCGTTGGGGAGGACGAGAACGTGCGCCAGTCGATCGTGCGCGAGCGCTGGCTGGCGGGCAAGATTGACGACGACGGTGTGCTCGCGCCGATGCCGGTGGACGCCGACCGGCAAACGCGGCTCTATGTGGTGATGCCGCTTGGCGCAGGCATCACGCTCGAAAAAATGCTGGCGGCACCTCAGCCCATGGCGCTGACGCGTGCGCTTGGGATCGCACACAAGCTGGGCCATTCAATCGATGCGCTGAACCGCCGCAATATTTTCCATCGCGATATCAAGCCCGAGAACGTGCTGGTGATGCGGGGCGATAGCACGCGCCTGCTCGATCTTGGCTTCGGTTATATGCCGGGCATGCAACTGCCGGGCCCCGACACCGCTCCGGGCTCGCCTGCCTACATGGCGCCCGAGTTGATGAAGGGCGCGCAGGGCGATGCACGCTCCGAAGTGTTCGCGTATGGCGTGACGCTGTACCGGCTATTCAGCGGCGGCAAGCTGCCGTATGGGTTCAATGGCCGGGTGCCGCTCTATCAGTACCGGGTCGACGCGCCGCAGTGGCTCGACCTGGTGCTCGAGAAAGCGCTACAGCCCGATCCGGCCCGAAGGTATCAGGACGTGCTCGAAGTCTGCGCCGATCTCGAACGTTTTTCGAGCGGTCGGGACGCCTTGGCGCCGGTTCGGCGCAAGCCTTTGCTCGAGAGCGATCCGGTGCTGTTCTGGCAGGTGGTCGTGGTGGTGCTGATGGCGCTGCTATTGTGGTCGTTGATGCGGCATTGAGGGCGGGCACGGTAGGGGCGGTTGCGTGGACACGTACCTCGTGCGACGGTGGCGTATCAGAGCAGGGTTTCATGAACCTGTAGCTGTGTGGCAACATCACGGTGATCTCTCAATCACGTCAGGCCTCGCGCGGGCCCACACACGCCAGGAGAACTCATGTTCGATCACGTCAAATTCGGAGTCAGCGATTATGCAGCGAGCAAATCGTTCTTCCTCAAGGCGCTCGAACCGCTCGGCGTAGCGGTTATCTCAGAGGGAGAGCCGACGTACGGTGTCGAGCTTAGCCCGCCGGGTAAAGCTTCATTGTGCCTGTACCAGACCACGGAGAAGCCGGCGCATCTTCACCTTGCGTTTACGGCCGAAAATCGCCAGCAAGTCGACGCCTTTTATCGTGCGGCTCTGGAGGCGGGCGGCAAAGACAATGGTGCGCCCGGCCTGCGCCCGCGCTACCACGCCAACTACTATGCGGCTTTTGTCATTGCTCCGGACGGGCACAATGTCGAAGTGGTTTGTCATCGCTGATCGAACAGACGCCCGTCAGCGATTTTTTCGATGCCACGTGTCCATCAGCATGCGGCCCGCGCGTCATTGTAGTGGCGGCCCGATGTAATTCAGCCGCCTCAACCCCATGACGGAGGCTCATATGCAATACCTGTTGATGATTTACGCAGAAGAAAGCGGTTGGAACGAGATGACCGACAGCGAGCGGCAGCAAGGCGTCGCCGCGTATCAGGCGTACACCGAGTCGTTGAAAAAGGCGGGGGCGCTGGTGGGCGCCAACCGGCTGCAACACACGAACGTGGCGACCACGGTGCGGCTCGTCGACGGCAAGCCGCAGGTGCTCGACGGTCCGTACTCCGATTCGAAGGAGCAGCTCGGCGGCTACTACCTGATCGACGTGCCCAACCTGGATGCGGCGATCACGTGGGCGTCACGCTGCCCAGCCGCGGCGTACGGCGTCATGGAAGTGCGCCCGGTCTGGACTGCACCCTACGACGCGCGATCGGCTGCATGAGTCCGTCCGGCCGCGGCCGTGACGCTGGCGGGGCCGCGCGTTCGATTGCCGAGGCGGTCGCCCGCCGCAGTTACGGCAAACTTGTCGCGCTGCTGGCGATGCGCACGCGCGACGTCGCCGCAGCCGAGGACGCGCTGGCCGACGCGTTTGCGGCCGCGCTCGCCGAGTGGCCGGAACGCGGCTGCCCTGCGAATCCCGAAGCGTGGCTGATGACGGTCGCACGCCGCCGGGCGATCGACGGCGCGCGTCATCGCCGCGTCGGCGACGAAGTGACAAACCAGCTCACCATCCTCGCCGACGAGATCGACGAGCGTGACGCAGGCGCGTTGCCCGACCGGCGACTGGCGCTGCTGTTCGCGTGCACGCACCCTGCGCTCGAGGCCGCGATTCACACGCCGCTGATGCTGCAGGTGGTGCTGGGACTCGAAGCGAAAACCATCGCGTCCGCGTTCCTGATGTCGCCCGCCGCGATGAGCAAGCGCCTCGTGCGGGCGAAGAACAAGATCCGCGAAGCGGGCATTCCGTTCAGCGTGCCCGAGCGCGAGGAGTTGCCCGAGCGGCTTGCTGCGGTGCTGGAGGCGGTCTATGCGGTGTATGCGGAAGGTTGGACCGACCCGGCCGGCGGCGATATAGGGAGGCGCGATCTCACCGGTGAGGCGCTGTTCCTTGCGCAACTGCTCGTCGAACTGCTGCCCGAGGAGCCAGAGACGATGGGGCTGCTCGCGCTGATGCTGTATGCGCAGGCGCGTTGTGACGCGCGACGCGATGCAGCCGGCGAGTATGTGCCGCTGTCGGCTCAGGATCCGGCGACATGGAACGAGCCGATGATCGACGCAGCAAACGCACTGCTACGGCGCGCGAGTGCTCTCAACGCAATCGGACGCTTTCAGCTGGAGGCTGCATTGCAGTCGGCGCACGTGTACCGCTGCCGCACGAATCTCCCGAACTGGGATGAGATCGTGCAACTCTATGATGCGCTGCTCGCGATTGCAGGCTCGCCGGTGGTCGCGGTGAACCACGCGATCGCGCTGGCGGAACGGGACGGCCCGCAGGCGGCGCTGGACGCGCTCGAGCCGTATGCGGACGATCCGCGATTGTCCGCCTACCAGCCGTACTGGGCCGCGCGTGCCGATCTGCTTGCGCGTGCCGGCGCGAGGGCTGAAGCGCTCGATGCGTACGATCTCGCGATCGGACTCGAACGCGATCCGGCCGTGCGCCGGTTCCTGCAGCGCAAGCGCATCGAGCTGTCATCGGCGAGAAGTTAGGTTGGCGGGCCGTGTTTGCCACGGGAGCTCTACGATCCCCTTGGGCGGCAGCTACCAGCGGGACGGAGTCGCAGCTGTGTCACGAATTCAGCGAGATCTTCCGCGACCTTCGGCGTTCAAGGCCGTTGCGCAATTGGCCGGCGACAAACGCGCTGACGATCAGAGACAAATAGAAGGTCACGAGATCGTGACGCCAGACATCCAGGGTGAGCCGATGCGCAATCAGTATCGGATCGGGGGCCGCGAGTACGACGCTCTTCGCCTCGACAGCCCGCATCATCCGGATAAAGCCTGCCGCGGACAGCAACGGCAATAGGGCGACCAAAGCCAACAGTGCGGGCTTCATGCGGCGCGCCCACGGAAGGTGACGCAACCGGAACCATAGTCCGAGACATCCGTGTATCCATCCAGGCGCGAGCAGTGCAAGCTGCAAACCCTGCGTACCACTCGTTAGCAGGAGGATCACGACGCGCTCATAGTCAGGCTCGAAGCCATAGAGCGAGGACGCGAGCCGGGTCGTCACTGCGTGGCGGATAAGCAGCAGCGGCAGGCTGAGTCCGGCCCACAGGCGGACCCACTCAGCGATCGGCAGCGTCCAGTGACGGCGCCCGTATATCGTGCGCACAGCCAGCGCAAAATGGAGCGTAGCTGCACCATACAACGCAATCGTTCCAGGTGTGCTGCGCCAGAGCCGTAGCGCTAAAACAAGGCCGCGTCCAGCAAGTTCGAGTGACCAGATCCCGAGCGCGTGATTGATCAGATGGAGAAAGAGATAGATCAGCAACACCACGCCAGACCCGAGTTGCAACCGACGCAGGACGGTTTGCATCTGCCCCGTCATGGCAGCATCCGGCGAACGTTGTGCGACGCGCGACGAGCAAGCGCCGCCCGGCCGCCAGATTTTCGCGCACCTCCAATAAAGCTGCGGCGTAGCCGTCCAGACAGATCGGCCGCCGGCGACTGCAGCGGCGCAGATTCGCAGTGGCTCGCTGCGTCCTGACGTACCGCTTCGGCGAATCGCTGTAATGCGGATACCGAACCGCATACGCTCTGGTATTCCTCGCGGCCGATTCTGCCGTCGAGGATGACGGTAAATCCCGATGCATGGGCCATGTCGACGACGTTCATTTGATCACCCGTTGTGAGTCTGTCTTACCTGCAAGACCGTGAGGATGCGTCGGTTATTCCCTGATTCGAGCGGATGCATGTGAGCGAAGTCGAACGCGCGTGATGCCGGTGGGTCGCGGCGGGGAAGGGACAGTCGACTCTGTGTCCCGAATTTTTGACGATGCGCCCAAGGGATTCACCTATCGCAGGAGTGCACGAAGTGCTTGTCTATATTTTCGTGGACCGGTCGGTGTCCGGCGTTACGGCAGACGCCACGGGGGTGAATCTGCCGGCAAGGGTCGCGCCTTGGGCTTCATTTAAGTCCGTGGAACTGAACCGGGACAAACGGAACCTGGGTGTTGGCCCGGGAGAGTGTCTGGACGACATCGAGAAGCATGGGTTCCACATCACCGATGCTCACGTTCGGATTGCGGACCAGGTAGTTTGATGCCGTCTTGCGCATATGGACTCTCTGGATGGGATACCCAGCAGACTGAAAGAACGCGTTCACTCTGGGACAATATTGATGGGCCGTAAGGGCCGAACTGGGCTGGTCGTCATTGGACTTGGTTCGACCATTTTCAGTCACTCGACTCTAGTCCCGGAATCGCTAACAATCGGCTGCACCGGGTTCAGATTCCATCCGCACCGCAATTGGCCCGGCCGGTAGCTGCTTCTACAAGGGAAAATATATGGCTAGAAGAGATGGTGTATCGCAGGCAGCTCGTTTGCTACCGGTCATAGTGGGTTTCGTGGTGATATGCGCAGCGATCGTGGCGATCCGCGGCGACGGATTCGAAAGAGTTTGTGGCACGGCAGTGGCGATAGGCTCCGCCCTTATGCTCAGCGGTTACCTGATGTCCCGCTTCGGAAGTGACAACCGTGGGCGAGACTGAAATTCGCCGCAGCGACAATACTCGATAAGCTGGAGCCCATTCAGGGCCGGTGCACACAGGTCGTCGTCCGGCTGGGTGCGGCCAAGAAGAAACCTTTGACCTTGCCATGCAGATCGTTGCCAATCGGTGGCGGAGGGAATGTGAGGCTGACAGCCACATGCCCGAGAGACTTAAGCAGTTACAGCATTCGATAGAAAAACACAAACAGGCAGATCGCCAGAGCAGTCCAGAACACAGCCGACGCATATAGTCCGAAT